>JAFEEA010000100.1 GCA_018241335.1 Pseudomonadota bacterium
CGCCCCGCCGCCAGGGCGATCAGCCGCCCCGCGTCCTCGGCCGCCAGCCGGCCCTCGGCCTCGCCGTCATGGAAGGTGTCCCCCAGCAGCACGATCGCCGCCGCGCCCGTCGCCCGCGCCTCGGCCTCCAGCCGCCCCAGGGTCTCGCGCGTGTCATAGGGCGGCAGCATCTGGCCCTTGCGGGCGTAGGACGAGCCTTTTTCCAGGTGGAGGTCGGCCGCCACCAGGGTGCGTTCGCGCTCCAGCCACAGGGCGCCGGAGGGGCGCAGCACCACCTCGGTCTCGGCCACCATCACCGCCAGGGCGCCGTCCGGGCGCTCGGCGAAGGCGTAGCGGAAGATCTGTTCGGCGAGACTCATGGGACCCGCCCCTTATGCCACGGCCTGGGCGATCAGGTCTTCGGCCGCCTCGCTCAGGATGAGGTCGCCGAAGCTGCCAGGCGACTGCTGACGGCCGATCTCCAGGATCATCGGCACCGCGAACGGCGACAGGTGGTCCAGGGCCACGTGGCGGATGCGGCCCTTGATCCGGCTCAGCATCTGCCCCAGCCGGGCCACGTCCACCAGGCCCTTGGCCGCGTCGGCCCTGGCGCACTTCAGCAGCAGATGATCCGGCTGGTGGCGACGCAGAACGTCGTAGACCAGGTCAGTGGAGAAGGTCACCGCCCGGCCGGACTTCTGCTCGCCGGGGAAGCGCCGCTCGATCAGTCCCCCGATCAGGGCGCAGGCCTTGAACGCCGCCTTCATCATGGTGCTCTCCGCCATCCAGGACTCCAGGTCGTCGCCCAGCATGTCCTCGGCGTAGAGCTCGCCGAAATCGAGGCCGTCCATCGGCTTCACCGACCAGATGGTCAGGGCGTAGTCGTTGCACACGAAGCCCATCGGCCCCACGCCCAGCCGCTCCAGCCGCCGGGTCAGCAGCATGGCCAGGGTGGTGTGCGCCAGCCGCCCCTCGAAGGGATAGCAGACCATGAAATGCCGCTGGCCCTTGGGAAAGGTCTCCAGCAGCATCTCGTCCTCGGCGGGGATGGCCGACTTGTCCTTCTGGATCTCCAGCCATTCGCGCACGTCCGCGGGCAGCACGGACCAGTGGTCGCCGTCCGACATCAGCTGGCGCACCCGCCGCGCCAGGAAGGTGGAGATGGCGAACTTCGAGCCGCCCCACGACGGCATCTTGGCGTCCTCGCCGGGGGCCGGCATCACGTGCACGTCCAGCCCCGTCACCCCCATCAGCCGCCACACCTGGCCGGCGAAGACGAAGGTGTCTCCCGGCTCCAGCACCTCCAGATAGCCTTCCTCGACCTCGCCGATCTTGCGCCCGGGGTTGCGGCCCTTGCCGTTGCCGATCCTGACCGACAGCATGGACGGCGAGACGATGGCGCCCACGTTCATCCGGTGGCGGCGCACGGTCTCCTCGTTGCGCGCGCGCCAGAGGCCGTCCTGGCCTTTCACGATGCGGCGGTACTTGTCGTAGGACTTCAGGGCGTAGCCGCCGGTCGAGACGAAATCGACCACCTGCTCCCAGTCCTCCCAGCTCAGGCCCGCATAGACCCCCGCGGTGGTCACCTCCTCGTACAGCCCCACCAGGTCGAAGGGCTCCGAGCAGGCGCAGCCCATGACGTGCTGGGCCAGCACGTCCAGCGCCCCCTCGCGCCAGGGCTCCGGGTCGAAGGCGTTCTCGGCGATGGCCTCGCGCGCGGCCTGGCACTCCAGCATCTCGAAGCGGTTGGCCGGCACGAAGAGGGCGTGGCTGGGCTCGTCCAGGCGGTGGTTGGCGCGCCCGATCCGCTGCACCATGCGCGAGGCGCCCTTGGGCGAGGCGAGCTGGATCACCAGGTCCACGTCGCCCCAGTCGATGCCGAGGTCCAGGGTCGAGGTGCAGACCACCGCCCGCAGCGCGCCCCGCGCCATCGCCGCCTCGACCTTGCGCCGCTGCTCGGCCGACAGCGAGCCGTGGTGCAGGGCGATGGGCAGGTCGTCCTCGTTCATCTTCCAAAGTTCCTGGAAGGCAAATTCCGCCTGAAACCTCGTGTTGACGAAGACGAGGGCGGTCCTGGCCTTGCGGATCGCCTCATAGACCTCCGGCATGGCGTGCTGGGCGGTGTGGCCGGCCCACGGCACGCGGCCCTCCGACAGCAGCACCTCCACCACCGGCGCCGCCCCGCCCGAGCCGCGCACAAGCTGCACGTCGTCCGTCGTGGTCGGCGTCATCCAGCGGCGGATCTGGTCGGGGTCGTCCACCGTCGCCGACAGCCCCACCCGCCGCATCGACGGGGCGAAGGTCTGCAGCCTGGCCATCTGCAGGTTCAAAAGGTCACCGCGCTTGGTCGGCCAGATCGAGTGGATCTCGTCGATGATCACGCACCGCAGGTCCTCGAAATAGGCCCGCGCCCCCTCCCAGGCGCAGAACAGGGCCAGCTGTTCGGGCGTGGTCAGCAGGATGTCCGGCGGCTTGACCCTCTGGCGCGCCTTGCGGCTGACGCCGGTGTCGCCGGTGCGCGACTCCGCGACGATGTTCAGCCCCATCTGCAGGATCGGCGCGATCAGGTTGCGCTCGACGTCCACCGCCAGGGCCTTCAGAGGCGAGATGTAGAGGGTGTGGACGCCGCGCCGGCTGTTGGCCGGCGGCCGCTCGGCCAGCTCGATCAGGCTGGGCAGGAAGCCGGCCAGGGTCTTGCCCCCGCCGGTCGGTGCGATCAGCAGACTGTGGCGCTCCGCCAGCCCCGCCTCGACCATGGCCAACTGGTGCGGCCGCGGCGCCCAGCCCCGGCTCTCGAACCAGGCCGCGAACCGGGGCGGCAGGGCGGAAAGGGCGCGGCCGTCGTCCATCCGGCCTCTATAACATGTTCTCTTTCTGTTTCGAGTGGACCTGGCGCCGGCCGGATCAGGCCTCGAACACCGTCGACGCCGCCGCCCCGCCCTTGGGCGAGGGGCCGAAGCGGTTGGGGCCGGGGTCGCTGTCCAGGAACATCAGCTCCACCAGCGTCCAGATCGGCCCGATCAGCGGGATGAAGCCGACCAGCATCCACACGCCGCCCTTGCCCCGGTCGTGCCACCGCTTCACCTGCGTCGCCAGCGTGGTCCAGAACCACAGGCCCAGCGCCACGAGGTCGATCACCAGCAGCATCAGCATCACGCCGATGTCGCCGCCCGGCCCCTTCTGCTGCCACACCCCGCGCAGCACGCCGAGGAAGATGCTGAGGAAGACCACATAGCTGGCGAAGCGGATCAGCCGATAGGGACCCGGCGCCAGGCGCCCCTCCAGGCTGAACAGCATGCTCCACACCGAGGTCGCGGCGTAGCCCGGCCCCGCGCCGGCGGTGACGCCGAGGCTGGCGGCGGTGGGCTCCGGGGCGGACGACGGGCCGCGCCCCAGGATCATGTCCAGGGTCGCCTGGCTGGGCCCCGCCGTCTGCGTCGGGGCGGGCTGCGGCGGCTGGCCGGCGGCGACGCCGCGCCGGCCGAAGGTCTGGACGGGCTGCATGAGGGGTCCTTCTGACCGTCTTGCCGCCGCCTTGTCGCACGCCGAGGTTGCGAAAACGTTTGTCCCGCACCCGCGCGCGCCTGGGGCGCGATGTCCCGCCCGCCGAAGTTGCCTTTTTGTTTCGGGGCGGAGGCGCTATCTCAAGACGGTGAACGCGATCGTCCCGAGTCTCGACCTCGCCCCGGCCCTGGTGGTCCTGCCGGGCCCGCGCGCCGCGGTGGCCGATGCGCAAGATGACGGCAGGGCGGTCCG
The DNA here is from genome assembly GCA_018241335.1 of Pseudomonadota bacterium. GTDB lineage: Bacteria > Pseudomonadota > Alphaproteobacteria > Caulobacterales > Caulobacteraceae > Acaudatibacter. The sequence goes on from JAFEEA010000100.1 coordinate 3,736, forward strand.
CCCGCCCGAGGCCCGCGACCTGTTCGAATCCGGCCCGGTCCTGGTCGCCCACGCCGCCATGACCGCCCGTCGCCTGGCCCTGGGCGCCCCGCCCAGGTCGCCGCGCCTCTTCGACGTGCTGGAGCTGTTCGCCTTCGTGCGGCCGGCCCAGTTCTGCGCCCCCTCCGCCGCCGGCCTCGCCCTCGCCCTCGGCTGGCCGGAGCCCCGCGGCGCCGCCGAGCAGGCGTCCGCCGTCCGCGCCGCCGCCCACGCCCTGATCGCCGAGGCCGGCGCCTGGAACGCCAACGCCCGCGCCGAGGCCCTGGCCCAGGCCGAGACCCTCGGCCGCGCCGGCTGGCCCTGGGCCGCGCCCCTGATCGGCGCCCTGCGCGCCGCCCCCATCGACCGGCCCTGGCGCGGCGGCGGCCTCGACGTCTGGAGCCGCATCCCGGAGTGGGAGGACCAGGCCCCGCCGGGCGAGGCGGGCTCCAAGCCCATCGAGCCCGACGCCGCCGCCGCCCGCCTGGCCGAACTCCTCGCCCGCGCCGGCCTCGACGAGGCCCGCCCCACCCAGGCCGCCTTCGCCGCCGAGACCGCCGAGGCCTTCCAGCCCCGCCCGCGCGAGGGCGAGCCGCGCATGGTCCTGGCCGAGGCCGGCACCGGCGTCGGCAAGACCATGGGCTACCTCGCGCCGGCCTCCCTCTGGGCCGAGGCCAACGGCCCCGCCGTCTGGGTCTCCACCTACACCCGCGCCCTCCAGCGCCAGATCGAGCGCGAGAGCCACGCCGTCTTCCCCGACCCCGCCGTCCGCGCGAAAAAGGCCGTGGTCCGCAAGGGGCGCGAGAACTACCTCTGCCTCCTGAACTACCAGGACGCGGTCAATGCCTCGGCCCTGGGAAACGCCGACACCGTCGGCCTCGGCCTCGTCGCCCGCTGGCTGCGCGCCACCCGCGACGGCGACATGACCGGCGGCGACTTCCCTGCCTGGCTGCCCACCCTCTTCGCCGTCGCCCCCGCGCTTCAGGCCGGCGCCGCCAACCTGGTCGACCGGCGCGGCGAGTGCGTCCACGCCGGCTGCGCCCACTACCGCGCCTGCTTCATCGAAAAGGCCGTCCGCGCCTCGCGCCGGGCCGACATCGTCATCGCCAACCACGCCCTGGTGATGACCCAGGCCGCCTTCGACGGCGCCCGGGCCGCCCGCGGCTCCAAGGGCGACACCGAGACCACCCAGCTCAAGCGCATCGTCTTCGACGAGGGCCACCACCTGTTCGACGCCGCCGACAGCGCCTTCGCCGCCGCCCTGTCCGGCGCCGAGGCGGCCGAGCTGCGCCGCTGGATCCGGGGGCCGGAGGGCCGCGGCCGCCGCGGGCGGGGGCTCGAGGCGCGCCTGATGGAGGTGCTGGGCGAACGCGAGGACAGCCGCCGCGCCCTGCTCGACGCCGTGCGCGCCGCCGCCGCCCTGCCGGGCGAGGGCTGGTCCGGCCGCATCGCCCCCGCCACCGGCGAGGTCAGCCCCATGGGTCCGATCGAGCAGTTCCTGGTCGCCGTCCTCGAACAGCTCCGCGCCCGCGCCGCCGCCTCCGACCTCGGCATGGAGTGCCAGGCCCGCCCGGCCATCGACCTGGTGCGCGACACCGCCCGCGCCGCCGCCGCCGCCCTCGGCTCCGTCGAGGCCCCCCTGCTGGCCCTCGCCCGCCACCTGGAGGACGTCCTCGACGAGGACTCCGACACCCTCGGCCCCGCCGAGCGCGCCCGCATCGAGGGCGCCCTCAGGGGCCTCGACCGGCGCGCGCGCATGATGCTGCCCGCCTGGCGCTCCATGCTGCGCGCCATCGACGAGGACGCCGAGGACGACCCCGACTTCGTCGACTGGTTCGACGCCACCTTCCTCTATGGCCGGGTGGTGGACGCCGCCTGCCGCCGCCACTGGGTCGACCCCACCGAGCCGCTCACCGCCGCCGTCATCGCCCCGGCCCACGGCGTCCTCGTCACCAGCGCCACCCTGGCCGACCAGACCCTGGACGACCCCTTCGCCCTGGCCGAGATGCGCACCGGCGCCGCGCGCCTGCCCGACCGGCCCAAGACCATCCGTCTGGCCTCGCCCTTCGATTACGCGGCCAACGCCCGCTGCATCGTGGTCAACGACGTCGGCCGCGACGACCCGCGCCAGGTGGCCGCCGCCATGCGCGAGTTGTTCCTGGCCGCCGGCGGCGGGGGCCTCGGCCTCTTCACCGCCATCCGGCGCCTGCGCGCGGTGCACGAGCGCATCGCCGCCCCCCTGGCCGACAAGGGCCTGGCCCTCTACGCCCAGCACGTCGACCCGCTGGAGGTCGGCGCCCTGGTCGACATCTTCCGCGCCGAGCAGGACGCCTGCCTGCTGGGCACCGACGCCGTGCGCGACGGCGTCGACGTGCCCGGCCGCTCCTTACGCCTCCTCGTCTTCGACCGCGTGCCCTGGCCCCGCCCCGACATCCTGCACAAGGCCCGCCGCCAGCGCTTCGGCGGCAAGACCTACGACGACGCCCTGGCCCGCGCCCGCATCGCCCAGGCCTTCGGCCGCCTGATCCGCCGCGCCGACGACAAGGGGGTCTTCGTCATGCTGGACGCGGCGGCGCCGACGCGGTTGTTCTCGGGGTTGCCGGAGGGGGTGAGCGTGGAGCGCATGGGCCTGGTGGAGGCGATCGAGGCGGTGGGGGCGGGGTTGGGTGAGAAGCGGGCCGGCACTGTGCTGCGGCCGGGCAAGGGGCCCACGCCGCCGCGCGGCGGATACGCCTGAAGCTGAGGTAGCATCGCACATTCGCACCACCAGCTTCAGCGCTGCTGCCAATGGGCGGACTTCGCAACATGAGGGAGGTTGCTAACTGTTCAACCGAGACGCATCGTGAGCACCAGGGTAGGGGGCTCCCAATGCGAATCTGGCTCGGCTTGGCCGTGACGCTCTTGCTCACCTGGCCGCTGGTTGGCGGGGCAGTCAGCCGCCAAGGCGCGTCTGACGACTATGTTTGCTCGCATGGCCGCGCGGGCGACTCTGAAACAACCAGCGCCTGCGCCCGCCTTCGCTACACCGGCAACGACGACGCCGAAGAGCCTACACCGTCACCAGCGGCCCCTGCAGCAACAGAGTCAACGCCTTCCGCCGACAACGGTGACTTCACCCGCGGACAGTCCGATCGTGTACGCTACGAGACTTGGTTCCACAGCCTTTCGGGTGACTTCCTGGCCGGCGCGACCTTCTGGGAGGCCAATCGGAGCGTGCCCCGACACGCCGGGTGCTCAGGTGTCGACAGTCCGTCGACAGGTGACGAATGGACCCGAGGGTGTCTGGCGGCGCAACAACAGCTTTCGAGCCCTGATCGGCTCCGTTTGAATTCGCCAGACTACCGGCGGGGCTGGAACCATCCCCCGGCGGGGACCGACCTCTCTCAACCGGCGCTCAATCCAGAAGCACCCGCGCCCGCGTCTGAAACTACGACCCCGGCCACCTCTGATGCGTCAAGCATCGCCCCGCCGACAGCGCCGGAGCCCGAGCAAAGGAACGGAGGCGGTGCGCCCGGACTCGTCGCACTCGGGGTCGTGGTCATCGCGCTGATCGCGGTGACCAGCATGGCGGTCTACTTTGTGCCCACGCTGATCGCTTTTGGTCGCAAGAAGCGGAATACCGCCGCCATCTTCGCGCTCAACTTCTTCCTTGGCTGGACACTGCTGGGATGGGTCCTGGCTCTAGTTTGGAGCCTCTCTCTCGACCCTCCACTTCCGCCGGCCAGGATTAGCTAGCTTGCGCGATTTGGCGCCAAATCGATACCTGTGGTTGCGCTTCTTTTCGCGGAGCCTAATATGGTTAGCCTTCGCGGAGGGGTCATGGCCAACTATCCTTATACGCAGGTTCCCGGCAAGTTAAAGCAGTTGTTGGACAAAATACGTTCGGTAGGGGTTCCTGCAAAGGTATCCGTACAGTGGCTGAAGACTCTTGGTTTTACATCAAGTAATGATTCTACTATGATACCGGTATTAAAGTTTATAGAATTAATTGATCAGTCAGGTGCGCCGACGCAAATTTGGTCGCAGTTTCGCGGAGGAAATTCTAAGTCCGTCTTAGGTGACGCTATCCGGAAGGGATACGCTGAGTTGTATAGCGTCTATCCAGACGCACACACGAGAAGCCAAACAGAAGTCGAGAATGTCTTTAAGACGAGTTCGACGGCCGGTCAGCAGGCAATAACTAAGACGGTAAGTACCTTCAAGGCGTTGGTGGGGGAGGCTGAGTTTGTAAATAGTCCGGTGAAGGAGGTGCTTCACACAGCTGGTCCTCTGCACGTTCCTGTCGCGAAGAACGAAGCCGGCACCGGTTCCGGAGCTGTTGGTACCACCGCTCCGTCTCTACACATCGACATTCAAGTGCACATATCGCCGGATTCGACGCCGGAGCAGATCGACAAAATATTCGCCAGCATGGCTAAGCATCTCTATGGGGCAAGCGTTCACTGACCATGGACGCAGCGCGAAACGTTTTACTCGCCGCCCAGGCGATCAAGGCTGAACTGAGCGAACAGCATAAGCCCCCCGAAGTCGGTGGCTCGGCCCTTTCTGATCTAGTAGTGCTAATGTCCCTCGTGCGTGGAACTCGCGGGTATATTGAGAGGGTAGCGGTCCAAGCGAATGGTGCCTACGAACGCGGATGGTACGATGCTTGCGCTGTAATGGTGAGGCGACTACTAGAAACTTTAATTATTGAAGCTTTCGAGGCTCACGGATTGTCCGCCAATATTAAGAATTCTAGTGGAGATTTTTTCTACCTTGGAGATCTTATAGATTTGACGTTGGCAAATCCTTCCTGGAACATTGGTAGAAACTGCAAAGCGGCGATGAAAAAACTGAAGGATGTTGGGGATAAATCCGCGCATAGTCGCCGTTTCATCGCCCAGCGTGGCGACTTGGATCGTCTGCTTCCCGATATTAGGGTTGTGGTTCAAGAGCTTATCTTCCTATCAAAGCTGAAGTAGCCCAATTGGACCGATTTCGTGCTGGTGGCACGCATTCGCTTGCTCGCTCGTCGCGCCTAGCGCCGGCGCGTGGAAGCGTCAAAGTCTTGATGCCCCCGCGAATGTTCCCAAAATGTTCCGATTTCGCCGCCGCCTATCGGACCCCGCATCCCGTGACCCTCACCCCCGCGCCCACACATCGCGCCGTTCCGCCCAGCCCTCCACCGCCCAGCTCCACCGTAAATTACGGTGATTTACGGTGCTCGGGCGCGTTCCTGACCGTGTCCGTCGCCAGTCGGCCCCTCTCGCCCGCGAGCCCCGATCGGCGCCATGCTCCTGCCCTCCGCCCACCCCTCGCGAGCGATTCCATGCCGGCCCCCCAGAGACTCGCAAAGCGCTCTCCAAGGCGATCCCCGCGCCGCCCCCCGGTACTCTCGCGCCCATGACCCGCGAGCGGCTGACCGCCTTCACCGACGGGGTGCTGGCGGTGATCATCACGATCATGGTGCTGGAGATGAAGCCGCCGCACGGGGCGGACCTGGCGGCGCTCTGCGCCCTCTGGCCAGTGTTCCTCAGCTATGCCTTGAGCTTCGTCTACGTGGCCATCTACTGGAACAACCACCACCACTTCTTCCAGCTGGTGGAGCGGGTCGACGGGGCGATCCTGTGGGCCAACCTGCACCTGCTGTTCTGGCTGTCGCTGATCCCCTTCGCCACCGCCTGGATGGGCGAGAACCACAACGCCCCCCTGCCCACGGCCCTCTATGGCGCCAGCCTGTTCATGCCGGCCGTCGCCTGGTCGGCGATGCAGGCGGTGATCATCCGCCACCAGGGCGCGGCCTCGCCCCTGCGCCGGGCCATCGGCGCCGACCTCAAGGGCAAGGCCTCGCCCTTCATCTATGCGGCGGGCGTGGGGCTGGCCTTCGTGAACCCGCTGATCGCCGACGCCCTCTACCTGGCCGCGGCCCTGATGTGGCTGGTGCCCGACCGGCGCGTGGAGGCGGCGCTCGATGGGGCGGGGGATGGGGCCGGGGACGGGGCGGGGGAGGAGGGCGGCGAGGGGCGCTCCTGACCCCGCGGGGCCTGGACCTGACGCCCGAAACCCCCTTCAGTGCCGCCGACTCTAGCCGGAGATTTCCGTGACCCAGACCAACCCCGACGCTGACGACATCGCCGGCCTCGCCGCCCGCTTCTTCGACGCCATCGAGCGCGGCGACGTGGAGGCGGTGGGCGCGTGCTACGCCGACGACGTCGCCGTCTGGCACAACACCGACGGCCTGGCGACGGGCAAGGCCGAGAACCTCAAGGTGCTGTCGGGCCTGGTGCGCGGCTTTCCCGAGCGCCGCTACGAGGATCGCCGCCTCGGCGTCTTTCCCGGCGGCTTCGTGCAGCAGCACGTCCTGCGCGCCGTCCGCCGCGACGGGGCCCGGCGCGAGCTGGCCGCCTGCGTGATCTGTCAGGTGGCCGGCGGGCGCATCACCCGGCTGGACGAATATTTCGACTCCGCCCACGTGGCGCTGTTCACGGCCTGACGGGGACCCCCATGACCGACCGCCCCCGCCTTCGCCGCCTCATCGACCTGCCCGGGGTCGACGACCTGGAGCGCCAGGCCGTGATGACGCCGCGCATGGCCGAGCCCGACGCCCGCGCCGACTTCCCTGAGATCGCCGAGGTCGCTCGCGCCAACTTCGGCCTGACCCCGGACGAGGCCGACGCCGTGGACGACCCGCCCGGCTGGGACCACATCGACGCCAAGGCCCCGGCCCAGCAGATCTTCCCCTTCGAGGACGCCGGCTGGGACGTCACCGACGCCAAGCGCCGGCCCCTGCGCCTGCTGCCCCAGTTCAGCCGCGTGATGTGGCTGGCCATCCGCGGCGTCGCCGGCGAACTGCCCTTCCAGGCCGACCCCTCGCCCGACGAAGCCGCCGCCGGCTTAGCCCAGGCCGCCAAGGCCTTCCTGCGCAACAAGCGCTAGGGGCGGAGCTCTACGCCGTCGCCAGCGCCCCCTCCGGCTCGGGCGCCGCCTCAGGGGCCAGGGCCGCGCCGGCCACGGCCCGGGCCAGCAGCAGCAGCACCGCGGCCGCCCCGATCAGGCCCACGTGGATCATCCAGAAGGTGGAGCCCGGCAGCTTGTCCAGGAGGCCGCCCAGCCAGCCCACCAGCAGGTTCCCGGCGAACAGGTGCAGGTAGTAGATCGCCAGGATCGTCCCTCCCAGCGACTTGGGCGCCGCCCGCGTGTAGAGCGCCAGCCCCACCGGGAAGATGTTGGCGAAGCCGATGTCGTTGATCACGTGGAAGGCCACGCCCCAGACCAGCCCCACCTTGTGCCCGCCGCTCGCCTGCAGGCTGGCGAGCGCCAGCACCAGGGGCGCCAGGGCGGCGATGACGACGCCGATGGTCAGCTTGGTGATCTCGTTGGGCTCGGTGCGCCGGGTCGCCCACCAGCGCCAGAAGACCAGGGAGCCGGCCATGGTGATGGCGCTGACGAAGGCGTCCAGCGACATCAGCCAGCTCACCGGCATGGTCTTGCCGAAGAACTCCAGCTGGTAGTGGGCGTCGCCCCACAGCAGGTAGGCGTTGCCGATCTGCTGGTTGCCCACCACCGCCATGGCCAGCACCGGCAGCAGCGCCACCAGCACGATCATGGCCCGCACGTCCCGGGGCGTGAACGGCGCCTTGGGCGCGCCGGCCTCGGCCTTGCGCCGCAAGGGCGGCTCGGGCGGCAGGTGGCGGCGCGCGGACAGGTAGACGATCAGCCCGATCACCATCCCCACGCCGGCGGCGCCGAAGCCCCAGTGCCAGCCCACCTTCTGCCCCAGGGTGCCGCACACCAGCGGCGAGATGATCACCGCGATCTGGATGCCGAACATGTAGATCTGGAAGGCGTTGGCGCGGCGCAGGTCATCCGGCGCATAGAGCTCGCCCACCTGGGTGGCGATGTTGCCCTTGAAGCAGCCGACGCCCAGCAAGAGGCAGGTCAGGGCGATCAGGAAGCTGACGTCGAAGGCCATCAGGAAGTGGCCGGTCGCCATCAGAAGGGCGCCCAGGGTCACCGTCCGCGTCCGGCCCAGCACCCGGTCCGCCAGCAGCCCGCCCAGGATGGGGGTCAGGTAGACGCAGGCCGCGTAGAGCCCGAAGATCGCCGAGGCCAGGGCCACCGGCGTCATCGGCCCGGCCGACTCCAGGAACGCCCGGAACGGCCCGAAGCCCAGGATGCGGTCCACGTGCGGCGCCAGCAGCAGCTGCTTGGTCATGTACAGCACCAGCAGGGTCTGCATGCCGTAGTAGGAGAACCGCTCCCAGGCCTCGGCGAAGCTCAGGTAGGCCAGGCCGATCGGGTGGCCGAGGAAGGTGGCGCCGGCGGCGCGGGACGGTGCGGTCATGGGCGGGGAAAGGTTCGCTCGTGGCTGAACGGGGGTGGCCCACGCGTCGGGGGCCGATCGACGCCGCATAGGCGATGGCGCCGCCCTCGTCCAGGCATGAAATGCGCGCCGAGCGTCGTTCGGCGGGACGGAAATGCCCTGTTGCGCTGCGAAATGCGCTTGATCGCGCCGCAACATCGTTGCTGGCGACGGAATTTCCACCGCCGGCCGATCCTCGCGACCCCTGTCCTGGCCCCGATTGCGGCCCCGGGGGAATTATGTAATCAGCGATCAGTCAACTTGATCTCGATCAAGGAGGCCCGCCGCAAAGGGTCGGAACTTGGCCGCGACGCCGCCCGCCAGGCGCGTCGCACAGCGCCGCCGCACCCGCCCGGACGACTGCGGGCCGGCGTCCGTGACGCCAAGGCCAGAAGCAACCCAAGACCAGAAGCAACCCAAGACCAGAAGCAACCAGGGAAGAAGAGTCAGGACATCATGAGCGACGCCGCCACCCTCACCCGACCCGCCGCCAAACAGGCCGCCGAACACTTCGACGTGCTGATCGTCGGCGCCGGCATCTCCGGCATCGGCGGCGCCTATCACCTGCAGACCCAGCGCCCGGGCACGAGCTATGTGATCCTGGAGACCCAGGAGAGCTTCGGCGGCACCTGGCTGACGCACAAGTACCCCGGCATCCGCTCCGACAGCGACCTCTACACCTTCGGCTACCGCTTCAAGCCGTGGACCAGCGCGCCCATCGCCAGCGCCGAAGAGATCCTCAAGTACATGGGCGAGGTGATCGACGAGAACGACATCGCCAAGCACATCCGCTATGGCCACCGCATCGAGCGCGCCACCTGGTCCAGCGCCGACAACCAGTGGACCATCGAGGCGGTGCGCAACGACACCGGCGAGGCGGTCAAGATCACCGCCAACTTCCTGTGGATGTGCCAGGGCTACTACCGCCACTCCGAGGGCTACACCCCCGACTGGCCGGGCATGGACAAGTACAAGGGCCGCATCGTCCACCCGCAGACCTGGCCGGAAGACCTCGACTACAAGGGCAAGAAGGTCATCATCATCGGCTCGGGCGCCACGGCGGCGACCCTGGCGCCGGCCATCGCCGGCGACTGCGAGCACGTCACCGTCCTGCAGCGTTCGCCGACCTATTTCATCCCCGGCCGCAACGCCAACGACATGGCCGACACCCTGCGCCAGCTCCAGGTGGACGAGAGCTGGATCCACGAGATCGTGCGCAAGCAGATCCTGTTCAACCAGGACCAGTTCACCCGCCGCGCGGTCGAGGAGCCCGAGACGGTGAAGCAGGAGCTGCTGGCCGGCGTGGCCGCCTTCCTGCCGCCCGACCAGGTGGAAAAGCACTTCACCCCCACCTACCGCCCCTGGCGCCAGCGCATCGCCTTCGTGCCCGACGGCGACATCTTCGAGGGCATCAAGGCCGGCAAGGCCTCCATGGTCACCGACGAGATCGACCGCTTCACCGAAAAGGGCATCCTGACCAAGTCCGGCCAGGAGCTGGAAGCCGACATCATCATCACCGCCACCGGCTTCAACCTGAACGTCCTGGGCGACATCGACTTCGTCATCGACGGCAAGCCGCTGAACTTCGCCGACACCGTGACCTACCGCGGCATGATGTTCACCGGCGTGCCCAACATGGTCTGGGTGTTCG
>JAFEEA010000101.1 GCA_018241335.1 Pseudomonadota bacterium
GCGCGCGGGTCGCTGGGCAGGCGCAGGGCCACGCCCAGCAGCCTTTGGAAATAGAGCAGCACCACCGCCAGGATGGCGCCCAGCTGGATCATCACCGTGAAGGCGTCCCAGTTGCCGCGCATGTAGCCCAGGCCTTCGAGCAGCGTCTGGGTCAGCAGCAGATGGCCGGTCGATGAGACAGGGATGAACTCGGTCAGGCCTTCGACAATCCCCAGAACGATCGCGATCAACCAGTCGGGCATGACGGCTCCCTTGTCAGTGCCTTTCCCTGCGGCAGACAGGGTAAACGGTCAATGAATACACTTTATGGACTTTGTCGAACCCTATTCCAGCCGACCGGTGCGACGGATGCGAAACTACTCGCCATTTAAGTCTACTTTTCAGACCATGACCTTTTTCGACCGGCGAGGATCGGCTATGGACCCTGCCTCAACTCTCCGGGACGACGACCATGACCGAGCGCATGCTGGCCTTCACCAAGGTGGCCCGGCAGACCCCGCCCAAGCGGGCGGCGCAGGCGCGTGGGGGCGACTTCCACGAGATCTATGCGGACTTCATCGACGCGAAGGCGTCCGAGCAGGCCTCGCGCTGCTCGCAATGCGGGGTGCCGTTCTGCCAGACCCACTGCCCGCTCCATAACAACATCCCCGACTGGCTGCGGATGACCGCCGAGGGCCGGCTGGAAGAGGCCTACGCCCTGTCGGCGGCGACCAATTCCATGCCCGAGGTGTGCGGCCGCATCTGCCCGCAGGACCGCCTGTGCGAAGGCAACTGCGTGATCGAGCAGTCGGGCCACGGCACCGTCACCATCGGCGCGGTGGAACGCTACCTGACCGACAAGGCCTGGGAGATGGGCTGGGTGGCGCCGCTGAAGCCGGGCCGCGACCAGGGCCGTTCGGTGGGGATCATCGGCGCCGGCCCCGCGGGCCTCGCCGCCGCCGAGCGCCTGCGCGAGATGGGCTATGCGGTCACCGTCTACGACCGCCACGACCGGCCCGGCGGCCTGCTGATCTATGGCATCCCCGGCTTCAAGCTGGAGAAGGACGTCGTTCAGCGCCGCACCGGCCGCCTGGCCGAGGGCGGCGTCGCCTTCGTGCAGGACTTCGAGGTCGGCCGTGACGCCACCCTGGCGGCCCTGCGCGAGATGCACGACGCGATCCTGATCGCCACCGGGGTCTACAAGGCCCGCGACCTTGCCTGCCCGGGCGCCGGCTCGGCCGGGGTGGTCCCCGCCCTCGACTACCTGATCGCATCCAACCGCAAGGGGCTGGGCGACGACCTGCCGGGCTTCGAGACCGGGCCGCTCAACGCCGCGGGCAAGCGCGTGGTGGTGGTGGGCGGCGGCGACACGGCCATGGACTGCGTGCGCACCGCCGTGCGCCAGGGCGCGGCCTCCGTCACCTGCCTCTACCGCCGCGACCGCGAGAACATGCCGGGCTCGGCCCGCGAGGTGGCCCACGCAGAGGAGGAGGGCGTGGTGTTCGAATGGCTGGCCGCGCCGCGCGCCACCCTGGGCGACGCCGCCAAGGTGACCGGCGTGCGCACCATCCGAATGCGCCTGGGCGCGCCGGACGCGGACGGGCGCCAGGCCCCGGTCGAGGTGGACGGCGCCGACTTCGACATCCCCTGCGACCTGGTGATCAAGGCCCTGGGCTTCGACCCAGAGGACACGCCCACCCTGTTCGGCGCTCCGGACCTGGCGGTGTCGCGCTGGGGCACCGTCAAGGCCAGCTTCAAGACCCAGATGACCAACCTCGAGGGCGTCTTCGCCGCCGGCGACATCGTGCGTGGCGCGGCCCTGGTGGTCTGGGCCATCCGCGACGGCCGCGACGCCGCCGACAACATCCACGCCTACCTCAAGGCCAAGGCTCCGGCCCTGGTCGCCGCGGAGTGACGAGCATGTCCGACGCCACCGAACTCTACCTCGCCAACCGCCAGCGCCTGATCGACGGCCACGCCTACGATCCGGACCAGGAGCGCGACGCCTGCGGGGTCGGCCTGGTCTGCGCCATCGACGGCAAGCCGCGCCGTGAGGTGGTGGAACTGGCGATCAAGGCGCTGAAGGCGGTCTGGCACCGCGGCGCCATCGACGCGGACGGCAAGACCGGCGACGGCGCCGGCGTGCTGGTCTCGGTGCCCCAGGACTTTTTCGCCGAGCAGGTCCGCCGCATCGGCCACGCCGTGCGCCCGGGTCCGATCGCGGTCGGCCAGATCTTTCTGCCCCGCACCGACCTCGGCGCCCAGGAGACCGCCCGGACCATCGTCGAGAGCGAGGCCCTGCGCTTCGGCTTCTATCTCTATGGCTGGCGCCAGGTTCCGGTGAACACGGCGGTGATCGGCGACAAGGCCAACGCCACCCGCCCCGAGATCGAGCAGATCATGCTCTCGCCCCCCGCCGGCCTGGAGGGCGAGGCGCTGGAGCGCGCCCTGTTCCTGTGCCGCAAGCGGATCGAGAAGGCGGTGGAGCGGGCGGGCCTCAACGGCTTCTACGTCTGCTCCCTGTCGGCCCGCTCGCTGATCTACAAGGGCATGTTCCTGGCCGAGCACATCGACGAGTTCTATCCCGACCTCACCGACGCGCGCTTCACGGCCGCGGTGGCGATCTTCCACCAGCGCTATTCCACAAACACCTTCCCCGAGTGGCGGCTGGCCCAGCCGTTCCGGATGCTGGCCCACAACGGCGAGATCAACACCGTCAAGGGCAACCGCAACTGGATGAAGAGCCATGAGATCCGCATGGCCGCCCAGGCCTTCGGCGAGTTCGGCGAGGACGTGAAGCCGGTGATCCAGGTGGGCTCGGACTCCATGTCCCTGGACAACACCTTCGAGGTGCTGGTCCGCGCCGGCCGCGACGCGCCCATGGCCAAGGCCCTGCTGATCCCCGAGGCCTGGGCCTCCAAGGGCGACGCCCAGATGAAGCCCGAGCACCGGGCCCTCTATTCCTACTGCAACGCGGTGATGGAGCCGTGGGACGGGCCGGCGGCGGTCTGCGCCACCGACGGGCGCTGGGTTGTGGCCGGCAAGGACCGCAACGGCCTTCGCCCGATGCGCGTCGCCTTCACCGACGACGGCCTGGTGGCCCTTGGTTCGGAGGCGGGCATGTTCGGCCTGCCCGACAGCCGCATCGTGCGCAAGGAGCATATCTCCGCCGGCCGGATGATCGCCATCGACCTCGCCGAGGGCCGCCTCTACGGCGAGGAGGAGATCATCGACACCCTGGCGGCCGCCCATCCCTATACCGAGTGGCTGGGCAACATGGTCGACCTGGAAAAGGAGATCGGCCCCGGTCCCGAGCCTCGCCGCTTCGCCCGCGAGGAGCTCACCCGCCGCCAGGCCGCCGCCGGCCTGACGCTGGAGGACATGGAGCTGGTGCTGGCCCCCATGATCGAGGAGGGCAAGGAGGCGGTTGGCTCCATGGGCGACGACACGCCCCTGGCGGTGCTGTCGGATCGCTATCGGCCGCTGCAGCACTATTTCCGCCAGAACTTCAGCCAGGTGACCAATCCGCCGATCGACAGCTTGCGCGAAACGGCGGTGATGAGCCTGAAGACCCGGTTCAAGAACCTCGGCAACATCCTGGCCCAGGACGCGGCCCAGGCCGACGTCTACGTCCTGGAAAGCCCGTTCCTGACCACCGGCATGTACCAGCGCATGACCGCCTTCATGGGCGAGAAGACCCTGGCCGTGATCGACTGCACCTTCCCCATTCCCGCGGCCGAAGCACGGGAGGGCGACGCCCTGCGCGCGGCGCTGGAGCGGGTGCGGGCCGAGGCCGAGGACGCCGCCCTGCGCGGCTGCGGGGCCATCGTGCTGACCGACGAGGCCTCCGGGCCCGACCGGGTCGCCCTGCCGATGATCCTGGCCACCGGCGGGGTGCATTCGCACCTCGTCGCCAAGGGCTTGCGCAGCTACGTCTCGATCATCGTCCGCTCGGGCGAATGCCTCGACACCCACGGCTTCGCGGTGCTGGTCGGCGTCGGCGCCACGGCGATCAACGCCTACCTGGCCCAGGAAAGCCTGCAGGACCGGCTGGAGCGCGGCCTCTGCGGCGACCTTGGCCTGCGCGACGTCTGCCTGAACTACAAGAAGGCCATCGAGGGCGGCCTTTTGAAGATCCTGTCCAAGATGGGCATCTCGGTGATCTCGTCCTATCGCGGCGGCCTCAACTTCGAGGCCATCGGCCTGTCGCGGGCCCTGGCGGCGGAGTTCTTCCCCGGCATGCCCAGCCGCATCTCCGGGATCGGCCTGGCCGGCCTGGAGTCGCGGGCGGTGGAAAACCACCGGCGCGCCTGGGAGAGCGGCGCCGTCGCCCTGCCCGTGGGCGGCTTCTACAAGGCCCGCCGTTCCGGCGAAGCGCACGCCTTCGAGGCGCGCCTGATCCACATGCTGCAGGCCGCCTGCGACCGCGGCGACTACGAGACCTACAAGGCCTATGCCACCGCCCTGAGGACGCCGCAGCCGATCCAGCTGCGCGACCTGCTGGACTGGCGCGCCGACCGGCCGGCCGTCAGCCTGGACGAGGTCGAGAGCGTCAACGAGATCCGCAAGCGCTTCGTCACCCCCGGCATGAGCCTGGGCGCCCTGGGGCCCGAGGCGCACGGGGTGCTGAACATCGCCATGAACCGCATCGGGGCCAAGTCGGTCAGCGGCGAGGGCGGCGAGGACCCGGCGCGGTACAAGCCCCTGCCCAACGGCGACAACCCGAACAGCGCCGTCAAGCAGATCGCCTCGGGCCGTTTCGGCGTCACCGCCGAATACCTGAACCAGTGCCGCGAGATCGAGATCAAGGTCGCCCAGGGCGCCAAGCCCGGCGAGGGCGGCCAGCTGCCCGGCTTCAAGGTCACCGAGATGATCGCGCGCCTGCGCCACGCCACCCCCGGCGTGATGCTGATCAGCCCGCCGCCGCACCACGACATCTATTCCATCGAGGACCTGGCGCAGCTGATCTATGACCTGAAGCAGATCAACCCGGTCGCCCGGGTGTGCGTGAAGCTGGTGGCCATGACCGGCATCGGCGCCATCGCCGCCGGGGTGGCCAAGGCCAAGGCCGACGTGATCCTGATCTCGGGCAATGTCGGCGGCACCGGCGCCTCGCCCCAGACCTCGATCAAGTACGCCGGCGGGCCGTGGGAAATGGGCCTTAGCGAGGCCAACCAGGTGCTGACCCTGAACAACCTGCGCCACTCGGTGCGCCTGCGGGCCGACGGCGGCATGCGCACCGGCCGCGACGTGGTCATCGCCGCCATGCTGGGGGCCGAGGAGTTCGGCATCGGCACGGCCAGCCTGATCGCCATGGGCTGCATCATGGTGCGCCAGTGCCATTCCAACACCTGCCCGGTGGGGGTCTGCACCCAGGACGAGGCGCTGCGGGCCAAGTTCACGGGCTCGCCGGAAAAGGTCATCAACCTCTTCAGCTTCATCGCCGAGGAGGTGCGCGAGATCCTGAGCCAGCTGGGCTTCAAGTCGCTGCAGGACGTGATCGGCCGCACCGACCTGCTTGCCCAGGTCAGCCGGGGCGGCGAGCACCTGGACGACCTCGACCTCAACCCCCTTCTGGTCCGCGCCGATCCGGGGGCCAACAAGCCCTATTGCACCGTGGAGGGCCGCATCGAGCTGCCCGACACCCTGGACGCCCAGATCGTCCGCGACGCGGCCCCCCTGCTGGACCACGGCGAGAAGATGCAGCTGACCTACACAGTGCGGAACACCGCCCGGGCCATCGGCGCGCGCATCTCCAGCCACATCGTGCGCAAGTTCGGCATGACCGGCCTGCCCGCCGGCCACCTGACGGTGCAGCTTCGCGGCTCCGGCGGCCAGAGCCTGGGCGCCTTCGCGGTCCAGGGGCTGAGGATCGAGCTGACCGGCGAGGCCAACGACTATGTCGGCAAGGGCCTGTCCGGCGCCACGCTCATCGTGCGCCCGGCCCCCGGCCTGCGCGACGCCCACGCCCAGGCGATCCTGGGCAACACCGTGCTCTATGGCGCGACGTCGGGGCGCCTGTTCGCCGCCGGCCGCGCGGGCGAGCGTTTCGCGGTGCGCAACTCCGGCGCCGTGGCGGTGGTCGAGGGCGTCGGCGCCAACGGCTGCGAGTACATGACCGGCGGGACGGTGGCGGTGCTGGGGCCGGTGGGCTTCAACTTCGCGGCCGGCATGACCGGCGGCATGGCCTTCGTGCACGACCCCGACGGCCGCTTCGAGGCCCTGGCCAACGCCGAGAGCATCGTCTTCCGCCGTCTGGCCTCGCCCCACTGGGAAGGCGTCCTCAAGGCCCTGGTCGAGGAACACGTCCGCGAGACGGGCTCGCTCTACGCCGAGGAGCTGCTGCGCGAATGGGACCAGGCGCGGGGCGAGTTCTGGCAGGTGGTTCCCAGGGAGATGCTGGGCCGGCTGGAGCACCCGCTGGAAGCGGAGGCGGCGACGTTAGAGCGGGCGTGAGGCGCATTGGCATTCGGGCGCGGGGCGGCTATCACCCCGCGCCTGCGACTTTGGATAGCCTGACCCATGACCGACACCCTGCCCGACCGCCTCTGCGTCGATCCCGCCAGCCCGTTCCATGACGCCGCCGTGCTCGAGCGCGGGGTGGGCATCAAGTTCAACGGGGCGGAGAAGACCAACGTCGAGGAATACTGCGTCAGCGAGGGCTGGGTGCGCCTGGCCGTGGGCAAGACCCTGGACCGGCGCGGCAATCCCATGACCGTCAAGCTGAAGGGCGTGGTCGAGCCCTATTTCCGCGACGACGGCGGCCCGGCCGCGGAATAGGGCGGCGGAATTAGTCTGGGGGCGCCTCTTGGCATAACGGCGCCAAATCCCCACCTAAGGCTCAAGACGCCACCGATTTCCCCCCGATGCAGGTGGCGCCCAGGCCCGGCCGCGTTTCCCCCCAACGCGATGCCGGGCCGTTCGTTTTTGGCCTGCCGCCGCGCAAAGCGCTTGCAGGGCCCGCCGTATCGGCTCACGGACTGACTTCAACCCCTCTGGAGGCGCCAGATCGTGGCCCGGACCCCCAACTACAATTTCGAACGCCAGGAACGCGACCGCCTGAAGGCGGCGGAAAAGGCCAAGAAGCTGGCGGCCAAGGCCGAGAAACGCGCCGCCGCCCGCTCCGGCCAGACCCCGGATGACGGCCAGTCCAGCGGCGACGACCAGGGCTAGCCTGCCCGAAGACCCGACACGTTCATCGCAACGGCGCTCCGCGCCGCGGCCGAGGGCGACACCGCCCGCGGCCCCTGCCCACGACATGAGAGCCTAGACCCATGAACACCGCCACCGCCTTCACCCGCGAGACCGTGCAGCTCGACGGCGAGACCTTCGTGGGCTGCGAATTCAAGGCCTGCCGCCTGGTGTTCAGCGGCGGCGAACCCCCGGTGTTCGAGGACTGCAGCTTCGACGACTGCGACTGGCGCTTCGAGGGCGGCGCGGCCAACACCCTGGCCATGATGAAGCTGATGTGGGGCGCCGGCGCAAAGGCCCGCGTCCAGGCCCTGATCAAGGACGTCACCGGCGGCGGCGGCCGATAGGCCTTTCTTCCCCGCGCCCCCTCTGGGCGGGCGGCGCGAACCGACGCATGATCCGCCCCGTTGAGTGACCAGGGGACTGCGCGCGTGGGGTTCAAGCTGATTTCGGGATTGGCCGCGGGGGTCGCCGCAGTGGCCATGGCGTCCGGCGCCCTGGCGCGCGACGTGGTCATCCATGCCGGGACACTGCTGGACGGCGTCTCCGAGACGCCCCGGCACGACGTCTCCATCCTGGTCCACGACGACCGCATCACCGGCGTCCAGGCCGGCTTCGTCACGCCCGCGGGCGCGAGCGTCATCGACCTCTCCCACCAGACGGTGATGCCCGGCTTCATCGACTGCCACGTACACGTCTCCGCCAAGCTACCCAGCCGGACCAACGCCACGGAAGACTGGCTGACGCACTCGGCCCTCGACCGGGCTTTCGACGCGGCCCAGTTCACCCGCGCCATGCTGCAGCAGGGCTTTACGAGCGCCCGCGACGTGGGCGGCGGCGACGAGACGGTGGCGGTGCGCGACGCCATCGCGGCGGGCAAGATCGCGGGGCCGCGCCTGTGGGTGTCGCTGGAGCCGCTGGGCCCGATCGCCGGCCACGGCGACCCCCGCAACGGCCTCGACCCCGGTCTTTCCCACGC
Source organism: Pseudomonadota bacterium (assembly GCA_018241335.1). Lineage (GTDB taxonomy): Bacteria > Pseudomonadota > Alphaproteobacteria > Caulobacterales > Caulobacteraceae > Acaudatibacter. Next base: position 8,150 of record JAFEEA010000101.1, read on the forward strand.
CGGCTGGGACAACGGCCTGGTCGACACGCCGGACGAGGCTCGCATCCGGGTGCGCGAGCACAAGCGCCGCGGCGCCGACCTGATCAAGCTGATGCCCTCGGGCGGCATCGCCTCCACCGGCGACGACCCGCGCCAGCAGTTGATGACCGACGAGGAGATGCGGGTGGCGGTCGAGACCGCACACAGCCTGGGCCTCAAGGTCGCCGCGCACATCTATCCCGCCCCCGCCATCGAGGCGGCGGTGCGCGCCGGCGTCGATTCCGTCGAGCACGGCTCCTTCGCCACCGCCGACACCTTCGCCCTGATGAAGGCGCACGGAACCTACCTGGTGCCGACGCTGACGGTGTTCGAGGTGTTCTATGTGGCCGCCCGCGACCATCCGGAGCTGCTGACGCCCGGCACGCCGCCCAAGGAGCTGGCCAACGACCCCCTGCCCAAACGCAACTTCCCCAACGCCCTGAAGTCCGGGGTCAAGATCGCCTATGGGACCGACATCGGCGAGGGCGACCACGCCATGGAGTTCGGCCTGATGATCGGCGCCGGCATGAAGCCCGCCGACGCCCTGTTCGCCGCCACCCGCAACGCCGCCGACCTGATCGGCGACGCCAAGGACATCGGCTCGATCCAGCCCGGCCGCTACGCCGACCTGGTGGCGGTCGACGGCGACCCCCTGGCCGACCCGGCCCTGTTCGACCACGTCAGCTTCGTGATGAAGGGCGGCGAGGTCTATCGCGCCGACGGCCGGCCGACGGTCGCGGGCGCGCCCTGACCATGGCGGCGCGGCGCGGACGGCTGTGGGCCGGCCTGCTGCTGGCGGGGGTCGGCGTCCTGGGGCTGGCGATGGCGGCGCCGGGCGCCTGGCGAGCCTGGAGCCTGCGCCCGCCTTCGGCCGCCTGCAGGGCGCGCACCTTCGACGTCACCCTGGCGGGCCTGGCCCTGCGCCTGCCCGCTTCGCCCCTGGTCCGCGTCGACGCCGACGCCGGGCGCCATGGCGGCTATCCGCTGGCCGACCCGCTGCGCCTGCGCGACTTTTGCGGTTATGCGCGGCCGGGACGAGGCGCGCGCATCACCGCCATCCGCCTGAACCTCGACCCCACCGGGCCCTGCCGCACGGCGCGTGACCGCATCGCCGCCATCGCCTGCCCGGACGCGGCGCGCTGGACGCGGGCCGCCCTCTATTCGCCCACCGAGTTCGATCACCTGGCCATCGGCTCCAGTCTCGGCGCCTACGCCTCGTTCCGGCGAGAGCGGGCGGTGACCGAGGTCAACGAGGCGCCCATGGAGGCCACGCGCGTCGGCGCCTTCGACCGCTATCCCGACGGCTTCTGGGTGGCGCCGGCCTGGATCACGGCCTCGGGCGAGCCGGTGGCGATCTCCTGTCAGCCCCACCACGACGGCGGCGCGCAGACGGGCCTTCTCGACTGCACCACCACCCACGCGGTGGGCGCCGGGCTGCAGACGACGCTGGATTTTCGCGCCCCGCCAAGCGATGTCGAGGCCACCGCCCGCCGCGTCGAGGCCGACCTTGGCCTGGTGCTGGCCGTCCTCGCCCCGGGCCAGGGCCTGGGCATGACGCCCCCGCCGCCAGCAGCCGATTGAAGGGCGCCTTCACCAAAGCGAAAGCCCTCGCCGGCTACGTCTTGGGGTAGCAATCGCGGAGAGGCGTCATGCAGCCGGGCAGCGGATTCGGCAAGCGCGCGAGCGCTCCCGTCGGCGGCTATGCGCCGACGGCGCCGAACGCCAGGCCGTGGGCCGCCGAGCGGGCGCCCGGCCCGCGCGAGACCGCGTGGCTGGCCAGGCCGGAGCCGGCGGCGTCGCCCGCCGCCAGGGTCGCCCCCACCATCGACCGGGGCCTGCCGGTCCTGACCGTCGGCCTGCTGGCGCTGCTGGCGATCGTGTTCTTCCTCGAGAACGCCTTCGCCCTTTCGCCGGCGGCGATGCTGACCCCGGGCTATGGAACCCAGGTCGCCCTGGGCGCCGACGGACGCGACCTAGTCGTGCGGGACGGCGAGTGGTGGCGCATGGTGACCGCCTGCCTGCTGCACGGCAGCCCCGGGCACATCATCGGCAACAGCATCGTCCTCTTCTTCACCGGCTGGTACCTGGAGCGGCTGGTCGGCCGGGCCTGGTTCGGGGCGGCCTTCGTGATCGGCGGCCTGGGCGGCTCCATCGCCGCCCTGCTGATGAACCCGCACGACATGGTCGGCGTCGGCGCCTCGGGGGCGATCATGGGCCTCCTCGCCACGGCCTTCGTCTGCAGCTTTCACGTCGAGGCCTATGAAGGCCGCGGAAAGGCGCAGCGCCGCATCGCCTTCCAGGTGCTGCCCGCCCTGATCCCGTCGCATGGCGGCGGCGGAGGCGGCGCGGTGGTGGACTATAGCGCCCACGCCGGCGGGGCGATCGCCGGCGTCGCCCTGGGCTTCCTGATCCTGGCGCTGTGGCCCGAGACCCAGGCCCGGCCGATGCTGCGCCGCTGGGCGATGGGCGTCGGCCTGGCCGGCGCCGTGGCGGCCCTGGCCGGCGGCGTGTGCGTGGCGGCGACCTATCCGGCTCACAGGGCCCGTGTCGCCGGCTTCATCCCCGACAACGAGAACCCCAGGGACATGAAGGGCGCGATCGCCCAGTCGGCGGGCCTGGCGGCGGCCTATCCAAAGGATCCCCGCGCCCATTTCTACCGGGCCATCTACTTCGAGACGAATGGCAACCTCGACGGCGCCATCGACGAGTTGCGGACGGGCCTGGCCGATCCGGCCGCCTTCAGCATCGACCTGCCGCCGATCTACAAGCCCTACATGCAGCTCGCCCTGGCCGACGCCCTGCTGGAGAAGGGCCGGACCGACGACGCTCGGCAATCGGTCGGCGACGCCTGCGACTACCCCTTCTTCGGCCAGGCCCCGACCAAGCTTGTCCGCAAGTTGCAGGACCACGACATCTGCCCGGAACGCTAGTCCTCCGCTTCGTCGTCCACATAGCCCCAGGCCTTCAGGCCCCGGATCGTCGTCAGGCCGCCGGCCTTCTCCACCGTCCGCGCCGTCACGCCGCCATGGCGCGCGATGGCCTGCGCGAGACGCTCCGAATGGGTGACCACCCAGACCTGGGTCCGCTCCGCCGCCCGGGCGATCAGCCGGCCCAGGGGCTCAAGCATGTCCGGATGCAGGCTGGCCTCGGGCTCGTTGAGGGCGATGAAGGCCGGCAGTCGATAGGCCAGCAGGGCGCCGGCCAGGCCCAGGAAACGCAGGGTCCCATCCGAGAGCTCGGCGGCCTCGAACACCCGATGCGGATAGTCCGGCGTCACGAGGCCGAAACTGGCCGTCCGCCCCGGCGGCGGGATGTCGAGCCGCGCGCCGGGAAAGGCGTCCGCCACGGCCGCGTCCAGGTCGCGCGTGTCCTGGCGGATGTGGGCCAGGGTCGCGAACACCGCCGCCAGGTTGGCGCCGTCCGAGGCCAGGGTCGGGCTCGCCACCGCCAGGCAGGGGCGGCGCAGCGGCGAGCCCTGGTCGGCGCGCAGATCGTGATAGAAACGCCAGTCCAGCAGGGTGGCGCGCACCAGCTGCAGGTCCGGAAACCGTGAAGGGTCCTCCAGCCGCGCCAGGGCGGTCTCGGAGGCCAGGATGTCGTCGTCGAAGTCGACCCGCTCGCCGGCCTCGTCCCGCGCGGTCAGCTGGGGGCCGCGCCGCTCCAGCAGCTTCACCTCGCGCCGGCCATGGCGGTGGATGAGGCGTTCTTCCTTGACGTGCGCCTCCTCGCCAAAGGCGGCGGAGACCGGCGGCGGGTAGCCTACCGCCACGCCGTAGCCGAACGCCGCGGCGCCCGGGACGTCGGCCGGCGCCTCGCCCAGGCCGACGCCGAGGTCGATCCGCGCCTTCTCGTTTCGCCTGGGGGTCCCGGCCCAGAACGCCGAGGCCAGCCCGCCCTCGGCCGCCAGCGACGTCGCCAGAGTTCCGGCGGCGGCGGCCTGGACCAGCTCCAGCGCCCTGTAGAGGTTGGTCTTGCCCGCGCCGTTCGCGCCGACGAAGACGCCGAGCCGCTCCACGGGCAGGTTCAGCTTGCGGATCGACCGGTAGTTCTGGACCGACAGCTCGCGCACGAAGAGGCTCATGTCCCCAGCAAAGCTGGAAAGCCCGCCCGCCTCAACCGGCCTCAGGCCGTCTCCGGCGCCGGGCCGACGTAGCGGGCGCGAGGGCGGATCAGGGCGCCGTCGGCCAGTTGCTCCATGGCGTGGGCGATCCAGCCGGCGGCCCGGGCTACGGCGAAGAGGGCGAAGGGCGCGTCCGTCGGCAGCTTCAGCGCCTCGGCCAGGGCTACCAGGGCGAAGTCGATGTTGGCCTTCTGCCCGGTGGCCGTCTCCACCTCGCGGCGCAGGGCCTGGAACATCGGCGGGACCGGCAGGGCGCCCAGCAGCGCCCCCGCCCGTGGATCGCCCTCGGGATAGAGGTTGTGGCCGAAGCCCGGGAACGGGACGCCCTCGGCCAGGCGGCGGGTGACGCAGGCGCGCGGGCCCAGCCGCACCGCCTCGTCCGCCAGGTCCTGCACGCGCGCCGCCATGCCCCCGTGCAGGGGCCCCGACAGGGCCGCCAGGCCGGCCAGGGCGGCGGCGGCCAGCGAGGCGCCGGTGGAGGCCGCCACCCGGGCCGCGAACGTCGAGGCGTTCAGCTCATGGTCGGCCAGCAGCACCAGGGCCCGGCGGATCAGGTCGCACTGGTCGCGGTTGCAGCTCCAGGCCTGGCCCAGGCGCTCGTGGATCGGCCCGAAGCCGGCCTCGCCCGCCACCGCGTCGGCCAGGTCGTCCAGCAGGTTGGCGGCTTCGTCGGCCAGGACCGCGGCTGGCTGGCCCCGCGCCGGCGCGTCCATCCCGGCCCGGGCGGCCAGCAGCAGGAAGGCCCGCTCGCGCATGGTGTCGGCGCGCGGGATCCGGCCCGTCCGGGTCAGGGGCGCGCCCTGGCCGCCGCGCAGCAGCCGCGCCACCGCCTCCAGGGTCTCGGTCTCGGCCAGGGCCACGGCGTCGCGCCCGCGATAGTAGAGCCGTCCGTCAACCACGGTGGTGATGGCGCTGGCCAGCACCGGCTCGCCCCAGGCGATGGCCTCGGCGGCCACGTCGGCGACCTTGCGGCTGCGCGCCTTGCGGCCGGACAGCAGGGCGATGTCGCCGGCGCGGTAGCGGCTGCGGCGCGGGTCGTGCGGGTCGCTCTCGGCCCGCACCCGCCCCCGGCTGACATAGGCGTAAAGGGTCTGGGGCCGTACGCCCAGGCGCGCCATGGCCTCCTCCGCGGTGAGCCAGTCCGTCATCTCAGCCCGCATTTAATATTGATCATATTGATCAAGATTGACCTCTGACCGACATGGTCGCATCCCGTCAACGACCGATCAAGGAGAAATACATTGATTGAAGGCATTGACGGACTGGAAGGCGTGGTCGCCGCCGAAACCGTTCTCTCCGAGGTGGACGGCGCCGCCGGCCGCCTGGTGATCCGCGGCCGCTCCCTGGACCAGCTCTCCGGCCACACCACCTTCGAGGCGGCCACACA
>JAFEEA010000102.1 GCA_018241335.1 Pseudomonadota bacterium
TGCCGTACCAGGACGCAAAGCGCCCCTCGTCATCGAAGAACGCCCACACGGAGAACGCTTCGTCCGCCAGGTAGAGTCGGATCGTTGGGACCGTCCAGCGGCGCTCGACATGTCGCCTCTCGGCTGACGGAGGGGCCTGACCGACAGCGGCGACACGGTCCTCCGCCGCGACGATGTAGTTGTCCATCATCACCGTTCCCGGCGGCACGTAGAGAGCGAGCAAGTCGGCCTGGTCCTGGATCACAACCGCCGGCAGCGCCGTCGCGACAGTTCCATCTGATCGAGCCAGGTATCGCACGACCACGGTGTCCCCTGACGACCACCGATGCATCATGAACTTTCTCCTAGGGCGACACACCATGCAGTTGTCTGGCGGCCGAAGCATCCTGTCGCATAGCGGACATTCCGACTGGCAACTGTGGGTCAAATACGGACATTGGCGCCGATAGTCGCTCGCGGATAGGATGTGTCCATGTCACCGAACCGCCGCAAGTTCAGCGCCATGTTGGGTGCGACGCTGGCGGCAGCGTCAGCCGCTGGGGCCGTGTCGAGCAACGACAAGTCTAAGTCCATCCAGATCACGGTCGATGGCGAACCGATCATCAGTGAGTTTGAGCGGCGTCGGCGTCGCCAGGACAGCAGAACGTGGGCAGACGGCTACACCCAAGGCGAACTCGACACCGCCCAGGCGCGATACGATCTCGTGTTTCCGCCGGACCTCGTAGCGCTCTTGCGGGAGAAGCGGCCCGTGCTGGGGTATGACTGGCGCACGGACGATAAGGCAATCAGAGAGATGCTGGCTTGGCCGCTCGAGGGGTTGCTGTTCGACGTCGAGAACGCAGGGCTGTGGTGGCCGGAGTGGGGCGAAAGACCGGCGAGGGTGGAGGAACGGGCTGAGGTTGTGGGACGGGTGGTGGCGCAGGCTCCGAAACTGATCCCGCTCATCTCGCACCGCTACCTTCCGTCGGACCCGCATGAGGCAGGCAATCCGGTGTTCTCGGTCTACCAGTCGGACGTCATCTACTACGGCGCCGACTTGGCCGACTATTTCGAGCGCGAACTCATGGACCCGCACCGACCGCTCCCCGGCCACATCAGGCATATCCGGTTCTGGTCTGAGCTTGTGGACCGCAACGGCTAGCTGGAAGCCAAAGGTCGGCTATGGGTCGGAACCGGTCAACCGCCTCACGATAGGTCCAGACCTTAGGAAAGCCCCGTGAGCTGCTGGATATACTCGTTCACTGGCGCTGATCCGGGCGAAGAATACCCGTCCGGCAAGTAGCGCTGAAAGAGCGACCTGTAGGTGGCGTAGGACGCCTGATCCTGCCCCGTCTCAGCGGCGTAGGCCTCGAAGTCGAGGTAGGCGGCAAAGGCTATGTCGACGTCGCGAGGACGGAGCTTCAAGTGTCCGAATGCGACCCGGATTTGCGGGACGGTGTAGTGGTCAGCCCCGCCATAGGAGGCCGACAAGATTGCGGGAAGCCTCGCCGCGATCCGCTTCGCCGCCTTACGCTTTCGCCACGCCTCGAAGAAGCCCATGTCGATCCTCGCACCTTGAGCTTCTCCTATCACGGCAACGCGCGATACGCCGCTAAGGGGCGTGAGCCGACATGGCCATCAAGCCCCGATCCGGACGTTGGTGCACTGGGCCGACAAGCGGACGTCGCCGATGGCAGCGATGGGTGGACTCCAGACACCCGGCAGTTGAGAGTGCAATCTCTGACCCGCGTTGGCGCGACAATAGACGTGAAGCGAAACCCATTCGATCAACAGCAGCGAGGCACAATTCTCAAGCCCGGTGGCTTCGCTCTACTCGCCGCAGTTCCATGCTCTCTACTGGTTGCGGCGCTTTTCCTGGTCGAATAGCCGATACGAGTCGCCAAGAGCAGCGACGATTTCCGTGCGGTGGCAGTTGCAACCGCGTTTCTCGCGAAAGATGCGCGGTACAGCGCTTCCTTGCACAACACGCCCGGTGTTGAAGAGCACTTCTGGGCCTACTCGGTGTGGTTCCCACCCGCGTGTTCACTCACGGGGAAGGCAGGTCCAAGGGTGACGGTTGCCAAGGGGTCGTATCGAGTTTTGGGTTTCGGCGGCTCCGACGCCGTCTGCGGGCGCACGCCCGGTTGGTTGAGTTCTGCCCGAGGGGCTCGCTCGGCTGGCTAGCACCGCAAACGTGCGCTCTGGGTCGTTAGCGGTCTTTGCCCCCGGGCCCACTATCGGACATCCGCCGCTCGCGCCGATAAGCGGACGTCGCGGACGTCAGCGAGGGGTGGTTAGCGGACGAACCAGAAAGGCGTATCCACGCCCTTCCCCCACAAATTTTCAAACTCCTCGCGGGCGATCCTTTCCAAGTTGGCTCCCGCGAAGCCCTCATCAAGTGAGCAATCAATGAGCGACGGGCAGTCATCCCCATGGCGTTGCTCCAGCTCGATGCTGTTCCGCATGATCCTGCCATCGGCAAAGACATCTACGGTTCGCAGAACGGCATCCGCGCCGAAATCAATCTCGTAGTGGAGCCAGAGCGGTTCCTCCGGCGGGACTTCGGCGTCGGGCCACCGGGCTCGGAAATACTCGCGCGATACGGCCTTTCCCATTGGAAGAGGTTAGCTTCCAAGGGCCTTTGGTGAAAGGTCGGCTCTGGGTCGTGAGCGGCAGTTGCCTTCCACCCCTAGTCTGGACCTTCCCCCGCCGCGTTCACGGTTGCTATGGGGGGCGTAACCCAACCCCATCCATCCCCGGACCTCATCCCCGCCCATGATCCTCGACGCCCGCGGCCTCTCGCTCTCGACCGCCTCCGAGCCAGCCGCGGCGCTCTACCGCGAAGGCGTGGCGCTGATGATGGCGGCGTGGCCGGGGGCGGGGGCGGCGCTGGAGGGGGCGATCGCGGCGGATCCGGGGTTCGCCTTGGCGCTGGCGGCGCGGGCGCGGCTGCACGCCTCCAGCGCCGAACCGGCCGAGGCGCGGCGGCGGATCGCGGAGGCGGAGGCGGCCGTGCTGGCGCGGGGCGACGCGCGCGAGAGGAGCCACGTGGCCGCGTTGGCCCTGGCCATCGCCGGCCGCTCGGCTGAGGCGATCGCGGCCGTGCTGGCCCACGCCGAGGCCTGGCCGCGCGACGCCCTGGTTCTGGCCATGCCGCTGGGGGCGTTCGGCCTGTTCGCCTTTTCCGGCATGGCCGACCACGACCAGGCGCGGGTGGACCTGTGCGAGCGCCATGCCGGGCAGTACGGCGAGGACGACTGGTGGTTCCTGACGGCGCGGGGCTGGGCCCTGGCCGAGAACGGCGAGGTGGGGCGCGGGCGGGCGATGATCGAGCGGGCCTTCGCCCTGCGCCCGGCCAACGCCAACGCCGTCCACGCCCTGGCGCACGCCCAGTTCGAGGCCGGGGCGGGGGACGAGGCGCGCCGGCTGATCGAGGGCTGGCTGCCGACCTATGACCGCGCCGGCCTGCTGCACGGCCACCTGGCCTGGCACGCGGCCCTGGCGGCGCTGGAGGCGGGCGACGCCGAGGCGGCGCTGGAGCTCTATGGCGCGCACGTGGCGCCGGGGGTCTCGCTGGGGCTGCCGATCAATGTGGTCAGCGACGCGGCCTCGCTGCTGTGGCGGCTGGAGGCCTATGGCCACGCGGTTCCCGAGGGGCTGTGGCGGCGGGCGGCCGAGTTTGGGCGCGGCGCCTTTCCCGCGGCCGGCCACGCCTTCGTCGATGCGCACATGATGATGCTGGCCGCCGGGGCCGGGGAGGCGGAAGACCTGGCGGCGCGGGTGGCGGCGCTGGACCGGCTGGCGGCGGCGGGGACGCTGGCGGCGGGGCCGGTGGTCCCGGCGATGGGGCGGGCGCTGGGCGCCTTCGCCCAGGGCGACTGGGCGGGCTGCGTGGCGGTGCTGGAGCCCCTGGCCGGCGAGGTGGTCCGCATCGGCGGCAGCGGGGCGCAGCGGCAGGTCATCGAGGACACCCTGCTGGTCGCGCTGATGCGGGCGGGCGAGACCGAGCGGGCCGCGCGGCTGCTGGACCGGCGGCTGCATCGCCGCCCCTCGCCCCTGGACACGCGCTGGCGGGCGGGCCTGGCGGGCCTGGCGGGGCAGGGGGGCTGAGGGCGTCCCGGGGGCGGGGCTCCCAGGCCTCTTTGTAGGCCGGAGGATTGCGAGCCACCGCAGGGTGAATGTCTCAATTCACGGTATAAAATTGCAATGTTGAAACAAATTTAAGTTGATTCAACGCAAAGGCGCCCGTGTCGTCTTATGACAGCCTTGTCTCAAAGACCGCCCTACTGGCGGCGATCGGGAGAGGCAAGCCATGATACTGCGAGACCTCATCGGCATGGCGCGAAGATTGCGCCACATCATCGTTACGAGCTGGGTTCTGTTGGGGATGAGCGCGGGCGCGGCGCACGCCGTTCCGGCCTTCGCCGTACAGACCGGCCAGCCATGCCAGGCCTGTCACGTCGGCGGGTTCGGCCCGCAGCTGACGCCGTTCGGGCGCGAGTTCAAGCTGCATGGCTACACCCAGCGCGCCGTGGGCTTCAATGTGCCGATCTCGGCTATGGCGGTGGCCTCCTACGTCCATTCCAAGATGGATGCGTCCAGCCCGCCCGCCGACGGCTTCGCCAACAACGACAATACCGCGGTCGACCAGATCAGCCTGTTCCTGGCGGGGGGGCTGGGCTCGCACCTGGGCGCCTTCATCCAGACGACCTACGACGGGATCGCCAAGGCCTGGACCTGGGACAACCTGGATGTGCGGGCGACCACGACGACTGAGGTCAAGGGCCATGACGTCGTGCTGGGCGTCAGCCTGAACAACTCGCCGAGCGTCCAGGACGCCTGGAACACCCTGCCGGCCTGGGGCTATCCCTACACCAGCTCGGCCCTGGCGCCCTCGCCGAGCGCCTCGCCGCTGCTGGCGGGCGGGCTGGCCCAGAACACCCTGGGCGTGACGGGCTACGCCTGGATCGACGACAAGCTGCTGCTGGAGGCCGGCGCCTATGGCTCGCCCAGCGCGACGACCCTGAACCACCTGGGCGCCGACCCGTTCAGCCCGGGCGACATCGACGGCCTGGCGCCCTATGTGCGTGTCGCCTTCCAGAAGCCGGTGGGGCCGGGGACCGCGGAGGTGGGCGTCTTCGGGATGCGCGCCGACATCCATCCGGGCCGCGACCGCTCGACCGGCCTGGTGGACCGCTACACCGACGTGGGCGCCGATGCGTCCTACTTCGTGCCTCTGGCCAGCGGCGACACCTTCACCCTGAACGCCCGCTACACGCACGAGCAACAGGCGCTGGATGCGACCTGCGCCCTCGCGGAATCGGAGTCCGACTGCCCACACAACAGCCTGACCGACGTCCGCGCCGACGCCTCGTACTATTGGCGCAGCAAGGTCGGCGTGACGGTGGCGGCCTTCGCGACGACAGGGGCGGCCAATCCGACGATCTATGCCGACAGCCGCACCTTCAAGCCCAACAGCAGCGGGGTGACCGTGCAGCTCGATGCGACGCCGTGGGGCGACGGCCACTCGCCGCTGGGCCCGAGGTTCAACGTTCGGGTCGGCGCGCAATACACCGCCTACGCCACCTTCAACGGCGCGAGCAGCAACTACGACAATGCCGGCGCCAACGCCTCCGACAACAACACCTTGAGGGTCTTCACATGGATCGCCTACTGAGCCGCCGGGGAGCCGGCGTCGCCGGAGCTCTTGTCCTCTTCGCCGGCCTTGCCGCGGCCCCGCCGGCGTCTGCCGGGGACCCGGGCCAAGGCCATACGGTGTTCGCCTCGCGCTGCGCCATGTGTCATTCGGCGGCGAAGGGCGGCCCGACCATCCTGGGGCCGACGCTTTGGGGCGTCGTCGGACGCCCCGCGGGAACGGTGAAGGGCTTCGCCTATTCGTCGGGCATGAAGGGCGCGGGCTTCACCTGGAGCAACGATCGGCTGCGCATCTACCTGCCCAAGCCGAACGGCATGGTCCCCGGCACCAAGATGACCTTCGCGGGCCTGAAGAACCCGACCCAGATCGACGACCTGATCGCCTATCTCAACACCCTGAAGTAGGGCGCGGTGGGCCGGCGGAGAACCGGCCCCCCGAGACTTCGCCGGGCCGCGCCTCAGAGGGCGAAGGTGAAGCCGCCGTTGACCGGGTAGACCTGGCCGGTGATCCAGGGCGAGGCGTCGGAGGCCAGGAAGAGGACCATGTTGGCGATGTCCTGGGGCTGGCCGGGGCGGCGGATGATGTACTTCTCCATCTGGCGCTTCAGGCGCTCCTGATCGCCCTGCAGGGTGCGTTCGACGGCCGGGGTGGCGGTGAGCGCGATGGCGACCGAGTTGGCGGTGATCTGGTGGCGGCCCAGGGTGCGGGCCACCGAGCGCATGAAGCCCGCCGCGCCGGCCTTGGAGGCGGCGTAGATCTCCATGTTGGCGTCGCCCCAGCGGCCGGCGTCGGAGATGATGGTGATGATCCGGCCGGGCGCGTCGCGCTCGATCATGCCAGGGATGACGGCGGCGGTGCAGTTCATCACGCCGTAGAAGTTGACGCCGATGAAGCTCTGCCAGACCTCCGGCCCGGTCTCCCAGAACGGCTTGCGCAGCTCGGGCGAGGGATTGGCGCCGGCGTTGCCGGCGTTGTTGACCAGGATGCCGATCGGGCCCAGCTCGGCGCGGCCCTTGGCGACCATGGCCTTGACGCTGTCGAGGTTGGAGACGTCGGCCTGGACGGCGATCGCCTTGCCGCCGGCGGCGCGGATCTCGGCGGCCACCGTCTCGGCGCGCTCCAGGACGTAGTCGTTGACCACCACGCCGCCGGAATTGTGCGCCCCGCCCAGGTGCAGGGCGACCTGGCGGCCGACGCCCTGGCCGGCGCCGGTGACGAGGGCGACGCGGCCGCCCAGATCGAGGATGTCGGTCATCTTGGTTTCTCTCCCGGTGTTCGCGGGCGCCGTCGGCGCCGTTGGCCACGGCATAGCCGCGATCACCCGACGTCAGCACAATGGGGCTTGGAGAGACGGGGAGGGGAAGGTTCGGGCTGGACCGAGGCCGCACTAGCTTGCGGCGGCATCGTAGCGATAGCGGGGCGACCAGCCCAGGTCGTAGCCGGGGGCGAGGTCGAAGAGGTGGTAGACGACGCAGAAGTCGTCGCCGGGGCCGAACTCGGTGTCGGAGAGGCGCACGATCGCCTCGCCGTCGCGGCGCAGGAAGGAGACGCCGGGGTTCCAGCCGCCCAGCTTGACGTCCTTGGCGTCGCCGCCGGCGCGATAGCCGAAGTCATCGGCCAGGGTGCTGCCCTGGTAGCTGACCATGGGAAAGCGCCAGCCGCGCTCGGCGGCGAAGGCCTTCTGGACCTCGACGGGATTGGGGCTGGCGACCACGAAGGCGGCGCGGGCGGCCAGGTGCTCGTAGACCCCGTTGAAGCCGTCGGCCCACATGGTGCAGCTGGTGCAGCCGACGCCCATGTTGTGGATCAGGATCAGGTCGCGGCGGCCGCCGAAGAGGCTCGACAGGGTGACCGGGCCGTCCCAGCCGGCCAGCACGTAGTCCTGCACCGGCTGGGGCTCGACCGCGCCCTGCAGGCCCCGCATCTCCTCGCGCAGGGCGGCGATCCGGCGGCGGCGGTCGGCGAGGGCCGCCATGGTGTCGGCGTAGCTCATGGCTTCTTCTCCTCCTCGAGGCGGGTCAGATGCTGGGCCAGGGCCTCGAACTGGCCCTGCCAGTACTTGGCGTAGCGGTTGATCCAGGCGGCGGCCTCGGAGAGGGGCTGGGCCTGAAGGCTGCAGCGGCTGATGCGGCCGCTGCGCGCCTGGGTGACGAGGCCGGCGCGGACCAGAACCTGGATGTGCCGCGAGACGGCCTGCAGCGAGATGCCGAAGGGCGCGGCCAGCTCCGACACCAGCAGCGAGCGGCCGTCGAGGCGCTCGAGGATGGCCCGGCGGACCGGGTCCGAGAGGGCGAAGAACACCTCGTCCAGAACTTCGGCGTCGGTGCGGGGGCGCAGGGGCGTGGCCTCGGTCATGCCCGGCAGTTAGACAACGGATCGGTTGATAGTCAACCGATATGTAGAATGATCACGGATGGGCCGCTGACGTCGCCGGCGCCGGCGAGACGAAGTCGCCGGCGGGGCCGGGGAAGACGATGGGGCTGGCGAAGCCGTCGGGGCCGACGGCCTGCACGCCGAAGAACCAGTCGTCGATGTTGACGCCGGGCAGGGCGAGGGTCGTGGTGGCGCCGGCGTCGCGGCTGAAGCGCCATTGGGGGGCGGTGGTGTCGCGCCACCAGACCCGGTAGCCGGCCGCGCCGGGCACGGCGCTCCAGGAAAGAGTGGTGTCGGCGGTGACGGCGCCCTCGGCCTTGACGGCTTGGGGCGGCGCCGGGGCCGCGGCCAGGGCGGCCAGGCCGACGACGTTCAGGCGGGTGACCTGGGCGAGGTAGGGGAAGTCGACGCCGGCGACCACGTCGCCGTAGGCCACGCCGTTCTCGGTGCGCACGTCCTGGTGCTGGCGGGTGTAGTTCTCGTCGGCCTCGGTGATGCGCACGGCGGGAAAGCCGGCCTCCAGCATGCGCACCTGGTCGCCGCCGCGGCTGAAGCGGTCGGTGCGGTAGACCATGACCACGTCGAGGCCGGTTAGGTACTTGTCGGCCAGGCCGTCGAGGAAGCGGGCGAGATTGCGCGAGGGGCTGTCGACCTCGCCGCCGTTGTAGCGCCGGCGACCCGCCTGGTCGGGCGTCTCGACCGCCTTGGTCCCCTCGGAGAAGACGCGGACGTGGGTGTCGTCGGTGCGGCCGTCGAGGCCGTGGGTGTTGCCGACGATGTCGTTGTTGAGGTCCGCCTCGACCCGCCAGCCCTGGGCGCGGGCGTAGTCGGCCAGCACCTTGCCGCCGTAAAGGTTCTGCTCCTCGCCGGAGAGCACGGCGAAGACGATGGTGGCCTGGAATTTGTGTTTCGAGAGGACGCGGGCGGCTTCCATGACGGCGGCGACGCCCGAGGCGTCGTCGTTGGCGCCGGGCGCGTCGCTGGTCGCGTTCATGGGGTCGGAGACGCGGCTGTCGAGGTGGCCGGAGATGACCACCACCCGGCCCGGATCGCCGGTCCCGCGCTGGATGGCCAGGACGTCCATGACCTCGGTGGGCTTGGGCACGCGTTCGCCCTGGAAGACCTGGGAGGGGGTGGCGACCTCCAGGCAGCCGCCGCAGGCCTTGGCGAGATCCTGGAACTGGCTCTTCACCCAGGCCCGCGCCGCGCCGATGCCGCGGGTGGGGGAGGCGGTGTCGGAGAGGGTGTGGCGGGTGCCGAAGGCGACCAGGCGCTCGATCGTGGCGCGCTCGCGGGCGGCGTCGACGTCGGCGGCGACGGCGCGGAGCAGGGGCTGTTCGCTCTCGCCGGCCGGCTGGGCGAGAGCGGGCGGCGGGGCGAGCATCGGAAGGGCGGCGGCCATGATGGCGAGGATCGCAAGACGCATACTGAAGGGTCCCTCGGCTGAAGCTGTGAGCTTGGCGGACGGCGGCGGCGGGGGCAACCGGGGCGCGTGCGGCGGGCCGCCCGGCGCATTTGTCGCGGCCTGCCGGCGATGTGACCAGAATTCGCGCCGGCCCTGTCCGCGCAATGGGCGCCGGGCGGCCTGAAGGGCCCGAACCCGGCCTTGGCACTCAAGGGGCGCGGGCGCCAACAAGGCGAACGCCGCGATTCATTCTAGCCCTTTCGAATCGTTCAGTATTCGGGGGCTTTCGCATGTCAGTGCTCGAGACAGATATCGTCGACTACATCTACCTGGATGATGACGAGGAGACGCCCGTCCTGGTGGTCTCCGACCCGCTGAGCTGGCGCGGGGAGGGCGAGGAAAGCCACCTCGACATGCTCCGCGACAAGCTCAACGCCCAGATCGCGTTCGTGGAGAGCGGCCAGATCAAGGGCGTGTGGCCGCACTACGACGGGGGGCGAGTGAAGGTGGAGGTGGTCGGCCGCTGCCGCCTGAACGCCATGGCCAGCGAGTTCTACGTCCAGGCCAGCCGCGTGATGACCCAGGCCAACATGGATTTGAGTTTCAAGCTCTGGGACGCGTGAGGGGCTTCGCCCTAGACGGTGATGTCCAGGAGGGACTTGGTCATCTCGTCCTGGGTCTTGAGCAGGGCGACGCTGGCGCCGACGGCTTCCTTGGCGCCGATCTGGGCGCCCACGGCGGCGGCGAGATCCTGGCCGGTGTTGGCGGCGCGGGCGAGGTCGCTGGAGGCGCGGTCGAAGCGGTTGAAGGCGGCGCTGACGGCGGACGTCACCGGGGTGATGGTGGTCATCTGCAATTCCCCTGTCTGGCGCGACCTTAGGAACACGCGGTTAATCCATCGCTCAGAGACAGGGTAAACCGCTGAATTCAATATGGTTATCGCCCAGATTGGGCGCTGGCGGCCGGTTCAGATGACGCCCGGGTCGAAGATGTCGACATCCAGGACGTGGCCGCCGGCGGCCTTGACCGCGGCCTGGACGTCGGGGCGGGCCTGGACCTTGAGGTAGTCGGCCTCCCAGGCGGCGTCCTCCTTGCCGTGGGTCGGCGGGCGCTTGTAGCGCTGCAGGGCCAGGAGGGCGTCCATGCGCTTGGCCGGGTCGGCCAGGCGTTCGATGTAGGTCTTGGCCGCGCCGTCCAGGTCGCCGGCGCAGATCAGGCCATTGATCAGGGCGCCGTAGTCCGGGGCGGCCGGCGACTTGACGATCTTCATCTGCTCGGCGACGGCGGCGCTGTCGCCCAGCACCGAATAGGCGCACAGGCGCATGGCGGCGAGGTAGGCGCGGCCGGTGTCGGTGAGCGGGTCCTGGCGCACGTCGTGCAGCAGGTCGAGGGCCAACTGGGCGCGATCGGTGTCGATCAGGTAGCTGGCGTAGGAGAGCTTTTCCTCGAAGCGCTGGTCGAGGCCGGCGTCGGCGGCGGCCTCGGCGTAGGCGCCGTCGGCCTCGTTGAGGCGGCCCATGCGGGCGAGGGTCTCGGCCTTCAGGCCCTGGACCTTGCCGAAGGTCTCGTCGGCGTCGGTGAAGGCGCTGGGGCCGAAGTCGTTGTAGCGGTCGATGGCCGACTGCAGGATGCGCAGGGCGCCCTCGTTGTCGCCGATGCGCAGGCGAAGCGTGGCGATGCGGTAGGGGCCAGAAAGCCAGTCGTTGTGGGTGTCGGCCAGCAGCAGCACCCGCACCAGCTCACGGCGGGTCGCGGTGTCGGCGTCCACGGCCCGCGCAGCCTCGGCCACCGGGGCGAAACGGTCGTCGACCACCAGGGCGAGGCGGGTGGCGGGGTCGGTGAGGCCGGCGACCAGGGCGCGGGCGTCGGCCTCGCGGTGCGCCGCCAGCAGCAGGCGGATCTGGTCGATCTTGAGGCCGGAGAGGTCCTCGAAGGGGTCCTTTGGCGCCCAAGCGGCCTTGTCGAGGGCTTCCAGCAGCTCCAGGCGCCGGGCGTCGGCGTTGGGCAGCAGCTCGGCGTAGGCGTAGACCGAGAGGATGGTGCCCTCCTTGACCTCGGCCAGCACGGCCGGCGAGCGGCGGGCCAGGGCGATGAGGGCCGACATGGCCTCGCCCGGCCGCGACAGGTTCATGGCCAGGTCGATGTGCAGGCCCCAGGCGATCGACGAGGCCTCCGGCTCCTGGATGGCGCGGCGCGAAAGGTCGTAGGCGGCCTGCAGGTGGCCCAGGCGCGACTCGCAGATGTCCGCCCCCTCCAGGACGGCGGCGCGCATGTGCGGCTCGAGGCCGGCGAAGCCCGGGTCGGAATAGACCGACTTCAGGGTGGCGGCGCCGGGTTCGCAGCGGTCCTGCATGACCTGAGTGATCCCCTCGGCGGCGCGGGCCTCTAGCGGGGTCGGCTTGTGGGGAGCGCTCACCTGCGGGGATGGGGAGGGGGAGCGGGCGGCCGGCGGAACGTCGGCCTTCACCACGCCGGCCCTCGCGACGCCGGCTTGAGCCGCTTGCGAGAGCGCCAGGCCCACGACGGAAAGGACGATCGCCAGACGCAACACCATGCCGAGACTCCCGCGATCACCGCTTCGGGACGGAATATAGAGGGCGCGGCGATCGGTTCCATGCCGGCTTTTGGGTAACGCGCCGCGGCGCCCCGTCCGCCGGCCGGTGCGGCCGCGAATCGCCGGATGGGCGCCGACCAGCGGCGGATTCATGTTCGCCGAAAATATTGCAGCGCAAACAGAGACTTGTTAACGATCAGGGCCGGACCCAAGCTTGTCCATGCCAGGCCCTGCAAGGGTTGGGATTCACGCCGACACGGCGTTGAAGGCCTATGCTTAACGCCGGCGGGTTTCGTGTTGCATTGCAGCAAGGGGTTGCGGCGTGGTCACAATCCTGCCACAAGCGGCGGTGTTAAGAGACCTGTTCGGCCAACGTGTACAGGCCGAACTCCGCCGCTGAGGCGCCTCGAGAGGGATTTTCGGGCGTCCAGGGGTCGAAGTCGGGGGGCGCATCCGCCCTCGTCGCATAGGACACGAAATCCTTGTTTTCTTTTACGCAGACGCGCGGTCAAGCGCGCGCGCTGGTCGGCGCCGTATTGGTGGCCGGCGGACTCGGAGGCGCCCTGTTCGGCGCCTTCGCGGTGGGCGCGAACGCCGAGACCTACGCCACGCAAGCCCGCGTCAAGCGACTGGCCGATGCGGCCGCCGCCGGCTTTTCCGACGCGGCCCTCAAGCAGTCGGCCCAGGCGATGTCGCCGGGCGCCCTCGCCGAAGCCCGGCGCCAAGACCCCACCCTGAAGGCGGCGGAAGCCGCCGGCGACCGGACGGCCCAGGAACGGGCCGCGGCGCTCCTGGCGGCCCGGGCCGTCGATCACGTTCCCGCCCAGGCCCGTATCGCCCCGACCCTGGTCAGCGGCCCGGCCGCCCAGCCCTTCCGGATGTCCGGCGCGCTGGATTCCTCGCGTGACCTCGATTGCCTGACCCAGGCGGTCTACTACGAAGCCGGCAGCGACAGCGCGGCGGGCCAGGCGGCGGTGGCCCAGGTGGTGCTGAACCGCGTGCGCCATCCGACCTTCCCCAAGACCGTCTGCGGCGTCGTCTACCAGGGCGCGGCGGCCGGCCGCTGCCAGTTCAGCTTCGTCTGCGACGGGGCCATGCGCCGACCGCGCTCGCCCGCCATGTGGGAGCGCTCGCGCCAGGTCGCGGCCCGGGCCCTGGGCGGCTATGTGATGCCCGAGGCCGGCGAAGCAGTCAGCTTCCATGCGGCCTACCTCGGCCACCTGTGGAGCGGCATGCAGCCGGTGGGCCGCATCGGCGCGCACATCTTCTATCGCATGGGCCGCGGCGGCGGCGGCTTCGGCAACGGGGTCTACGCCCTGGAGCGCCGGCCCGCGACCGACGCCTCGCCCGATCGCCAACAGCAGTACGCCGAGGCCGCCCCCGCGGCGATCCCGGACTCGGGCGTTCGCCTGACGGCGGGCGCGCCGTCCGCGGACCAGGCCGGACGGCCGACGGTGGCGATCACCACGATTGTCCCGCCGAAGGCGGCGGAAACGCCGGCCAAGCCGGCGGCGGCTGTCGTGGCGAGCGCGGCGGCGGCCTCCTGAGCCTCTGAGAGCGACGCCGTCCGGCCTCGCCGGGCGGCGGTCCTCGCCAGCGTTGC
>JAFEEA010000103.1 GCA_018241335.1 Pseudomonadota bacterium
CCCGTTCTCACGTGTTCATGGGTCCTGGGCACAAGGCCCAGGATGACGGTTGGGGCGGGGCGGAGGCGTCACGCGAAGCCCGAAGGTCTTCAAGCCTCGGCCCGTCCGGGACTTCTCTTGCGCGCGGCTAGCGGAACGGCGGCTCGTCGAAGCTGCGCAGCTTGCGCGAGTGCAGCCTGGGCCCCTCCTGGCGCAGCAGGTCCATGGTGGCGATGCCGATCCGCAGGTGCTGGCTGATCGCCCGCTCATAGAAGGCGTTGGCCTGGCCCGGCAGCTTGATCTCGCCGTGCAGGGGCTTGTCGGAAACGCAGAGCAGGGTGCCGTAGGGCGCGCGGAAGCGATAGCCCTGGGCGGCGATGGTGGCGCTCTCCATGTCGATGGCCACCGCTCGCGACTGGTTGAAACGCAGGGCGCTCAGGGAATAGCGGAGCTCCCAGTTGCGGTCGTCGGTGGTCACCACCGTGCCGGTGCGCAGCCGCCCCTTGAGGGCGTCGCCGGTCTCGCCGGTGACGATCTCGGCGGCCCGGTTCAGCGCCACCTGGACCTCGGCGATCGGCGGGATCGGGATCTCCGGCGGCAGGATGCCGTCCAGCACATGGTCGTCGCGCAGGTAGGCGTGGGCCAGGACGTAGTCGCCGATGGTCTGGGTCGAGCGCAGGCCCCCGCAGTGGCCGATCATCAGCCAGGCCTCGGGCCGCAGCACGGCCAGGTGGTCGGTGATGGTCTTGGCGTTGGACGGGCCCACGCCGATGTTGATCAGGGTGATGCCCTGCCGCCCCGGCGCGGTCAGGTGATAGGCCGGCATCTGGTGGCGCCGCCAGGCCGCCGAAGACTGGGCGGTGTCGGGATCGGGACTGTCCTTGGTGATCACCACCCCGCCGACGCACGACAGGGTCTCGTACTCGGTGCCCTCGCGCTTCAGCTCCGCGGCGCCCCAGCGGACGAACTCGTCCACATAGCGGTGGTAGTTGGTGAAGAGGACGAACTGCTGGCAGTGCTCGGCCGGTGTGCCGGTGTAGTGGGCCAGCCGCGCCAGGGAAAAGTCGGTGCGCAGGGCGTCGAACAGGGCCAGGGGCCGGCCGGCCTCCAGGGCCGGATCCCAGAAGCCGTCGGCCACCTCGTCGCCGATGAAGGCGAGCTCGGTGGTCGGGAAGTGGCGGGCGATCTCGGTGGAGGTGACGTCCGCCAGCTCGATGTCGGTGCCGCCGTCCAGCACATAGGGGAAGGGGATTTCCTGGCCCGACCGGCCGACCTCGGCCTCGACCTCGAAGTCGGTCATCAGCAAGGTGAGCTGCTCGGTCAGGTAGTCCTTGAAGAGGCGCGGGCGGGTGATGGTGGTCGCATAGACCCCCGGCTGGCTGAAGCGGGCGTAGGACCGGGCCAGCTTGGGCGGCGGGCCCGAGGGCCGATAGGTCAGCCTCAGTTCCGGATAGCCGAAGGCGCGGCTTTCGCGCAGGGCGGGATCGGGGGCGAGGCCGTCGGCCATGAAGGCCTTGAGGGCGGTGCGGAGGGCCCCGACGGCGTCGTCGTAGGTCTGGATAAGCCGCTCGACGATGGCGGCTGCGTCTTTTTCTGGGTTCATGGGCCGTTATAGCCGCAGGATTGCGACGCTCGCTAGCCGGCGAGGCCACGCTTGCGCCCGCCTCGGCGCAACTGCCGATCGATTGGACGCAAGAGACCGGTGGACCTTGGCCGCCCGGCGCCGGACAAAGGGCGACCCGTCCGGTTGCAAGAGTCCCCCCGCATGAGCCGCACCTTCACCTATTTCATCGTCGCCGGCATGGTGCTGGGCGTTCTCGTGGGCTGGGGGCTGAACCAGACCCTGAGCCCGGCCGACGCCAAAACGGTGGCGAGCAATCTCAGCCTGGTCACCGACCTCTTCCTGCGGCTGATCAAGATGATCATCGCGCCGCTGGTCTTTACGACCCTGGTGGCCGGCATCGCCCACATGGAGGACGCGGCCACCGTCGGGCGGATCGGCGCCAAGACCATGGGCTGGTTCATCAGCGCCTCGATCGTCTCCCTGACCATCGGCCTGATCATGGTCCACCTGCTGCAGCCGGGCGTCGGCCTGTCGCTGCCCTCGCCGGAGACCATCGCCAAGCCCAGCGGCGTCGACGTGGGGACCTTCACCCTCAAGGACTTCCTGACCCACCTGGTGCCCAGTTCGATCTTCGACGCCCTGGCCCGCAACGAGATCCTGCAGATCGTGGTGTTCTCGGTGTTCGTGGGCACGGCCGTGGCGTCCCTCGGCCGCCGCTCGCCCGGCATCGTCGACCTCGCCGAGGAGGGCGCCGCGATCATGCTCAAGGTCACCAACTACGTGATGCGCGTCGCGCCCCTGGCCATCTTCGCGGCCCTGGCCTCCACCATCGCCACCCAGGGCATCGCCATCCTGGCCACCTACGCCCGCTTCGTCGGCGGATTCTATCTCTCCATGGGCCTGCTGTGGGGCGTCCTGATCCTGGCGGGCTTCCTGGTCATCGGCCGGCGCATCGTCCCCCTGGTGGCGACCGCCTGGCGGCCGGGCCTGCTGGCCTTCTCCACCGCCTCGTCGGAAGCGGCCTATCCGCGCCTGCTGGACGGGCTGCAGGCCTTCGGCCTGTCGCGCAAGGTGGTCAGCTTCGTGCTGCCGCTGGGCTATTCGTTCAATCTCGACGGGTCGATGATGTACTGCACCTTCGCGACCCTGTTCATCGCCCAGGCCTACAACGTGCCCCTGACGCTGGGACAGCAGATCACCATGCTGCTGCTGCTGATGATCACGTCGAAGGGCATGGCCGGCGTGCCGCGCGCCTCCCTGGTGGTGATCATGGCCACCTTGAGCTTCTTCAAGCTGCCGGAGGCCGGCATCTACCTGATCATCGGCGTCGACCACCTGCTGGACATGGGCCGCAGCGCCACCAACGTCATCGGCAACTCGGTGGCCGCGGCGGTGGTCGGCAAGTGGGAGGGCGAGCTCGGGGCGCCGAACCCGGGCGGCCCCGAGGCCGTGGCGGCGACGACATCGGCATGAGCGGGGCGGCGTTCGACCCGCAGACCCTGGGTTGGTACGACGACCAGGCCCAGGCCTATGCGACCAGGCCGCGCAATGTCGCCTATCGGGAGCTGGGCGACTTCCTAGACTTGCTGCCGCCGGGCGGCGCGGTGCTCGAGCTGGGCTGCGGCGGCGGCCAGGACGCCGAGGAGATGATCCGCCGCGGCTACGATGTGACGCCCACCGACGGCTCGCCCGGCCTGGCCGCGCAGGCTCAGGCGCGGCTGGGGCGGCCGGTGCGGGTGATGCGCTTCGACGAGCTTGAGGCGGTGGCCGCCTACGACGGGGTCTGGGCCAACGCCTGCCTGCTGCATGTCGAGATCGCCGAACTGCCGGCGATCCTCGCGCGGGTCTGGCGGGCGCTGAAGCCTGGCGGGGTGTTCATGGCCAGCTACAAGGCCGGCGTCGGGGGCGATCGCGACAGCCACGGCCGGTACTTCAACTTTCCGACGGCCGAGGCCCTGGCCGGCGCCTACGCCGCCTCGGCCGACTGGGTCACCTTGTTGTCCGGAAGCCGGATGGGCGGCAGCTACGACCAGGTCCCGCAGGAATGGCTAATGGCCTGCGTTCGCCGTCCGCTCTGAGGCGCCCGCGGCGGCTCTCGCGATCACCCCCGCCGCCAGCCAGATCAAAAGGGTCCCGGCCGCGCCCGCGATCCCGTCCATGGCGTAGTGCCAGCCGAGGTGGATCGAGCCGACGACGATGACCGCCAGATAGGCCGTGCCGACGATCCCGGCGACGCGCCCGAAGCGCCAGCCCACCAGGGCCATCAGCGTGGCCACCGCTATGTGCATGCTGGGCATGGCGGAAATTCCCGATCCCAGCACCGGCCTGCCCGACGCGGCGGCCGCCAGCAGGCGGCTCTGCTCGGCGAACTCCCAGATCGGCAGCTGGGCGTTGGCGGCCCGCAGATAGGCGGCCTGGGGGGCGAACATGTCCGCGGCGGCCAGGTGCAGGGGGCCGATGAAGCAAGGCCCCGCCGAGGCCAGGGCGACGGCGCCCCAGGTGCCGAGCAGGGCCCAGCAGCCGATCATGGCCAGCAGGGCCTGGGTGCGAAGCGCCGGGCGCCCCAGGCTGAAGGTCAGTCCGCCGAAGATGGCGATCATGGCCGGGTGCCAGGCCGAATAGAGCACGCTGAGGGCGAAGGTCACCGGCGGGTGGCCCAGGACCGGTTGCACCACCCGCCAGGCGTCCTGGCCCAGCAACGCCCGGTCCCAGCCCGCGATGATCGGGTCCCAGGTATAGGGATGCAGGCGCGCGATGCCGCTCTTGAGCGAGGTGAAGGCCGAAAAGAACGCCGGCGCCAGCAGCAGCACCGGCCCGGCCACCGTCAACCGCTCGGGCAGGCGCCAGGCCGCAGGCGTCACCGAGCGCGCCACGGCCGCCACGGCGACCAGGCCGGCCATGACCAGCCAGAGGACGCCATAGAGCTTCAAGGAGAAGGGTACGTCGGCCGCGCGCGCCACGGCGAAACAGACGACGACGTAGAGCGCCATCGCCGCGACGATGACCGCGTTCTCGCCCAGGGCGCGCCGCAGGCCGTCGGCGGCGGGCGTCTTGGCCCGCGACGGGTCGGCGGCGACCGGACTGCTGCTCAAGCCAGGCAAGCCCTAGTGGGTTGAAAGGCCCAGTTCAGCGCGCTTTTGCATCATCTTGTCAAACTCCGACCACACGCCTTCGGCGCCGTGCCACGACCCGGTGGTGGCGGCCTTGGAGTACTCCGTGGCCCGCGCCTCGAAGAAGTTGGCGTGCTCGACCCCCGACAGCAGGCTCTGCAGCCAGGGCAGGGGGTTTTCCTTGACGCCGTAGAGCTCGGGCAGGTTCAGCTGGCGCAGGCGCCAGTCGGCGATGAAGCGGATGTAGCCCTTGATGTCGTCGGGGGTCATCCCCTGCACCTCGCCGGCCTCGAAGGCCAGGTCGATGAAGCGGTCTTCCAGGCCCACCACCGTCTTGCAGCAGTCGACGATGTCGTCGGCCACCGACTTGGTCACCGCCTGGGTCTCGGCGTTGAAGGCGTGGAACAGCTTGACCATGCCTTCGCAGTGCAGGCTCTCGTCGCGCACCGACCAGCTGACGATCTGGCCCATGCCCTTCATCTTGTTGAAGCGCGGGAAGTTCATCAGCATGGCGAAGCTGGCGAACAGCTGCAGGCCCTCGGTGAAGGCGCCGAACATGGCCAGGGTGCGGGCGATGTCGGCGTTCGTGGCGACGCCGAACTGCTGCATGTAGTCGTGCTTGGCCTTCAGCGCCTCGTATTCCATGAAGGCCGAGAACTCGCTCTCGGGCATGCCGATGGTTTCGAGCAGCAGGGCGTAGGCGGCGATGTGGATCGTCTCCATGTTGGAGAACGCCGCCAGCATCATCTTCACCTCGGTCGGTTTGAACACCCGCCCGTAGCGCTCCATGTAGTTGTCGTTCACCTCGACGTCGGACTGGGTGAAGAAGCGGAAGATCTGGGTGAGGAGGTTCCGCTCCTTGTCGTTCAGCTTGGCCGCCCAGTCCTTGCAGTCCTCGCCCAGCGGCACTTCCTCGGGCATCCAGTGGACCTGCTGCTGGCGCTTCCAGAAGTCATAGGCCCACGGATACCGGAACGGCTTGTAGCCCTTGGACGGGGTCAGCAGGCCAGGCAGGACGAGGGACGACTTGGCGGTCATGGACGGCGGCTTTCCACTGGTGACTCGAATCGCCCTTTGAGGCGCTTACGATGGCTGAAGGTAACAGTGACGCGCGCAACATCTAGCGGCGAGTTAACGCACCCACGCAAGATGTTGTTGGCAGCCTGGGGATAAGCCATGAGCGAGACCTTCACCCTCTACAGCGCCGCCGGCTCTGGCGGCGTCACGGTCGAGGCCGCCCTCACCATCCTGGACCTTCCCTATCGGGTGGTCGAGATGGGAACCTGGTTCGACGACAAGGCCGCGGCGGAAATGGCCGCCATCAATCCCATGCGCCAGGCGCCGGCCCTGGCCCTGCCGGACGGGACCCTGATGACCGAGAGCGCGGCGATCCTGATCTGGCTGGCCGAGACCTATCCGGCCGGGCGCCTCGGCCCACCGCCCGGCGATCCGCTGCGGCCGGCCTTCCTGCGCTGGATGACCTTCGTCTCGGCGGCGATCTATTCGCTGTTCTGGATCCGCGACAAGCCCGAGCGCCTGGTCGCGGGCGAGGCCGCCGCCGCCGAGATCAACGCCAGCACCAAGGCCCGCATCGCCGAATGCTGGGCGGTGATGAACGACCGGCTCTCGCCCGGCGACTATCTGCTGGGCGACCGCCTCACCGTGCTCGACCTCTATGTGGCGGTGATCTCGCGCTGGGCGGAGCGCGGCCGCAAACGCTTCTACCGCGCCGCGCCGAAGCTGGCCGACTGCATCCGCCGGGTCGACGCCGACCCGCGCCTGGCCGCGCTGTGGGCCGAGCGGTTCCCGTTCGAGCCGGGGTGGGAGGGGGTGTGACGGTCTCCCGGGGGCTGGGAGCGGCGCGACCCGCTTGCTAAGGGTCCGTCATGCTGATCCACGGACGCCCTACCCGCACCATCTGGCCCGCCGCCGACGGGGCGGTGGAGATCATCGACCAGACGAAGCTGCCGCATGCGGTTGAGGTGGTCCGGCTGAAGGGCCTCGACGACGCCGTGCGGGCGATCGCCGACATGCTGGTGCGCGGCGCGCCGCTGATCGGGGCGACCGCCGGCTGGGGCCTGGCCCTGGCGCTGCGGCAGGACGCCACCGACGCCGGCCTGGCGCGGGCCGTGGCCGAGCTGGCGGCGTCGCGGCCGACTGCGGTGAACCTGGCCTGGGCGCTGGAGCGGGTGCGGGTGCGGGTGGCGTCGCTGCCAGCCTCCGAACGGGCGGCCGCCGCCGCCGCCGAGGCCGCCGCCATCGCCGACGAGGATGTCGCCATGTGCCGGTCGATCGGCGAGCACGGCGCCGACCTGATCGCCGCGGCCGCCCGCCGCGCCGGGGGGCGGCGCGTCAATGTCCTGACCCACTGCAACGCCGGCTGGCTGGCGACGGTGGACTGGGGCACCGCCCTGGCGCCGGTCTATGTGGCGCAGGAACGCGGGATCGACCTGCATGTCTGGGTCGACGAGACCCGGCCCCGGAACCAGGGCGCGGCCCTGACCGCCTTCGAGCTGGGCCAGCAGGGGGTGGCGCACACGGTGATCGCCGACAACACCGGCGGCCACCTGATGCAGCATGGGATGGTCGACCTCTGCATCGTCGGCGCCGACCGGGTGACGCGCACCGGCGACGCGGCCAACAAGATCGGCACCTACCTGAAGGCCCTGGCGGCGGCCGACAACGGCGTCGACTTCCACGTCGCCATGCCGTCCTCGACCATCGACTGGCGGCTGCGCGACGGGGTGAAGGAGATCCCCATCGAGGAACGCGGCGCCGAGGAGGTGACCCGCATGCGCGGCGCCCTGCCCGGCGGCGAGATCGTCGAGGTCCAGGTCGCCGCGCCCGGCAGCCTGGCCGCCAACTACGGCTTCGACGTCACCCCGGCCCGCCTGGTCACCAGCCTTATCACCGAGCGCGGCGTCTGCGCGGCGAGCGAGGCGGCGATCCTGGGGCTGTTCCCGGAACGGTCGGCGGCCTGAAGGCCCGCTCAGTAGGGGAAGTGCGGCTTCTTGACCTCGCGGGGGTTCACCTCGACCGGCAGCTCGGCCTTCCACTCGCCGTGATAGTAGAAGTCCAGCGTGTGGCAGAGGTGGACCTTGCCGGGCTCCGGCCCGTCGCCGATCACATGCACCCGCAGGTCCCGGTTCGCCTTCAGCCGGCCCAGGGCCACCCAAGCGTGGGTCGAGCCCGGGCAGAAGGCCGAGATCATGGCCGGCCCCTCCTCGCCGTCGGCGATGGCGAAGAAGTCGCGCTCGGGGGCGTTGGGCCCGATCAGGGCCGAGAGGCCGCCACGCCCAAGCACCTTCTCGTCGGCGGGAACCATCACCGCGGTGGCCTTGGCCTCCGTGGCGCGGATCTTCAGCAGGGTGGTGAACACCAGCCGCTGGCGGAACTCGAAGGTCAGGGGGCCGGCGACGTGGCGCGTCTCGTCGTTGGCCGGGTCGTAGGCGAAGAGGCGGATGGTGCTGGCGATGGCGGCGCTGGCCGGCGCGCCGCCGATCAGGGCCAGGACGCAGGCGGCCATCAGGGCCGTGGAAATACGCTTCACTAGGGTTTCATCCTCAGGAGGGCGGCGTCGCCGTCGAAACCGACCAGCCGCCAGATCCCGCCCTCGTCGGCGAAGGTCATCAGGCAGTCGTCGTGCTTGCGCCGCGTGGCGCAGACCCGCCCGTCGGGCAGGGCCTTCAGCGCGCCGGCGACGATCAGGGAATTGGGGATCGGCGTGCCCGGCCGGTAGCCATAGTATTCGGCCACCGCGCGGAACACGTCGGGCTGGATCAGCAGATCGCCGGCGAGACGCGAAATCGGCCCGGACAGGACCAGGCCCAGCGCCTTCCAGGCCTCGTCGACGCTGGCGCCGCGCGTGCGCTCGACCAGGCGCGACTGTAGCTGCGCCTCCAGCGCCTTGCGGTCCACATGGGCGTCGAAAGCCTGGCGGTCGTCGTCGCGGATGGCGATCAGCAGGGCGTGGACGTCCGGCGCCGCCGACAGCCGCTGCGTCGTCGCGCAGCCGCTGAGCGCCAAGGCTGCGGCGGTGAGGGCGGCGGCGGCCAGAACCGGGACTATCGCGGAAAGCCTCATCATTCGCCTCCTCTTAGCCCAGGTTGTGGCGCCTGTGTGGCGCGATCAGGCGCCGGTGCGCTCGCGGAAGAAGGCGATCACACGCTGCTCGGCCTGTTTGGTGGGCCCGTCGGGGTCGTCGTCCTTCAGGTGCAGGGTCAGCACCGAGTGCGGGGTGCGCATGCGCGGATCGACCTGGGCGTCCTTGGGATCGATCTCGATGGCCTCGAACCGGTCCCCGAACTCGCGCTTGTAGGTGTCGAAGCGCTCGTCCGGCACGAAGGGATCGCCGAAGAAGCGCAGGCCGATCATGCTCAGGTCCTCGTCCTTGAAACGGCGCTTGGCGCAGGCGATCTCGTCCGGCGAGGCGCCGATGCCGGCCAGGCGCTTCCTGGCGCCGAAGCCGATGGGCAGGGGCATGGACGGCTGCGACAGCACCGGCGCCACCACCGCCGGCTCGGTCATCATGGCCAGGGCGAAGCCGCCGGTGAAGCACATGCCCACCGCCCCGACCCCCTTGCCGCCGCACTCGGCGTGGGCCTTGGCCGCCAGCGCCTTCAGCCAGTCGACGATGGGGCTCGACTTGTCGTTGGCCCAGACGTTGAACTCGCGCTGGATGCAGATGCCCTTGAGCATGGTCGCCACGGCGTAGCCGGCGGTGACCTCGCGCCCCGCCTCGCCGAACAGGATCGGGCAATAGACGGTCATGCCCGCCGCGGCCACGCGGTCGGCGAAGCGGATGGCCAGGGGATGCAGGCCCGGCATCTCGTGCATGACGATCACCGCCGGTCCCGACCCGCGCTTGTAGACCGGCCGCGTCCACCGCCCGGCCGGGTCGGTGAATTCGAACCGCGTGTAGGCCTTCATGGCTTCGGCTTCGGACATGCGTTGCTCCCCCTGGGCCGGGCGATGGTGTCACAGGGTTCGGCGAACATGAAAGCCCCGCCGTTGACCTTCCCGCCCCTCGCGCCTAGGTTTTCCGGGTCCATCAACCGTAGCGAGGAGGGCCGGACCATGAGTGTCGATCGTCACGCCGCCCCCTGGGGCGTCGCCCGCTAGCCTGCGCCTGAATGTTCGGGGCGGGCAGCCGTTGAAACTGCCGTCCTGAAGGACATTCGACTTGATCCAAGACTATGGCTGGAGCCTCGAGCTCCAGGACGCCTTCGCGCCCCATGCGGCGCGGGGCCTGATCCCCGGGCGCGTGGTCGTCCAGCAGCGGGGTCTCTACATCCTGGCCACCGACCAGGGAGAGCTGGCCGCCGGCATCTCCGGCCGGCTGGCGCATGACGCCGGCGGCGGGGAGTACCCGGCCGCCGGGGACTGGGTGGCCGCCGCCGCCCGGCCGGAAGAGCACGCGGCCACCATCCACGCGGTCCTGCCGCGCCGGACCGCCTTCGTGCGCCGCGCCGCCGGGCCCAAGCTGGGCGAACAGGTGGTGGCGGCCAATGTCGACGTCGCCCTGCTGACCGCCTCGCTCAACGCCGACCTCAACGCCCGGCGGATGGAGCGATACCTGGCCGTGGCCTGGCAGAGCGGGGCGCGGCCGGTGGTGGTGCTCACCAAGGCCGACCTCTGCGTCGAGCCGGGCGATCTGATCGCCGAGATGGAGGGCGTGGCCTTCGGCGCCCCGGTGATCGCGGTCTCGGCCCTGACCGGCGAGGGTCTGGACGCGGTGCGGGCGCTGATGGCGCCAGGTGAGACGGCGGTGATGGTCGGCTCGTCCGGGGTGGGCAAGTCCACCCTGCTCAACGCCCTGGCCGGCCAGGACCTGATGGCGACGCAGGGCATCCGCGAGGACGACGCCCACGGCCGCCATACCACCACCCACCGCGAACTGGTCCGCCTGCCCGGCGGCGCCCTGCTGCTGGACACGCCGGGGATGCGCGAGCTGGGCCTGTGGGATTCGGGCGACGGCGTCTCGGCGACCTTCGAGGACATCGAGGCCCTGGCCTCGTCCTGCCGCTTCCACGACTGCCACCACGGAAACGAGCCGGGCTGCGCGGTGCGGGCGGCGCTGGAGGACGGCTCCCTCGATCCCGGCCGATGGAAGAGCTACGGTAAGCTGCAGCGCGAGATCGCCCACCTCGAGCGGCGGGAGGACCCCTTGGCCCGGGAAGCCCATCGTCGGCACTGGATCGCCGTCCACAAGGCCGGGCGCGCCCGCATGAAGCATCGGGGCAAGGACTGGTGAGCCTGGTCCTGATCCCGGCCACCGACCTGCACTTCGCCTGGATGCTGGACGAACCGGTGATCCCCCCGCCCCTGCGCCTGCCGCGGGGCGGGGTCGACCAGCCCTGGGTGCTGCGCTGGCTGCGGCGCAACCTCGGCGACCTGCAGGGGACCGGCAGCTGGCTGATGGTCGACGGCGACGAGGTGGTGGGCCTGTGCAGCTACAAGGACCCGCCCGGCGCCGACGGTGCGGTGGACATCGGCTACGCCGTCGCCCCGGCGCGGCGGCGGCGCGGCTACGCCACGGCGGCCGTCGCCCTGCTGATCGAGGCGGCGCGCGCCGATCCCCGCCTTCGCCGCCTCACCGCCGAGACCGCCCTCGACAACCTGCCGTCCCAAAGGGTGCTGGAGGCCAATGGCTTCCGGCGCACCGGCCGCAGCCACGATGTCGACGAGGGCGAGATGATCGTCTGGGGACTGTCGCTCTAGGACCCGTCGCTCTCTAGGACCCGTCGCTCTGGACCAAGTTGGGCGCAGGGCCACGCCCGCCACTCCCCCCACAACCGTCATCCTCGGCCTCGTGCCGAGGACCCATACGCACGCATCCAGGGGGTCGCGCAGCGGCAGCGGAGCGGCGCACAGCGGAGGCGCTGCCCTGGCGCGCCCTTCGAAGCGCGCCACGCGGTCTCACGCGTTCATGGATCCTCGGGACGTAGCCTGTCCCGGGCGGGCCGCGCCGCGGCGCGACCCGGGGCCCGAGGATGACGGAATGGGGGTGACGGCGGAGGGGGCAGATGAGGGCGCGAGCCCCCCTACCCCAGGGCCTTGTCGATCAGGGCGAGGGTGTTTTCCAGGCCGAAGAGGGCGACGAAGGAGCCGAAGCGGGGGCCCTGGGTCTGGCCGAGGAGGACCTCGTAGAGGGCGGTGAACCAGGTGCGCAGGGGCTCGAAGCCGGCGGCCTTGCCGGCCTCGTAGACCTCGTTCTGGATCAGCTCGGCGTCCTGGCACCCGGCCGGCAGGGCGCGCAGGCGCGCGGCGAGGTCGGCGAAGGCGGCCCGCTCGCGCGCGTCGGCGGGGCGGAACGTCTTGGCCGGCAGGACGAAGTCCTCGTAGTAGTTGAGGGCGTAGTCGGTCAGCCGGTCCAGCAGCGGCTCGCTCTGCGGCGTGGCGCCGGGGCTGTAGCGGCTGATGAAGCCCCACAGGATGGTCTTGTCCGAGGCGTTGGCGGCCGAGACCAGGTTCAGCAGCAGGCTGAACGACACCGGCGAGCCCTTGGCCGGCGGCGCGCCGCCGTGGACGTTCCAGACCGGGTTGTCGAGCGGGTTGGCGGTGTTCGAAGCCGCGTTGCGATGGAAGGCGTCGAGCTGCTGCAGGTACTCGTCCGTCGCCTTGGGGATGACGTCGAAATAGAGCCGCTTGGCCGACTTGGGCGACTGGAACATGTAGTAGGAGAGGCTCTCGGCGCCGCCATAGCGCAGCCACTCCTCCATGGTCAGGCCGTTGCCCTTGGTCTTGGAGATCTTCTGGTTGTTCTCGTCCATGAAGAGCTCGTAGTGGAAGCTCTCCGGCGGGGTTCCGCCGAGGACGCGGGTGACCTTTTCGGAGACCCGCACGGAGTCCACCAGGTCCTTGCCGGACATCTCGTAGTCGACCTTGAGCGCGGTCCAGCGGGCCGCCCAGTCGGGGCGCCACTGCAGCTTGACGTGGCCGCCGGTGACCGGGACCTCGGTCAGTTCGCCGTCCTCGTCGCGGAAGGTGATCGACCCGCGGTCCAGGTGGCGCTCAAGCGTCGGGACCTGCAGCACCTTGCCGGTCTTGGGGCTGATCGGCAGGAACGGCGAATAGGTGGCGCGGCGCTCCTCGCCCAGGGTCGGCAGCATGACCCCCTGCACCTTGTCGAAGCGCTCCAGGATGGTCAGCAGCACCGCGTCCATCCGCCCGGACTTGTAGAAGTCGGTGGAGGAGATGAAGTCGTAGTCGAAGCCGAAGCTGTCGAAGAAGGCGCGGGCGCGGGCGTTGTTGTGGGCGCCGAAGCTGTCGTACTCGCCGAAGGGGTCGCGCACGCTGGTGACAGGCTTGTCGCGGTCCTCCTCCAGCATGGCCTGGTTGGGCATGTTGCTGGGGATCTTGCGCAGGCCGTCCATGTCGTCGGAGAAGACGATCAAGCGGGTGGGGATCAGGTCCTCGGTCAGGGCGCGGAAGGCGGTGCGCACCATGGTCGGGCGGGCGGCCTCGCCGAAGGTGCCCATGTGCGGCAGGCCCGAGGCGCCATAGCCGCACTGGAAGATCACCGGGCTGGCGACCAGGGCCGGGAAGGTCTCGATGGCCTCGCCCACCTTGCCGGCGGCCAGCAGGGTGGCGGCCAGGTCGCGGTCGGCGTCGGTCTCAAGGCGCAGGCGCAGGATGCGCGCCAGCAGGTTGCGGGCCTGTTCGAAGGTCCAGGCGCGGGCTTCGCGGGCCTGATGGGAAAGTCCTTGCAGCATGGCGCGCGGCGTAGGGCGCCGGGGGGAGTGGGTCAATGGTTGGGGCCAGGCCTGAGCCCCTCATCCTCCCACGCCTCCGGCGCGGGCCCCTCCTTCTCCCTCTGGGAGAAG
>JAFEEA010000104.1 GCA_018241335.1 Pseudomonadota bacterium
CCGTGGGACGAGGCTTCCAGCGCCAGGTGGGTGACGCCCCTGTCGGCCAGGGTGGCCAGCACCTCCGCCACCTCGGCGGCGTCAGGGGTGGTCAGGCCGGGCTCGGTGATCTGCACATCGCCGCCGTCGAGGCCCGAGATGCGCACGCCCAAGGTGCCCATGCTGGCCGAGGCATGACCGATGGCGGTGAAGATCTGGCGGCAGAAGGTGGCGACCGACGTCTTGCCGTTGGTCCCGGTCACCGCCACGCAGGTCCGCGGCTGGCGGCCCCAGAAGGCGGCGGCGGCCAGGGCGTAGGCCCGGCGGGGATCGGAGGCGCGCACCAGGGGCGCGGCCAGGCCCGGAATGTCGACAGCCGACAGCACGGCCGCGGCGCCCGAGGCGATGGCCTGGCTGGCGAAGGCCTTGCCGTCGGCCTTGGCTCCCGGCAGGGCGGCGAACAGATAGCCCGGCTTGACCTTGCGGCTGTCGGCGGTGACGCCCGAGATTTCCGGATCGACGGCCAGGTCGCGCTGGACCAGGTCGGAGAGGCGCACGGCGGTCATCCTTCCTCTCCGGTCAGGGTCTTGGGGTCGACCGGCGGCTTGGGCCCGGTGTCCTGCGGCAGGACCACGCGCTTGACCCCCAGCAGCGGGGCGATGCGCTCGATGACCCGGCCCGCCGCCGGCGCGGCGGTCCAGCCGCCGGTCGCGAAGCCGAAGGTGTCGGGGGTGGCGTTGGGCTGGTCGAGCATGATCAGGACGAAATAGCGATCGGCGTCCAGAGGTCCATCGGTGGGGAACACCGCGGCGAAGGACGACACCAGCTTGTTGCGCTCGTAGTGGCCGCCCAGCGCCTTCTCGGCCGAGCCGGTCTTGCCGCCCACCCGGTAGCCGGCGACGTTGGCCTTGCCGCCGGTGCCGTTGGTGACGTTGAGGCGCATCAGGTTGAGCATGGTGCGCGAGGTGGACGCCTGGATGATCCGCCGCCCCGGCGCCGGCGCCTGTCCGGCCTCGAGCTTGCGGATGGTCAGGGGCCGGTAGACGCCGCCGTTCAGCACCGCGCTCATCCCCGTGGCGATGGAGAGCGGAGTCAACGAGATGGCGTGGCCGAAGCTCATGGAGGCGACGACGTTGTCGGTCAGCTTGCTGTTCACGATCGGGCGGCTGGACTCGATCAGCTCGCTGGGCGCGGCGTTGAACAGGCCGAAGCTGCGGAAATAGCGGTCCATGCGATCGGCGCCGCACATCAGGCCAAGCCGCGCCGAGCCGATGTTGGAGGAGTGAGTGAACACCTCCCACAAGGGCAGCATGGAATTGTCCTTGTCGTAGTCGTGGATGGTCTGGCCGCCGAGCGCCAGGGGCGTGCGCGCATCGAGCATGGTGTTGACGTTGGCCACGCCCGCGTCGATGCCCATGGCCAGGGTGAAGACCTTGAACACCGAGCCCGGCTCGTAGTCAGTGGCGGCCACGTGATTGATCATCTTGGCCGGGTCGGCGGTCCCGGCGTCGTTGGGGTCGAAGTCGGGATAGCTCGACAGGCCCAGGATTTCCCCGGTGCGGACATTGACCACGATGCCGACCCCGCCAATGGCCCGGAACTTGGTCGCCGCCGCGTTCAGCTCGTCCTGCAGCGCGCCCTGCACCCGCAGGTCCAGCGACAGAGCGACCGGCTCCTTGCCGGCGTTGGCGCGCAGCTCGGCGTCCAACGCCTTTTCGGCGCCGGCCAGGCCATGCCCGTCCTTGCCGGAGAAACCGATGATGTGGGCCCCCGTGTTGGCCAGGGGATAGGCCCTGGCACTCTCCTCCTCGAAGTCGACGCCCGGCAGGGCCAGGTCGTGCACCTTGGCCTTCATCTCCGGCGTCAGGCCGCCGATCACGTATTCGCGGCGATCACCCGCCAGGGTCTTTTCCAGCCGCGCCGGCGTGATGCCCGGCAGCACCGACATCAGCGCCGCCTCGGTGCCCTTGGGATCAGACACGTCGCGCGGGTCCAGGTAGACACCGTAGTGGAGCAGATCCATGGCCAGGATCTGGCCGTTTCTGTCGACAAGGTCGGCGCGGGCGCCGGGCGTCACGGCCGCATAGTCGCTGTTGAAGTCGTGGCCCGAGAACAGGGCCGCCTTGGTGGCGCCCAGGCCCAAGGTCACGAAGCCCGCGCTGAACAGGGCCATGATGAAGAAGATGCGGATGCGCGCGTCATCCTCGACCTTGCCCGAGGTGCGGGCGCGTTCGAAGGCGTGCTCCATCCACCACAGCCTGGCCGAGAACCAGCGCCAGGCGGGCAGCAGGATGTTGGGGACCGAGGTCGCGGGCGTCACGGCTTGACCTCCGCGGGCGGGACGGCGGGCGCTGCGGGCTTTTCCACCTGTGAAGCCACCTGCGGCAGGGCCTCGATGCTGGCCTCGCGTTTGGGATCCACCGGCTTGAAGCCCAGGTACTGGCTGGACAGGCGTTCGATGCGGCTGGGATCTTCCAGATGGGCGATCTCGGCGCGCAGCAGGCGGACCCGCTTTTGCTCCATGACGATCTGGCTTTGGACGTCGGCAATGTCGGCGCTCTCGCGGCCGGCCAGGGTCTTGAAGGCGTAGACCCCCAGCGCCAGGGCCAGCAGCACGAAGAGGGCCAGCAGGTCGATCACCCGGAATCCCCGGACCCGCTGGGTGAACACCGACGAGACGCCAGACAGGATCATGCCGCCAACCTCCACGCCGGGGCTTCGGTTCGCACCGCGGCGCGCAGTTTCGCCGACCGCGCCCGCGGATTGGCGGCGACCTCGGCCTCGCCGGGCGCGCGGGCGCCGTTGTGCAGCAGCTGGAACGAGGGCTGCGGGCCGCCGACCTTGGGCGGGGCGTGGCGCGAGCCGGCCCCTTCGCGCCCGGCGCGGGCGGTGAGGAAGCTTTTCACGATGCGGTCTTCCAGCGAGTGGAAGGTCACCACCGCCAGGCGACCGCCGGCCTTCAGGGTCCGCTCGGCCGCGGCCAGCCCGGCCTCCAGTTCGCCCAGCTCGTCGTTCACCGCGATGCGCAGGGCCTGGAAGACCTTGGTGGCCGGATGCACTTTGGCGCCGCGCCGCCCGCCGTGGGCGCGCTCGACCACCTCGGCCAGGTCCAGGGTGCGCTCGAAGGGCCGCTCGGCCCGGCGGCGGACGATGAAAGAGACGACGCGCCGCGCCTCGCGCTCTTCGCCGTAGTCGCGAAAGATGCGCGCCAGATCGCCCGGCTCGCCCTCGTTGACCAGGTCGGCGGCGGTCGGGCCGTCGGCGCCCATGCGCATGTCCAGGGGGCCGTCGCGCATGAAGGAGAAGCCGCGCTCGGCCTCGTCCAGCTGCATGGACGAGACACCGAGGTCCAGGGCGACGCCGTCGGCCGACGCCTCGCCCAGGGTCTCGGCCATCTGCGAGAAGGTCGCCTCCACCAGGCGGAAACGGCCGGTGGCCGTCAGGTCGGCGGCGAAGCGCGCGGCGGTGGGATCGCGGTCGAAGGCCACCACGCTGGCCCCGGTCGCCAGGATCGCGCGGCTGTAGCCGCCGGCGCCGAAGGTGCCGTCGACGATGGTCTGGCCGGCGCGGGGCGCCAGGGCCTCCAGCACCTCGGCCATCAATACCGGGACGTGGGGGGACTCGCTCATTCAGCCGCCCCCGCCAGGCGCGCGGCGCGCTGCTGGGCGCGCATCTGGGCCAAGCCGTCGCGGGCGATCTGGCGCTGCTGGGTCCGGTGCGCCTCGAAGGCGGCCTTCGGCCAGATCTGGAACCGGTCGCCCAGGCCCACCACCGACACCCAGTCGGCGGCGCCGAGGCCGAACATGTCGCACAGGGTCTCGGGCAGAGTCACCCGGCCGGCGGTGTCGAAGGAAAGCTGGGACGCCCCGGCCAGGACGCTGGTTTCCAGGGCCGAGCGCAGGGGATCGCCGAAGGGCAGTTCGTCGATCACGCCCATGTAACGGTCGAACAAGGCTTTTCCGCCACCCTCGATGCAGTCGGCCTCGATGGAGGGGAAGCAGAACACGCCGTCGAAGAAGCTGCCCACCGAGGCGCGGAACTCCTGCGGCACCACGATGCGCCGCTTCGCGTCCAGCTGCTTCTCGAAGGTCGAGAGAAACACGGTCTGCCCCAATCCCCTCGTCGCCGCCGCCGAATTCCGCTGCCGCCCTCCCCAGAGCGGACGCACCCCATCCGGTGACGCGACGCAATTGGGTTAACATGGGCTGACCTGGGATACAATGACACTTGGCGCCCTTTTCGCGGCAAATCAAAGATGTCGCAGCGCGATTTCGACTTCAAACGTGAGTTATCCACAGAACAAACCTGGAACTGTTAAGTAATGTGAGGCCGGCCGCGGCGGGGCCCGCGGCTCGAATCGCTTTCAGGGAAGAGAGATCAGACGGCCTGTAAGCCGGGTTCTGTGCCGCCCGCTCGGAAGCGGACGCGGCGGCCATTCCTCTGGACCGCCCGTTGCCGGACGGTTCTCGCGACCTACCCGGACGCCTCGGGCCTGCGACAGCCCTACCGGCCCGAAGGCCGGCGCGACGCCCCTATTCGGTCTTGCTCCAGGCGGGGCTTGCCATGCCGTCCCGGTCACCCGGTCCGCGGTGGGCTCTTACCCCACCCTTTCACCCTTACCGGCGCCCGAGGGCGCAGGCGGTTTGCTTTCTGTGGCGCTATCCCTGGGGTCACCCCCGGCGGGCGTTACCCGCCGCCTTGTCGCCGTGGAGCCCGGACTTTCCTCCCCTCCCCTCGCGGGAAAGGGCGACCGCCCGGCCGTCTGATCCGCGGCAGAGGTGGACGGTCAGGGCGCGGACGTCAAGGTCGGCGCGCCGGCGCCGGAAATCAGGGCCGCGCCGTGCGGGCGTAGAGCAGCTGGTCCCAGAAGCGGTCCTTCCAGAATCCATAGTCGCGCAGCGTGCCCTCGCAGGCGAAGCCGTGCCGCTCCAGAAGCCGGCAGGACGGTTCGTTGCCCGGCGTGACGAAGGCCTCCAGGCGTTGCAGGCGCAGGCGGCCAAGGCCGAGATCCACCAGGGCCGGCATGACCTCGCCCATCACTCCCTTGCCCTGCCAGGCGGGGCTGAGGTCATAGGCGATCTCGCCCCGGCAGCCGCGCTCCAGCACCAGGCTGTTGAACCCGCAGGTGCCGGCGAAGGCGCTGTCGGCGCGGGCGCGGATCGAGAAGCGCGCGCCCTTGCCGGCCTGTCGCAGGTCCTCGGCCCAGTCGACGATGCCCTCGGCCTGCTCCACCGTCTCCAGCGGGTCAATGTCCATGAAGGCGGTGACGTCGGGATTGGCCAGGTGGCGGAAGAGGTCCGGCGCATCGTCCCCGGCCAGGGGCCGCATCACGAAGCGCTGGGTCTCGAACCCCCTCAGTTCCGAACTCAGGATCATGTGGACGCGAGCCTCAGGAGCGCCATAAGGCGCGAGCGGGTGGCGCCGTCGGCGACGCCGTCGAAGCGGGTCTGCAGCCAGTGGCGCTGGAAGGCGCGCGTCACGACGGCCGTCGCCTCGTCGAAGGTCCCCGAAGGCGCGCAATCATAGCCCAGCCGCGTGAACCCCGCCTGCAGAGCGAAGACGCCTGGCCCTTCCTCGCCGATCGTCAGCGGGCCGCCCGGCGCGGGCGGCGGCTCGGCCCACAGGCCGTGTCCCGCCTCGGCCAGCCGCGACCAGGGGAACAGCTCGCCGGGGTCCTCCTTGCGGTCGGGGGCCACGTCCGAATGGCCCAGGATGCGGGCGTCGGGGATCTCCCAGCGCCCCCGGACCGCGTCCAGCAGGCCGATCACGGCCTCGACCTGGGCGTCGGGAAACGGACGATAGCCGAACTCGTGCCCCGGATTGACGATCTCGATCCCGATGGAGACCGCGTTGACGTCCCGCTCGCCCCTCCAGAACGAGATCCCGGCGTGCCAGGCGCGCCGTTCCTCCGGCACCAGGCGGAAGACCCGGCCGTCCTCCTCGATCATGTAGTGGGCCGAGACCTTGGCCTCGGGGTCGCACATCCGGGCCAGGGCGCCCTCGCCCGTGGGCATGCCGGTGTAGTGCAGGATGACCATGTCGGGCGGCGACGTGCGGGCGTCGAAATTGGGCGACGGGGCCTCGATGAAGCTCATGCCGCCCGCCCCCGGAAGGCCAGCAAGGTGGTCATCACCTGGCCCGGCTTCAGCGCGATGACCAGCACCCCCGCCAGGGCGATGGCCGAGCCGACGATGGCGCGCGCATCGAAGGCGTCGTGGGTGATCAGGACACCCATGGCGACGGTCCCCAGGGGGGTCATCAGGGTGAGGGGCTGCAGCAGGTTCGCCTCGTAGCGCTGGATCAGGCCGTAGTAGGCCGTGTGACCGACCACCGATACCACGAGCCCGGTATAGAGCACCCCCGCCAGGAAGCCCCACGGGGTCGCACGCAGGACGTCGATCTGGCCGTGTTCGAAGAGCGCCGAGGCCGCCGCCATCGGCCAGACCGACGAGAACCCCACCCACGCCTGGAACTGCAGCGGCTTGACCCCGTCGATGTACTTCAGGAGGACGGCCCCGAACGCCCCGCTGAGCGCCGAGGCGGCGACCATGGTCAGGCCGAACGACAACGAAATCCCGCCCGGCTTCCACATCACCAGGACCACGCCGATCAGGGTCAGGGCCATGCCCAGCCCTCGCCGCCAGCGCATCCGCTCGCCCAGGAAGATCACCGACAGCAGGGTCGTCAGGGGCGCGCCGATCTGGGCGACGATGGCGGCGGCCGAGGGGGTGGCGCTCTTGAGGCCAATGAACAGCAGGCCAAAGCTGCCGGCCCCCATCAGGAGCCCCACCGCGATCAGCCTCACGATCTTCCCCGGGGCCGGGAACAGCCACGGCGCGGTCGCCAGGCTGACCACCGCGAAGCGGGCGGCGGCCACGAACAGCGGCGGCGCGCCCAGGCCCGAGATCAGCAGCTTGCCGACCACATTGCTGGACGCCCAGATCACGCAGACGAACACCAGCAGGCCGAAATCGCGCAGGGACATGGCCGGGCTTTGGCCGATCGCGGCCGCCCTGGCAAGGCTCAGCGGCGGCGGATGAAGCGAAGCGCCGTGCGGCTCTCGGAAAAGGCGCAGACCTTGTTGTCGACCAGGCCCACCGCCTTGGCCGCCGCCATCACCTCGGTGTCCTTGACGCGCGCCGCCTTGCCCTTCAGCGACACGACCCACAGGGCGCCGCGCTCGGCGAGCCGCGCGGTCACGTCGCCGATTCGGGCCAGTTCCGCGGCGCTGTCGGCGCCAAGGAAGAGGATGTCGAGGTCGCCGGCGTCCCCGTCCAGAAGCGCCGCCCGCCCGGCCAGCTCGGCGGCGAAATCGGGATCGTCGAGGTTGGCGATGGCCACGCGCTGGCCCGCCTTGACCCCCAGCTTGTCCAGCCGCCCCTTGGGATTGAGGATCGCGTCGACCCAGCTCGCCGCCGCCTTCTGCCCGAGGGCGAAGCGGGCGCCGTCCGCCAGCACGAGGTCGGCCCCTTCGGCTCTCACGCCGGCCAGGCCGTCGCCGTCGAACACCCGGCGCTGGGCGCCGCGGAAGATCAGCCTCGGCAGTTCGAGCTGCAGCTGGCCCCGGTCGACGCCGCCGTCCGGCCAACGCGCCTCGACCTCAGCCTCCTTGCCCATGCTCGCCCTCCGCCAGCCGGCATGACTTCAGGAAGCCCTGTATCACGCGCGGGTCGGGGGCCGCATAGACGGCCGTGCTCTGGTCGCCATAGAGGATCTGGACCGTGGTCGTGGCCTGCAGCGCGTCCAGGAGGCCGGCGGGGATCGGGCCGGACGCCTCCACCGCCGCGCCGCCAGGCGCGGGCGAGGCCATGGGCACGGCGAACACCTTGCCCGCCACCGCCAGGTCGACCGCCACGGCGCCGGTCTGCGGCTTCAGGGCGTCTATGCCCAGGTAGAAGGCCGGCGGCCTCTGGCAGGCGAGCAGGGCGACCGGCTTGTCCGCCCCGCCCGGGCCCGCGGGGTCTAGGAGGCGAAGGGCGATGCCGCCCCAGATGCCTTCCGTCCCTTCCACGAGTTGCCAGCGCCCCTGCCGTGGCGCGGCGGGGGAAGCGGCGGCGGCCGGCGCATGACCGGCCGCCTTGTTCGCGGACTGAGCCGGCGCGGCCAGCGCCAGCATCGTCGTCAGCAGAGTGAGCCCCCCTGCCGAACGGCGCACTGGGATCAGGCCGCGCGGTCGAACGACAGGCCTTCGTAGCGGCGCAGGTGGTGGTCCACCGAGCCGAACTGGCCTTCGATCATGGTCGCGCGCTTGAAGTAGTGGCCGATGGCCATTTCGTCGGTCATGCCCATGCCGCCGTGCAGCTGGATGGCGTTCTGGCCGACGAACTTGCAGGCCCGGCCGATCTGCACCTTGGCGGCCGAGACCGACTTGGCGCTGTCCGCCCCGCCCAGCTTGATGTGCGCCATGTAGGTCATCGACACGGCCTGCTCGACGTTGATGAACATGTCGACCATGCGGTGCTGCAGCACCTGGAACTGGGCGATCGGCTGGCCGAACTGCTTGCGCTGCTTGGTGTAGTCCAGCGTGCCCTCGTGCAGCTTGCGCAGCACGCCGCAGGCCTCGGCGCAGGTGGCGGCGATGGCTTCGTCGACCACCGTCTCCACCAGCGGCAGGCCGGCGCCCTCGCCGCCGATCAGGGCGGAAGCCGGAAGCGACACGTTCTCGAAGGTGACTTCCGAGGCGCGCTGCCCGTCCACGGTGGGGTAGTCGCGGGTGGTGACGCCCTTGGCCGACTTCTCGACCAGGAACACCGAGACGCCGCCGGCGTCGCGCTGGGCCCCGCCGGTGCGGGCGGTGACGATCAGGTGGCTGGCCCATGGGGCGCCGATGACCACGGCCTTGGCGCCGTTCAGCACCCAGCCGCCGCCGTCCTTGCGCGCGGTGGTCTTCAGGTCGGCCAGGTTATAGCGCGCCTGGGGCTCGGCGTAGGCGAAGGCCACGGTCGCCTCGCCGGCGATGATCTTGCCGGCCAGTTCGTCGCCGCCCGCCGGCTTGCCGTGCTTCAGGAAGCCGCCGCCGATGA
Organism: Pseudomonadota bacterium; assembly: GCA_018241335.1. GTDB lineage: Bacteria > Pseudomonadota > Alphaproteobacteria > Caulobacterales > Caulobacteraceae > Acaudatibacter. The sequence continues at coordinate 9,003 of JAFEEA010000104.1, forward strand.
CCACCGTGCCGAGATAGGGCTCGACCACCAGGGCTTTGCCGAACTCTTCCATGATGACCATGTTCTCGGTGGCGCCGCCGCCGAGGCCGCCCAGGTCTTCGGCGAAGGAGGCGCCCAGGATGCCGAGTTCCTCGGCGAAGGCCTTCCACACTTCAGGGCGCCAGCCCGACGCCGACTTCACCGCCGCGCGGCGCTTCTCGAAGTCGTAGTGGTCGGCCAGGTAGCTGGCGACGGTGTCGCGCAGGAGGGTCTGTTCCTCGGTGAAGCTGAAGTCCATGTGCGTTCCGGGTCCTGGTCTTGTCCCCCTCGGCGTCTGGCCGAGGGGTTCGTGTTTTGAGGTCGCCAGCGATGATCCTGGCGCAGGTTTCGTAGGGGCAGCGAAGCCCTAGTTCACAAACCCAGCACCATCTTGGCGATGATGTTGCGCTGGATTTCGTTGGAGCCGCCGTAGATCGAGGTCTTGCGGGTGTTGAAGTACTCGCCCGCGACGCCGTCGGCGTAGTCCGGCCCGATCGCCCCGCTGTTGGACGGCAGGTCGCGCAGGTAGGGCGCGCCATAGTGGCCGGCGGCCTCCAGCGCCAGTTCGGTCAGGCGCTGCTGGATCTCGGTGCCCTTGATCTTGAGGATCGAGGATTCCGGGCCTGGGCCCGTGCCGGCGCTCTCGCCGGCCAGGGTGCGCAGCTCGGTGAACTCAAGGGCCGTCAGGTCGATTTCCAGGTCGGCGACCTTGCGGCGGAAGAACGGGTCGGCGAGCAACGGGCCGCTATCGTCGGCGCGCTCGGTGTTGGAGATCTCGCGCAGGCGCTCGAGATTGCGCTTGGATCGGGCGACGCCGGCGATGCCGCTGCGCTCGTGCTGCAGCAGGGCCTTGGCGCAGGTCCAGCCCTTGTTTTCTTCATAGATGCGGTTCTCGACCGGCACCTTGACGTTCTCAAGGAAGACGTCGTTGACCTCATGGCCGCCCTCCAGGGTGATGATCGGGCGCACGGTGATGCCCGGGGTCTTCATGTCGATCAGCAGGAAGCTGATGCCGGCCTGGGGCTTGGCGTCGGGGTCGGTGCGGACCAGGAAGAAGCCCCAGTCGGCGTGCTGGGCCAGGGTGGTCCAGGTCTTCTGGCCGTTGACCAGGTAGTATTCCTTGCCGTCGTCGCCGGTGATGCGCTCGGCCTTGGTGCGCAGCGACGCCAGGTCGGAGCCCGAGCCGGGCTCGGAATAGCCCTGGCACCACCACACCAGCCCGTCGCGGATGCCCGGCAGGAAGCGTTCCTTCTGGGCCTGGGTGCCGAAGGTGTAGATGACCGGCGCCAGCATGGCGACGCCGAAGGGCAGGATGCCGATGGTGTCCGCCTTGGCCTGCTCTTCCGACCAGATGTACTTCTGGGTCGGCGTCCAGTCCGTGCCGCCCCATTCCTTGGGCCAGGAGATGGCGCTCCAGCCCTTCTTGGCCAGGATCCGGTGCCAGCTGAGATAGTCCTCGCGGCTCAGGGCGTTCTCGTTGCGCTGCTTCTCGCGCAGCTCAGCCGGATAGTTCTCGGCCAGGAAAGCCCGGACCTCCGCGCGGAAGGCATTGTCTTCGGGGGAGAAATCGAGGTCCATGGCGGCTTCCCTTGGGTCGCATTGTCGGAGCCGTCAGGGGCTCCGTTCGTGGCCGCGGACCATATTCAGGCGCCCCGCCCTTGCCAAGATGACGCTAACGTCAACGTCAACGATTTTGGCTGGCGAAAAAACAGCCGCTCCGGATGAGAGGGGGTCGCCCGGAGCGGCCAGTGGGGCTCGATAGACCTCTGGGTTTGGAAGCAGAGGGTAGGAAAGCTGAGCGAGAGCCTGGTTCAGTTCACCGCGCGCTTGGCGGGCGTGCCGCCGGCCACGGAGGTCTGCGGTCCCATCAGGGACTGGCAGACGCCGTCGCGCTCGGCGATCAGCCTGGCCTTGCGGTCGGCGCTGGGGTGGCGGGCGGCGCGGACGGCTTCATCCTGCAGCGATTGCGCCTTGTCGGTGATGTAGGGCTCGCGGCCCCGGCCCTCGCTCTTCAGCACCGCGTCGATCGCCTTGAGATCGCCGCCGCCCAATTCGGCGGAGGCCACCAGCGCCCGGCAACGGCTGAGCTGAAGGAACTGGGTGTCGGTCAGCCGCGTGGGTGCGGCGACCGCGCTGGTGGAGGCCGCAAGGCCGGCCACGAGGATCAGGCTCTTCCACATCGACATCGTCACATCTCCCGTTGAACTCAGGTGACGCCAGATACGACGACTGTATTCGACCGCCCAATTAATTCGCGTCCACAAGTAAGCCGAAATATAACAACCTGTAAGTCAAACTACACAGCCTCGAACATTGATGAATGTGGCGTAATGTGAACAGGCCGGCCGCGGTTGCCTGAACCGGCGGGATCGGGCATGGCTGGCGCCATGGACGCCCCGCCCCGCCCCATCGCCACGCCGTGCATCAAGGTCTGCGTCGTCGACGGCGAGAGCGGCCTTTGCCTGGGCTGCTACCGCACCCTGCAGGAGGTGGCCGGCTGGCAGAAGCTCGGCGAGGCCGAACGGGCGACGATCATGGCCGAGCTGCCGGAACGCCGCTCGCGCATCCGCCCGGAAAAGCTGGCGATGTTCTAGGCGGCCCTCAGGCCGAGCGGGCGACCGACGCCACGATGCCCCGCAGCCAGCGATGGGCGGGCTGATCGCCAAGGCGGCGATGCCAGACCATGACGCTGCTTAGGCCCGGAGCCTCGAAAGGCAGTTCGCGGATGTCCACGGGCCAGGCGCGGCGGAACTCGGCGGCGATGCGCGCGCCCACGACCGCCACCATGTCGGACTGGGCCAGGATCGGCCCGGCCGAGACGTAGGGCGCCTCGGCCCCGACGCTCGCCGTCAGGCCCCGCGACGCAAGGCCCGCCGTGACGAAGCCGAAGTCCTCGCCGGCCGAGGAGATGACCAGCTGCGACTGGCTTGCGAAGGCCGCCGGCCCCATGCCGCCTCGCCCCGCGGGATGGTCGCGCCGCAGCACGGCCACATAGCGGTCCTCGATCAGCACCTCGTCGTCGAAGCGTTCCGCTGGCGCGCGCTGTCCGGTCACGGCCAGGTCGATCTCGCCGGCGTCCAGGCGCCCCGTCAGGTCCAGGTCGCCGACCGAGCGCAGGGCCAGTTGGACGTTCGGCGCCGCGGCCCGGCAGCGGGCCACCAGGCGCGAGGCCATGGTCACGGCGGCATAGCTGTTCACCGCGATGACGAAGCGACGGTGGGCCGTGGCGGGCTGAAAGGTGTCGGGCTCCAGAACCAGCTGCAGGTCGTCCAGCGCGCGCCGCACCGGGCCGGCCATCTGCTCGGCGCGTGGCGTCGGCGCCATGCCCTTGGGCGTGCGCACGAAAAGCTGGTCGCCAAGGCGTTGGCGCAGGCGGTTCAGGGCATGGCTGGCCGCCGGCTGGCTCAGGCGGACGCGCTCGGCGGCCCGCACCACGCTGCGCTCGCGCAGGATGGCGTCGAAGACCACCAGCAGGTTCAAATCCAGGTCGCGCAGGTTCGGCGCGGGCATGCGAGCTATCTCTATTCGCGTGATGCATTCAGCCCTGCAACCTATGCACTTGCGGCCAGGCTGGGTCGAGCCGAAAAGCGTGGCCGTGGAGGTCGGTCAATGGACTGCCTCGACGAGGCGCGGCCCTTGGCGCGCAAGGCCCCGGATGAAATCCCCTGGGCTGCGAACGGCTTAGCGCGGCTCCGTTCACGCGTTGCAAACCCATCCGCCCTAGTCTGACGATCAACGGCCGAAGAAACCGGCCGAGACGCGCCAAGGATGGCGGGGATCGAGTGATGATGAGGTTCGCCATCGTGGCCTTCGTGGCCGCCCTGTCCGCTGTCGGCGTCGCCCAGGCGTTCGCCTCGCTGGACCTGACCTACAAGGCGCCGGAGCCCCAGGCCGCCGTGGCCATGGCGCCGCAACGCATCGACGCGCCCACCGGGGACGCGCCCGCCGGCGCCGCCTCGATCGCCAAGGCCGCCGACGGCCACTACTGGGCCGAAGCCGATGTGGACGGCCACGAGGTCAAGTTCCTGGTCGACACCGGCGCCTCCGCCGTGGCCTTGACCTCGGACGACGCGCGCCGCCTCGGCATCGACCCCAATACGCTGACCTACAACTACCAGGTCACCACTGCCAACGGGCAGGCGCGGGCGGCCCAGGTCCACCTGGCCAGCATCGCCGTCGGCCAGGCGCGCGTGGACAACGTCGACGCCTATGTGCTCGACCACGGGCTGGAGACGTCCCTGCTCGGCATGAGCTATCTCGGCCGCCTGTCCCAGTTCGAAGCCACCCGCACCAGCCTGATCCTTCGCCAGTAACGGGCGGCCTGAACCCCTCACCCTCCCACCGCTGCGCGGCGGGCCCCTCCCTCTCCCTATGGGAGAGG
>JAFEEA010000105.1 GCA_018241335.1 Pseudomonadota bacterium
GTGGACGGCAAGGCCTATGAGATCCACGCCGCGCCAGGCCCCCTGCCCGCCGCCGGCGGGCTCGGCCCACCCAAGGCCGCGCCAGGGACCGCGAACCACGGACTCGGCCTGCCGCTGGCCATGGCCTTCGCCCTGCTCGGCGGCCTGATCCTGAACCTGATGCCCTGCGTCTTTCCGGTGCTGTCGCTGAAGGCGGCGTCCCTGGCCGGCCACGGCGGCGAGGCCCGGGCGGCGCGGGCGCAGGGGCTGGCGTTCCTGGCCGGGGTGCTGGCCACCTTCCTGGGCTTGGCGGGCCTGCTGTTCGTGGCCCGCGCCGGCGGGGCGGCGGTGGGCTGGGGCTTTCAGTTGCAGTCGCCGGCGGTGGTGGCGGGCCTGGCCCTGGTGATGCTGGCCGCGGCGCTAAACATGTCGGGCCTCTATGAGATCGGAACCTCGGTCCAAGGGGTCGGCCAGGGCCTGGCCAGCCGCGGCGGCCTGGTCGGCGCGGCCTTCACCGGCGTGCTGGCGGTGGTGGTGGCGGCGCCCTGCACGGCGCCCTTCATGGCCGGCGCCCTGGGCTACGCCCTGACCCGGCCCGAGCCGGAGGCCCTGGCGGTGTTCGCGTGCCTGGGCCTGGGATTCGCAGCGCCGTTCACGATCCTGGCCTTCACCCCCGCCCTGATGAAGCGCCTGCCCCGGCCCGGGCCGTGGATGGACGTACTGAAGAAGGCCCTGGCCTTTCCCATGTACGGCGCCGCCGCCTGGCTGGTCTGGGTGCTGTCGCAGCAGGCCGGCCAGATCGGCCTGGCGCGGATCCTGGCGGCGGGGCTGGTGCTGGCGTTCGGGGCCTGGGTCTATGGCGCGGCCCAGCGCCGCCGGATCGCCGGCGGACGCAGCCTGGCGCTCTACGCCGTGGCGGCGGTTGCCCTGGCGCTATCGGTCGCGGCCGTGGCGGCGGGCGGCTACGCCACCGCCAGGCCCGCCGGCGACGGGGCAAGCGTCGCGGCGCCGGCCGAGGGCGTGCCCTCCGAGCCCTGGTCGCCGGAGCGCGTCGCCGCCCTGCAAGCCCAGGGCAAGCCGGTGTTCGTCAACTTCACCGCCGCCTGGTGCGTCACCTGCCAGGTCAATGAGAAGGTGGCCTTCTCCACCGGCGATGTGGCGGCCGCATTCAAGCGCACCGGGGCTGTCTATCTCGTGGCCGACTGGACCAATCGTGATGGCGCTATCGCCAAGGCCCTGGCCGAGCACGGCCGGGTGGGGGTGCCGCTCTACCTGGTCTATGGCGCCAAGGGGGGCGAGCCGGCGGTCCTGCCGCAGCTCCTGACCCCGGCCCTGGTGGCGGACGCGCTGGATACGGCGGCGGGATCGCAAGCTCGGCCTTAGCGGGGGGCCGGCTATCGACATTCCCCCAAACCCCGCTCATCCCGAAGCAAGGCGGGATGAGCGGGTGGTGGGGTGGGGGATGAAGGGGCTAGTTCCCGTCGCCGTCAGGCCGCCGGCTGCGGCGGGGCCGTGATCACCTCGACATTGTCGCGCAGCAGGTAGGTCATCTCCTTCAGCGCGTCGGTGCGCGCCTTGGGCGTGGCGGCGGCCTCCAGATCCTTGATGCGAACCGGCAGATCCTGGGAGATGCCGCGCAGGATGCACTTCAGGTCGTCCTTGGCGCCGCGCTGGGCCAGGGTCACGTGGCCCTGCATGTCCAGGTCGCTGAGCTGGGCGACGCGGGCCTTGAAGCCGGCGTAGTCCGGCAGGGTGTCTGCGGCGCCGCTGAGGTCGTCCTTCAGGAAGCCCTCGGTCTCGGCCTTCAGCTTGCGCGCGCGCGCCACGATGTCGATGAACAGGGGCTCGCCGGCGACGGAGGGCGGTGGCGCCTCGGCGGCGGCCAGGGTAAGTCCGTGCGACGTGTTCACGGGCGAGGTTGAAGCCAGCCAGATAAAGGCGGCGGCGGCGACGGCGTCACAGGACATGCGAAAACCCTTGGGCCAACTTGCGGACGGCGAACAGGGAACCAGCCATAGGCGATCATGGTAAACGAGCGCCTACCGCAGCTTGAGGATGCATCGATGCCCGACCGCGACGCCGCCTGGACCCGCTTCGAGGCCGCCGTGGCGGGCGCCGGACCCCTCACCCGCCTCTTCGAGCAGGAGCCGGGCCGCCTGCGCGCCCTGGCGGTCGAGGCGGCGGGCCTAAGGGTCGACCTTTCCAAGCAGCCGCTGAGCGCCGCGGCGCTCGAGGCAGGCCTGGCCCTGGCGGCGGCGGCCGACCTCGAGGGCGCCCGCGCGCGACTCTTCGGCGGCGACATCGTCAATGCCTCCGAGGGCCGCCCGGCCCTGCACATGGCGTTGCGGGCCGAGGACGGCGCGGGCTACCGCGCGGCCGGCGATCCCGTCTCCGGCGAGGTCGAGGAAACCCGCGCGCGCATGGCCGCCTTCGCGGAGGGCGTGCGCACCGAGACCATCCGCGGCGCGACGGGCAAGCCGTTCCGCGCTGTCGTCCACATCGGCATCGGCGGGTCGGACCTGGGCCCGCGGCTGGTCTGGGAAGCGCTGAAGCCTCTGCAGCCGCGCATCGAGCTGCGTTTCGCCGCCAATGTCGACGGCGCCGAGATCGCCGCCGCCCTGGCCGGCCTCGACCCCGCCGAGACCCTGGTGATCGCCGTCTCCAAGACCTTCACCACCCTCGAGACCCTGGCCAACGCCACCGCCGCCCGCGACTGGCTGGCGGCGAGCGTGGGAACCGAAGGCGCCAAGGCGCACTTCGCGGCGGTCAGCGCCAATGTCGGCGGCGCCGGCGACTTCGGCGTGGCGGCTGACCGGGTGTTTCCGTTCTGGGACTGGGTGGGCGGGCGCTATTCGGTGTGGTCCGCGGTGGGGCTCTCCTGCGCCATCGGCCTCGGCTGGGGCGCCTTCCACCGCTTCCTCGAGGGCGCGCGGGCCATGGACGAGCACTTCCGCGCCGCGCCCCTGGCGTCCAACGCCCCGGTGCTGCTGGCGCTGGCGCACCTGGCCAACCGCAACGGCCTGGGGCGGCCGCTACGCGCGGTCGTGCCGTACGCCCGGCGTCTCGCCCTGCTGCCCGCCTTCCTGCAGCAGCTGGAGATGGAGTCCAACGGCAAGCGCGTCGCCGCCGACGGCGCGCCGCTCAAGCGCCCCACCGCGGCGGCGGTGTTCGGCGACGCCGGCACCAACGGCCAGCACGCCTTCTTCCAGCTCCTGCACCAGGGGACCGACATCATCCCCGTGGACATCATCGCCGCAGCGGCGAGCGACGAGGGACCGGCCGGGTCGCACGCCAAGCTGCTGGCCAACGCCATCGCCCAGGGCGAGGCGCTGATGCGGGGGCGGACCCAGGACGAGGTGATAGTTGAACTTCAAACTAAAAGCGTTCCGGCCGACGAGATCGCCCGCCTGGCGCCCCAGCGGACCTTCCCCGGCGACCGCCCCACCAGCTTCATCCTTCTGCCGGACCTGAAGCCCGAGAGCCTGGGCGCCCTGATCGCCCTCTATGAGCACAAGGCCTTCGTCGAAGGGGTGTTGTGGGGCATCAACAGCTTCGACCAGTGGGGCGTGGAGCTGGGCAAGACCCTGGCGAGCCGGGTGCTGGCCGAGCTGGAGGGCGGGCCGGCGGGCGACCACGACCCCTCCACCGCCGACCTTATCGCCCGGCTGAAGGGCTGAGCCGCCGGTTGATCGCCGCGGCCACCCGGCCGGAGACCCGCTCGGCCACCCGCTCCACCACCTCGGCGGCGTCGAAGACATGGTCGTGCCCGCCGACGCGGCCGGGCCGCCAATAGCCTTCGGCCGAAATCCGCTCGCGCGGCAGGCCCTTGGCGATCAGGCCCTGGCGCACGGCGCGCACCATGGCCGTCTCGCCGATCACGCAGGCGTGGCCAGCGCCCGGGGGCGGGGCGAAGAGGGCCAGGCGATCGATCAGCCCGCGGCTGGCGGCGACGGCGGGGCCGCCCCGATGCAGCCAGGTCAGGTCGACGTCGGCCACGATGGCCGGCGCCTGGCGCTCGTCGGCGTCGCGAACCTCGATGAAGGCCATCGCCCGCGCCGCCGGCGGCAGGCTTTCCAGCATGGCCAGGATGGCCGGCAGGGCCGTCTCGTCGCCCACCAGCAGATGCCAGTCGGCCTCCGGGCGGACCACGTTGCGGCCGCGCGGGCCGTGCGCCACCAGGGCGTCGCCGAGCTTGGCGGACCGGGCCCAGCGGGTGGCGGGGCTGTCGCCGTGCAGGGCGAAGTCGATGTCCAGCCGCTGCTCGGCGCGGTCGAAGGCGCGGATCGTATAGTGGCGGCGCGCCTCGCCCTGCGGCGTGGGCAGGTTCAGCACGAGGTCCTGGCCGGGCCGCCAGGGAAACGCCTCCAGCGTCTCGCCCACGAAACGCACGCGGCGCATGCGGGGGGTGACGTCCAGGGCGTCGACGACGGTCAGGGGCCAGGCCTGCAGCGGCGGGCGGCGGCGGAGCGGTTCTGGGGTATCGGACATGAGAGCTTCCTAGATGATCTTAGATATATCTATAATCTGATATATCGAAGACCGTCTACGCGCAAGAGGCCTTCGCCCTGGCGCCCGCCGCGGCTTTCGGCTATGAGCCCGGCCATGTTCAGCCCGCGCGACCATCATCACGGCTCGCATCCCACCCGCCACGGCGGGCCGGGCCGGACGCGCTTGGCTTAAGGACAAGCCCGCTCACCGCGCCCCGCCAACCGGATGGGGCGCCCGCTCCATCCGTCGACCCTTCCCGAACCCGGAATTGACGATGGACCTTCCCTTTCCTTGCTCCCGCCCCTGCGAACGGGTAAGCGCGCGCCCATGACCAGCGAGGCCCCCTTCCGACCCAAGGCCCGCGCGCCGCGCGGCTTCCAGGACCGCCGGTCCGCCGCCCTCGGCGCCGAGCGCCGCATCCTGGAGGCGGTGTCGCGCGTCTATGAGGCCTATGGCTTCGAGGCCCTGGAAACGGGCGCGTTCGAGTACGCCGACGCCCTGGGCAAGTTCCTGCCCGACTCCGATCGCCCCAACGAGGGCGTCTTCGCCCTGATGGACGACGACGACCAGTGGATGGCCCTGCGCTACGACCTGACCGCGCCGCTGGCGCGGTTCGTGGCCGAGAACTGGGACGGCCTGCCCAAGCCCTTCCGCCGCTACGCCTTCGGCACGGTGTGGCGCAACGAGAAGCCGGGACCGGGCCGATACCGCGAGTTCGTTCAGTGCGACGCCGACACGGTGGGTTCGGCCCGCCCGGAGGCGGACGCCGAGATCATCGCCATGGCGGTGGAGGGTTACGCCGCCGCCGGCCTGCCCGCCGACGCCTATGTGCTGAAGATCAACAACCGCAAGCTCCTCAACGGCCTGCTCAGCGCCGCCGGGGTCGAGGACGTGGGCCAGAAGCTCACCGTCCTGCGCGCCGTCGACAAGCTGGACCGCCTGGGCCCCGAAGGCGTCAAGGCCCTGCTGGGCGCCGGGCGCAAGGACGAAAGCGGCGCCTTCACCAAGGGCGCCGGGCTGGGCTCGGCGGCCATCGACTCCGTCCTGGCCTTCGTGGAAGCCGGGCGCGACAGCCGCGCCGCCACGCTTGACCGCCTGTCGAATGTCATCGGCGGCTCGGCCGAGGGCGACGAGGGCCTGGCCGAACTGGCCCGCATCGGCGAGGCCCTGGCATCGCTCGGGGTCGGCGAGACGCGGGCGATCTTCGATCCCTCCGTGGTGCGCGGCCTGGAGTACTACACCGGCGCCGTCTTCGAGGCCGAGCTGAAGACCGAGGTCACCGACGAGAAGGGCGAGGTGATGCGCTTCGGCTCCATCGGCGGCGGCGGGCGGTACGACGACCTGGTGGCGCGCTTCACCGGCGAGCGCACCCCCGCCACCGGCTTCTCCTTCGGGGTCTCGCGCCTGGCCGCGGCCCTGGCGGCCAGTGGCCGGGCGGCGGCCGCTCAAGGACGAGGCCCCGTGGTGGTGATCGCCTTCGACCAGGCGCACATGGCCGCCTATTTCGCCGCCGCCGCCGACCTGCGCGCCGCCGGGGTGCCGGCCGAGGTCTATCTGGGGTCGTCGGGCATGAAGGCCCAGATGAAGTACGCCGACCGCCGCATGGCCCCGGCCGCCGTCATCCTGGGCGGCGACGAGATCGCCGCCGGCACGGTGACCATCAAGGACCTGGACCTGGGCCGCGCCCTCTCGGCCGGCGTCGCCGACAACGAGGCCTGGCGCAAGGAGCGTCCCGGCCAGGTGGTCGTGCCGCGCGCCGAACTGGTCGCCACCGTCCGCGCCATCGTGGAGGCCGCCGAAAAATGAGGATGGAGATCCCCGCCCCGGCCAAGGTGCTGGACGCGATCCGCGCCCCGTTCGCCGAAGCCGGCGCCCTGGCGCTGGACGCCCCGATCCTTCAGCCCCTGGGCCTGCTGCTCGACCTGGCGGGCGAAGGCCTGCGCGAGCGCCTGTTCGTGGTCCAGGGCGATGGGGCGGCGGAGGAGGCCCTGCGGCCGGACTTCACCATTCCCGCCGTCCGCGCCTTCATCGAGTCCGGCAAGACCATCGGCCGCTACGCCTACGAAGGCCACGCCTATCGCGTCGCCCCCCGGGGGTCCGAGCGCGCCGAACAGTTCCTGCAGATCGGGCTGGAAGTCTTCGAGGCCGGCGACGCCACCGGCGCGGACGCCGAGATCGCCGCCATGGCCTGGCGATCGGCGGCGGCGGGGGGCCGCAAGGACCTGACCCTGCTGCTGGGCGACGTCGGCCTGTTCGGCGCCTTCATCGACAGCCTGGACCTGGCCGCGCCCCTGGCCGCGCGCCTGAAGCGGGCCTTCGGCAGCCCCCGCCGCCTGCGCGCCGAGCTGGACGGCGCCGCCGAGGCCGAGCGCGCGGCCAGCCGCGGCGGCGAGCGCCTGGCCGGCCTGCTGACCAACCTGCCGGAATCCGAGGCGACCGCCGTGCTGGAGGAGGTCTGGGCCCTGGCCGGGATCGAACCGGTTGGCGGACGCTCGGCCGGGGAGATCGTCCATCGCCTGGCCGAACGCGCCGCCCTCGCCCGCGCCACGCGCCTGCGCGAGGACCAGGCCCAGCTGATCCGCCGCTTCCTGGCGGTGTCGGACGCCCCGCGCGAGGCCTTCGCGGCCATCGCCCTCCTGGGCGGATCGGGCCGGCGTGAGCTGGAGGCGGCGCTCGGCGCCTGGGCCCGCCGGCTGGACGCCCTGCGCGCGGAAGGCGTGCCGACCGAGGCCATGCGCTTCTCCGCCGCCTTCGGCCGCAACTTCGGCTACTACGACGGCATGCTGTTCGAGGTGCGCAGCGCCGCCCTGCCGGACGACCAGCCGGTCGCCGCGGGCGGTCGCTATGACGGATTGCCCGGGCGCCTCGGCGCGCGGGTTCAGACGGGCGCCGTGGGCTGCATGGTGCGGCCTGGCCGCGCCTGGGTGGGAGGACGGCCGTGAGCGAAGACCTCATCCTGGCCATCCCCTCCAAGGGGCGCCTCAAGGAACAGGCCGAGGCCTGGCTGGCCGACTGCGGCCTGCCCATCGTCGGCTCGGGTGGGCGGGGCTATTCCGCGCGCATGGACGGCATCGGCGGCGTCGCCGTGCGCCTGCTCTCGGCGTCGGACATCGCCGCGGCCCTCTATGCCGGCGAGGCGCACCTGGGCGTCACGGGCGAGGACCTGCTGCGCGAGTTCGGCGAGAGCCTGGATTCACGGGTGATGCTGCTGCGCGCCCTGGGCTTCGGCCGCGCCGACCTGGTGGTGGCCGCGCCCAAGAGCTGGGTCGACGTGGACTCCATGGCCGACCTGGACGACGTGGCCCATCTCTACCTCGCCCGCACCGGGCGGCGCATGCGGGTGGCCACCAAGTACCTGACCCAGACGCGCGGCTTCTTCGCCCGGCACGGCATCGCCGACTACCGTATCGTGGAGTCCAGCGGCGCCACCGAAGGCGCGCCGGCCGCCGGGGCGGCGGAGATCGTCGTCGACATCACCACCAGCGGCGCGACCCTGGAGGCCAACAACCTCAAGATCGTCGGCGATGGTGTGATCATCAAGAGCCAGGCCCAGCTGGCCGGTTCGCTGGCCGCGGCCTGGACGGCGGACCAGCTCGGCGCCCTGCGGCGGCTGCTGGCCATCGTCGAAGCCCGGGCGCGCGGCAAGACCATCGCCTCCCTGGTCTGGCCCGCCGAGCAGGAGGCCGCCGCGCGCAAGGCGGTGAAGGCCTTCTCCGCCCCCGACCAGGCCGCGCGCGCCAACGGCGTGCTGGTCTCGTCCAAGGATCTGTTCGCCGCGTCCCAGGCTTTGGCCGAGGCCGGCGTCGGGCCGGTGACCGTGACCAATCCCGCCTATGTCTTCGAGGCCTCCAGCCCCGTCGCCGAATCCCTGGCGGCGGCCGTGGGCGGCGCAAAATCCTGATTTTGACATCGTTGCACAAAATTATTCGCGCGGGACGGGTGTTAGATTTGACCTCCGGGTCCAAAAATCACCCCGGCCCGTTGAAATCGGCGTGAAATCTTCCCTTTTTGGGTAAGGGGCGCGTTGACAGCGAAAGGATTATGCCGTTTTCTGACCCTGCGAGAGACAGCAAGGCCCCTCAAAAAGCCTTCGTCTCCGGCGTTTCGGGGAGGAAACGCCCGCTTGGATCGATAGACCAAGGCCTTTCAAGCCCGCCGCGATTATCCCCCGCGGCGGGTTTGTTCTTTTTGACTCCATCGTCAAAACCTCGGGCCGTCCCGCCTCCACTTCCCGACACTGTCCGCGGAACAGCAACCGTTCCGCGTCCCCGCCGCGCATAGTACAAGGCCTCGCCGCCGGCTTCGCGCGGAAGGTGAGACCGCGTCCATGCCCAGCGTCCTGATCCTGTCCAGCTTCGTGGCCTCCAGCCGGGTGGGCGGCGGAGCCCAGGCCCTGGCGCTCGCCCGGCTGGGCATCGATCCGATCCTGGTTCCCACCACCCTGCTCGGCCGCCATCCGGGCTGGGGCCCGCCGGGCGGCGCCGCGGTCGAGGCGGCGACCATGCGGGCCATGCTGGAGGCCATCGAGGCCCAGGGCGTCTTCAGGTCCCTGTCCGCCGTGATCACCGGCCATTTCAGCAGCGCCGAACAGGTGGCCGTCGCCGCCCAGGCCCTCGACGCCGTCCGCGCCGCCAGTCCCGACGCCGGCCTGGTCGTCGACCCGATCATGGGCGACGAGGGACCGGGCCTCTACGTCCAGGAGGCCGTGGCCGAGGCCATCGTCGCCGAGCTGCTGCCCCGGGCCGACCTCATCGCCCCCAACGCCTGGGAGCTGACCCGCCTCTCCGGCTGCCAGGTCACCGACGCGGCCAGCGCCGCCTTCGCCGCCCGCATCGTGCGCAAGCCGACCCTGGTCTCGTCCATCACCGCGGGCGAGGCCATCGGCGTGGTCTACGCCGACGCGGCCGGCGCCATCCTCGCCTCGCACGCGCGGGCGGAACGCGCGCCCAACGGGACGGGCGACCTGCTGACCGCCCTCTTCACCGCTGGCCTGGCGTTGGATCTGGATCCCGCGGCCGCCCTGATCGGGGCGGCCTCGGGCGTCGCCGAGGCCGTCGCGGCGGCCGAGGGCCTGGACGAATTGCCGGCGGGCGCCTTTCCCGCCAGCCTGGGCGTCTCGCCCCTGGTGCAGGTGGAGATGATCGGTGGCTGAGGATGCGGCCGGAACCGTTCGCGGCCTCTGCCCGCCGCGCTTCGCCGCCGTGCGCGCCGCCTTCGAGGCCAACTTCGCCGAGGGCCGCGAGATGGGCGCCCGCTTCGCCCTGGCCATCGACGGCGAGGTCGTCGTCGACTTGATCGGCGGCTGGGCCGACCGCGCCGCCACGCGCCCCTTCGACGAGACAACCCTGACCCCGGTGTTCTCCACCACCAAGGGCGTCAGCGCCCTGATGATCGCTCGCCTGGTCGGCCAGGGCCGGCTGGACTACAGCGATCGGGTAGCGGACCTGTGGCCCGAGTTCGGCGCGGCCGGCAAGGACCGCCTGACCGTCGAGCAGGTCCTGTCTCACCAGGCGGGGCTGTGCGGCATTCCCGGCCCGATGGACCCCGCCGAGTGGTTCGACTGGCATTCCCTCTGCGCGCGCCTGGCGGCCATGACGCCGCTGTGGCCGCCCGGAACGGCCAGCGGCTATCACCCGGTGACCTTCGGCTACCTGGCCGGCGAGATCTTCCGGCGGGTCGACGGTCGCACCCTCGGGCGCGCCCTTCGCGAGGATATCGCCGGACCCCTGGGCCTCGACCTCTGGATCGGCCTGCCCGAGAGCGAGGACCATCGCCTCAGCGACGTGCGCCGCCCGCCGGCGATGCCGAACCTGGGCGAGATCACCGAGCCCAAGCGCCTGGCTTTCTTCACCAAGTGGGCCCAGCCCGGCGGCCGGGGCGAGGCGGCCTGGCGGCGCGCGGAGATCCCCTCGGCCAACGGTCACGCCACTGCGCCCGCCCTGGCGCGGCTGTTCGCGGCCCTGGCCGGTCACGGCCGCCTGGACGGCGTGCAGGTCCTGGCCGGCGGCGAGGCCGAGGCGGCGTCGCGGGCGCGCATCAAGGGGCGCGATCTTGTGTTGCCCTACGACATCGCTTGGGGCGCCGGCTTCATCCGCAACGAGGGGCTGGGCCTCTATGGCCCCGGGCGCGAGGCGTTCGGCCACTCCGGCTGGGGCGGCTCCTGCGCCTTCGCCGATCCCGAGACCGGGGTTTCGGGGGCCTACGTCATGAACCGTCAGTCGGCGGAGCTGATCGACGACGCCCGCGCCCGACGCCTCATCGAGGCGGCCTACGAAGCTATCTGAGCGCGACCCGTCGGCCCGCGCGCCAGGCGCCGAAGGCGAAAGCCACGGCCCCCGCCCAGATGAACACGAAGCTCAGGGCTCGCAGCGGCGTCAGCGGCTCGCCGGCCGCCAGGCCCACGCCGAAGCTCATGGTCGGGCCGATGAACTGCAGGAAGCCCACCGTCGACAGCGGCAGCCGCCGCGCCGCCCAGGCGAACAGGGCCAGCGGCAGGACCGTCGCCGGCCCGGTCGTCGCCAGCAGCAGGGTCGCGCCGGGCGTTCGCCAGGCGACCCCGCCGCCCGAATGATGCAGCCAGGCCACATAGATCAGCCCAGGCACGGCCATCAGGGCGCACTCGACCAGCAGCCCGGTCTGGGCCTCGGCGCGCACCTGCTTGCGGATGACGCCGTAGAGCCCAAAGCTGATCGCCAGCACCAGCGACAGCAGCGGCAGCCGCCCGACCGCCAGGGTCTGCACCGCCACCCCCACCGCCGCGAGGGCGATGGCGGTCAGGCCGAACCGATCGATCCGCTCACGGAAGAGCAGCGCCCCCGCCGCCATGTTGAACAGCGGAATGATGTAGTAGCCCAGGGCCGCGTCCAGGGTGTGTCCATTGCCCACGGCCCAGACATAGGTCGCCCAGTTGGTCCCGATCAACAGGGCCGAGACGGTCAGCAGCCCCAGCGTCCGGGGATCGGCCAGCACCTGGCGCAGGTGTCCGCCCTGGCCGGCGATCAGCACCAGCCCGGCGGCCCACGGCGCCGCCCACAGCGTGCGCTCGCCCAGGATCTCCCAGGGCGTCGCGCCGGCGTGGTTCATCAGCATGAAGAGGGCCGGCAAGAGCCCCCAGAAGACATAACATCCGACCCCCGCCGCTAGCGCCTGGCGGGAGCTCCCGTCGGGCGCCGCGGCGGCCTGGGTCAAGCCAGGACCTTGCGCCCGATCAGGCCGCGCTCGTGCAGGAGCTCGGCGATCTGCACGGCGTTGAGGGCGGCGCCTTTCCGCAGGTTGTCGGCCACCACCCACATGGAGATGCCGTGCTCGACCGTGGTGTCGTTGCGGATGCGCGAGACGAACACCGGGAACTCGCCCTGGGCTTCCTTGGGCGTGATGTAGCCGGTGGAGTCCCGCTTATCGATCACCACCAGGCCGGGAGCGTCGCGCAGGATGTCGCGCGCCTCGTCCTCGTCCAGGGGCGAGTGGAACTCCACGTTCACCGCCTCGGAGTGGCCGACCATCACCGGCACGCGCACGCAGGTGACCGTCAGCTTGATGGCCGGATCGATCATCTTGTGGGTCTCGTTCCACATCTTGGCTTCTTCGTCGGTGTAGCCGTCGTCGTTGAAGCTGCCGATGTAGGGGATGACGTTGAAGGCGATCTGCTTGGGGAACTTCTTGGGCTCGGAGGGGCCCAGGACGAAGACGCCCTTGGTCTGGTCCCACAGCTCGTCCATGCCTTCCTTGCCCGCGCCGGAGACCGACTGGTAGGTCGACACCACCACCCGCTTGATCTTGGCCGCGTCGTGCAGCGGCTTCAGCGCCACCACCAGCTGGGCGGTGGAGCAGTTCGGGTTGGCGATGATGTTCTTGCGCGACGCATAGCTGACATCGTCGGGATTCACTTCTGGCACGATCAGCGGGACGTCGGGGTCCATGCGCCAGGCGGAGGAATTGTCGATGACGATGGGGCCGGCCGCGCCGATCTTGGGCGACCACTCCTTGGAGAACGAGCCGGAGACGCTCATCAGCACCACGTCGACCGTCGAGAAGTCGAACTGCTCGACGTCCTCGCACTTGATGACGCCGTCTTTCCAGCCGACTTCGACGCCGATGGATTTGCGCGAGGCGATGGCGTGGATTTCGTCCACGGGGAAGTTCACTTCCTCGAGGATGTTCAGCATCTCACGGCCCACGTTGCCCGTGGCGCCGACGACGGCGACCCGGTAACCCATCGGTCTCTCCTTACGAATAGCGAGCGGCTGCATTAGGCCCTGCCGCGGATTTGGGCAAGGTCGGGACGGCCGGCAAGGGTTGAACGAGACGGATTGTAGCATGCCAGACGCAAGGACGCCGACGATGGCCGACACGGGAATGCCCTTCGCCAACCTGATGGGGGTCGAAATCGTCGAACGCGACAAGGCCCGCGTGGTGGGGCGCCTTCTGGTCCGCGACGACCTCTGCACCGCCGGCTCGATCCTGCACGGCGGCGCCTACATGGCTTTCGCCGACGCCCTCGGCGCCGTGGGCGGGGCGCTGAACCTCAAGCCGGGAACCTGGACCACCACCCTGGAAAGCAAGACCAACTTCCTGGGCAGCGCCAAGGCCGGGGAGACCGTCACCGGCGAGGCCACGCCCCTGCACATCGGCCGCCGCTCCAGCGTCTGGCAGACCCGGGTGACCAACGCCGACGGCAAGCTGCTGGCCCTGGTCCTGCAGACCCAGATGACGATCGAAGGTTAGGGACCGCGCCCCGACGCCAGGCCGATACTCCGTCTCGAGAGCCCAAAAGCCCTTCTTCCCTTGCGGGAGAAGGTGGCCCGCGCAGCGGGTCGGATGAGGGGTCGACGCGGCCTTCGAGATTAGCGTCTGGCAGGACAATCCCCCTCGTTCCGTCGACCCCTCATCCGTCAGCTTCGCTGACACCTTCTCCCGCAAGGGGA
>JAFEEA010000106.1 GCA_018241335.1 Pseudomonadota bacterium
ACCATGTAGAGCACGCCGGGCGCGATGCGCTCGGGCAGGCTCATGGGATCGGGCTCCTTGTCCTTGCGGCCCGGCAGGTCCGAGGTCATGCGGGTGAAGGCGCCCGGCGCAAGGCCCCAGACGCGGATGCCGTACTTGCGCCCCTCGATGGAGAGCACGCGCATGAAGCCGTAGATGCCGGCCTTGGCCGCGCCGTAGTTGGACTGGCCGAAGTTGCCGTAGAGGCCCGAGGTCGACGAGGTCATCACGATGACCCCCTTCACCTGGTTGTCCTTGAAGTAGTTCCACACCGGCATGGTGCAGCAGTAGGTGCCCTTCAGGTGCACCTTGACCACCGCGTCCCAGTCGGCCTCGGAGGTGTTGGAAAAGGTCTTGTCGCGCAGGATGCCGGCGTTGTTGACCAGGATGTCCACCCGCCCGAAGTGGTCCATGGCGGTCTGGAAGATGCGCTGGCCGCCCTCCATGGTGGAGACGTCGTCGCCGTTGGCCACCGCCCGTCCGCCGGCCGCCTTGATCTCGTCGACCACCTTCTGGGCCGCGGACATGCTGCCGCCCGTGCCGTCGCGCGCGCCGCCCAGGTCGTTGACCACCACGGCCGCGCCTTCCTGGGCGAACAGTCTGCAATAGGCCTCGCCGAGGCCGTTGCCGCCGCCGGTGACGATGGCGACCTTTCCGTCAAGCAATCCCATGTTCGAAATCCTCCCGTTTGAAATGTGTTTCTTAAGGGGGCGATCATCCGACCGGACCGCGCGGCGGGCAAGCCCGACTAGGCGCGCCGGGCGCGAAAGAACGAGCGCAACAGGTCGGCGCTCTCGTCGGCCAGGACACCGCCCTCAACGTCGGGCCGCCAGTGGCAGGTGGGCTGCTCGAAGAAGCGCGGGCCCGAGACCACCGCGCCGCCCTTGGCGTCGGTCGCCCCGAACACCAGCCGGCCGATGCGCGCGTGGCTGATGGCGCCGGCGCACATGGCGCAGGGCTCGAGCGTCACCACCAGGGTCAGGCCCGTCAGCCGGTAGTTGCCCAGCTTGGCCGCCGCCGCGCGCAGGGCCAGGATCTCGGCGTGGGCGGTGGGGTCGTGGCTGGCGATGGGGCTGTTGGCCGCCTGGGCGATGACCTCGCCGGTGGCCGGATCGACGACCACCGCGCCGATCGGCGCCTCGCCCCGCTCGGCGGCGGCTTGCGCCTCCGCGAGGGCGATGCGCATGGTGCTCAGGTCATGGTCGGCCATTCCAAGCACCGAAAACGTCCCGGGTCCCAGGGTCAAGCCTCCGCCGCGGCCGCAACGCCCGCCGCGCCCGAAAAGCCCAGCCCGGCCAACAACTGGACCGTGCCCGGGGCCGGCCCGGCCGACGCCGAGGATGGTCCCGAAGGGGGCGGCGAGCGCGTGGCCAAGATCCTGGCCCGCGCCGGGGTCG
The DNA here is from genome assembly GCA_018241335.1 of Pseudomonadota bacterium. Taxonomy (GTDB): domain Bacteria; phylum Pseudomonadota; class Alphaproteobacteria; order Caulobacterales; family Caulobacteraceae; genus Acaudatibacter. The sequence continues at coordinate 1,416 of JAFEEA010000106.1, forward strand.
CCTCGCGCCGCGAAGTCGAGCGCCTGATCGAGGCTGGCCGCGTAGCCCTGAACGGCCAGGTCCTGACCACCCCGGCGGTGAAGGTCGGCGAGGGCGACATCGTCACCGTCGACGGCGAGGTGGTGGGCGAGGCCGAGCCGGCGCGTCTGTTCCGCTATCACAAGCCGCCGAACCTGGTGACCACGCACAACGACCCCAAGGGCCGGCCGACGGTGTTCGAGACCCTGCCCGAGGGCCTGCCCAGGCTGATCTCCATCGGCCGGCTGGACCTCAATTCCGAGGGGCTGCTGCTGCTGACCAACGACGGCGGGCTGGCGCGGGCGCTGGAGCTGCCGTCGAACGCCTGGGCCCGCCGCTACCGCGCCCGCGCTCGGGGCCGCATCGACCAGGCCAGGCTCGACAAGCTCAAGGACGGCATCACCGTCGACGGGGTCCACTATGGGCCGATCGAGGCGACGCTGGACAAGGTCAAGGAGGGCCAGGGCGCGGCCAACCTGTGGATCACCGTCACCCTTTCGGAAGGCAAGAACCGCGAGGTGCGCCGGGTGCTGGAAGCCCTGGGCGTCACCGTCAACCGCCTGATCCGCCTCGCCTACGGCCCCTTCGCCCTGGGCACCCTGGCGGTGGGGGCGGTGGAGGAGGTCGGCCCCCGGGTGGTGCGCGAGCAGCTGGCCGAGTTCATCGATCCGGCCAACCTGCCCAAGGGCGACCGGCCCCAGTACAAGGCCCCGGCCAGCGCCCAGTCCGAGCGCCGCAAGGTCGACGCGGCCCGCGAGGAAGCGATCCTCAACCCGCCGGAAGAGCCGGCGAAGAAGGTCTACAAGGCCGGCTGGGCCAAGCCGAAGATCAAGCCCAAGCCGCCCAAGGCGCCGGCCAAGGCCGGCCACAAGGGCGCCGGCAAGGCCGACGATCGCGTCAACGCCAAGACGTTCGGCAAGCCGCCCGGCAAGCCGGGCTTCAAAGCTCCTGGATCTGGTTCGGCGGCAGGCCGGCCTCGAGGCCCCGGCGGGCGCCCTCCGTCCGCATCACCTCAACGAAACTCCGGCGCTCGTCGTCCAGGCCCTCGCCCAGGGGGCGGTCAAGGGCCGCGCGGGTAAGGCGCTTGGCGTAGGCCACCCCTTCCGCGCCCTTGCCCTCGAACTCCGCCGCGATCTCCAGCGCCCTGGCCAGGGCGTCTGGCGCGGCCTCGTGGACCATGCCGATCTGCGCCGCCTCGGCGCCGGTGACGGTGCGCCCGCGCAGGATCATCTCCAGCGCCCGCGCCTCGCCGATCACCCGCGGCAGGCGCTGGGTGCCGCCGCCGCCCGGGAAGATGCCGACCCGCGTCTCCGGCAGGCCGATGGCGGCCGCGCCCGTGGCGGCGATGCGGATGTCGCAGGCCAGGCTGATCTCGAAGCCGCCGCCCATGCAAAGCCCGTTGATCGCCGCGATCACCGGCTTGGGCGCGGCGGCGATGGCGTCCACCAGCTCGCCGAACGTCCCGCCGGGCTTGCCCACCGCCTCGGGCTGGCGGGCCGCGGATGGCGCGCCGGGGGCCAGGCGCTGGCCCATGACGTTGAGTTCGCCGATGTCGTAGTGGCGGATGAAGATGTCCGGCAGGCCGCCGGTCAGGACGATGGCCCGGACGGCGGGGTCCGCCGAGGCCGCCGCCACCGCCGCCAGCATCTCCGCCGATCCCGGCGCCGTCATCGTGCCCAGCGGCGGGTTGGCGTAGGTGATCACCGCCGTCCCGCCGCGCCGTTCCACGCTCACCAGAGCCATGCATCATCCTCCCGAGGCCCGTTGTCCTGTCGCGCGCCATTAGCCGTCGGCGCGGCCGCGCCCGCAAGCCTCAGCCGGCGCGGTCTTTCAGGCGGCCGGCCAGGGTCAGGGTGCGACGGGCGACCGTGGCCAGGGTCCCCAGAGCAATGATGGCCAGGGCGATCAGCAGGGTCTGGCCCCGCCAGCCCCACAGGCCCTCGGCGGCGCTGACCGCGGCGGCGAGGGTCAGGGCGGCCATGCGTTGCGGCTTGGCGAAGGGGCCGGAGAAGTCGGCGGGGAAACCCAGGCCCCGGCCCAGTTCGCGCACATAGGCGGTGGAGACGGCGGCCGCGGCGGCGATCCAACCGGCCACGGCGGCGGCTTCGCCCATGCCCATCAGCCCCGCGCCATAGCCGGCGCCGGCCAGGAAGAAGACATCGGCGAAGCGGTCGGGCAGCTCGTTCCAGATCGGCCCGGCGGTCGAGCCCTTGCCGTGCTCCACCGCCACCAGACCGTCGAGCAGGTTGCACACCAGGCGCAGCTGGACGCAGAGGCCCGCCAGAACCAGGTCGATGGCGTGGGCCCAGCCTTGGGTCGCGGCCGAGCGCAGGAAGCAGGCGCCGCCCAGGATCGCGAAGGCCACGCTCATGCCCGAGATGGCGTTGGGGCTGACGCCCAGGCGCGCCAGCAGGGCCGCCAGCCCCTTGGCCCAGCCGGAACCCCGGCTGCGGATCGGGCGTCGATTGTCGAGGTCAGCCAGCGTCGATCTCCGCTTCCCGGCGCGCCCGGGCGAGGGTCGCGGCGTAGACGATGGCATAGAGGGTCGAGACCGACCAAGGCACGGCGATGGTGGCGGCGATCTCCGGCGTGCCGATCAGGCCGTGCACGACGATCAGCAGGGTCGCGATGGTCGCCGCCGAGATGAACGGCGGGGCGACATAGGCGGCGGGGCCGCGCATGCGCCGGCCGACGCCTTCCAGGGCGTGCTTGAGCACCAGGGTGATCAGGCCGGACATCGCGCCCTGGGCCAGGGCCGGCGCGACGGCGCCCCAGCCATGCGCCCGGTTGGCGAACAGCGCCCACCCACCCATGAAGAGAAATGCGAAGCCGACGTGCACGACGGTTGCACGCGCGAGCCCGGCAAGGGACAAGCTTGTTTTGGCCATGACGTCCCCCATCACCCTGCCGCTGCCCGCGGCCTGGCATGTCCCCCCGGCGGCCCCCGCCGTGATCTGGGGCCTAGGCGTCGTCCTGGCGATCCTCTCCCTGGGCGCCCTGGCGGCCGCCCTGCTACCTGTGGTTCGCCCTGGCAAGGACTACACCAATCTAAGGCAGAGGGTGAACTCCTGGTGGGTGATGATCGCCCTGCTGGCGACGGCCCTGCTGCTGGGCTGGCAGGCGACGACGGCCCTCTTCGCGGTAATCTCCTTCATCGCCCTGCGCGAATTCCTGTCGCTGGCGCCGTCGCGGCGCGAGGACCGGCTGATCATCCTTGCCGCCTACCTGGTCATTCCGATCAACTACGCCTTCGTGGCGCTGGATCAGTACGGCGTCTACCTGGTCTTCATCCCGGTCTATTGCTTCATGGTGGCGCCGTTCCTGATGGCCTGCGTCGGCCAGACCCAGGCCTATCTGGCCAGGGCGGCGACCCTGCACTGGGGCCTGGTGACCTGCGTCTACAGCCTGGGTTTCGCGGCCTTCCTGATGAAGACGCCGCTGACCGAGCGCCTGCCGGCGGGCCCGGCGGGGATGGTGTTCCTGCTGCTCTTCGTCACCGAACTCAACGACGTGGCGCAGTATGTCTGGGGCAAGCTGTTCGGACGGCGCAAGATCACCCCCAAGGTCAGTCCCAACAAGACCTGGGAGGGTTTCCTGGGCGGCTGGGCGACCACGGCGGCGGTGATCTGGTTCCTGGGGCCGTATCTCGCGCCCCTGGCTGGATGGGGCCGCTTCTGGATGGCGTTCGCCCTGCCGCTGGCGGGCTTCGCCGGCGACGTGACCATGTCGGCGGTCAAGCGCGACATCGGGGTCAAGGACACCAGCGCCCTGATCCCCGGCCACGGCGGCATGCTGGACCGCGCCGACAGCTTGACCTTCACCGCCCCGCTCTACTTCCATCTGCTGGCGTTCTTCGCCCTCGAGCGGTTCTGATGAACCCGATCCGCCTCGCCTTCCTGCTGTTCGTGGCCATGCCCCTGGCGCGCCTCTTCACCGGCGCGGACGTGGTCGATCGCCAGCGCCTGCCCGCCAAGGGGCCGGCGATCATCGCCGCCAACCACAACAGCCACGTGGACACCCTGCTGCTGCTGACCATCTTTCCCCTGGCGGCCCTGGGGCGCCTCAGGCCGGTGGCTGCGGCGGACTATTTCCTCAAGGGGCCGATGATCGGCTGGTTCTCGCGGCGCATCATCGGCATCGTGCCGATCGTTCGCGGCGGGCCGGCCGCGGGGACGAACGAGGACGTCCTGGCGCCGGCGCGCGAGGCCCTGGCCCGGGGCGACATCATCATCATCTTCCCGGAGGGCACGCGCGGCGACGCCTCCGACGCCATGGGGCGGCTGAAGGCCGGGGTGGCGCGTCTGGCCGAGGCCTTCCCCCAGGCGCCGGTGATCCCGGTGTGGCTGGAGGGCGCCGGGCGCGTGCTGCCCAAGGGGACCCTGGTGCCGGTGCCGATGAACTGCACTGTGCTGGTGGGCGAGCCGCTGGCCTGGTGCGGCGAACGCACGGCCTTCATCGACCGGCTGCGCGCCGCCCTGCTGGATCTCAAGGCCAAGGCCCCGCCGCAGCACTGGATCGAGGACGAGGATCCGAAGGCGGCCTGAAGCCGCCCGTCAGCCGAACAGCGCCGCCGGCTGGGCCGACCCGCCGCTGAGCTCCTCGTCGCGCACCTCGGTCCAGCGGCGCAGCCACGGAATGCGCGCCACCGCCTCGGTGATCAGCACGTAGCCGGCGCAGAGCAGGACGTCCTGGACCACCGAGGCCATGGACATGCCGCCGGTGGCCGCCGGGGGCCTCAGGGTCAGGGGTTCCAGGAAGATGACGATGAGGATGTTGTTGGCCGCGTGGGCGCCGGTGCTGAACTCCAGCCCGCCCAGGCGCAGGGTCATGTAGGCGAAGCCCGCGCCCATGATCGTGCGGGCGATGAAGGCGTCGGGATTGAAGTCCAGGTGCACGGCGGAGAACGCCAGGCCCGTGAAGACCATCAGGAAGATCGGATTCTTCTGAAAGGCCGCCGTCTGGCGCAGCATCCAGCCCCGGAACAGCACCTCCTCGATCATCGCCGCCGGGATCAGCAGCACGATGGCGCAGGCGGTGTAGAGGGCGCGGCCCTGGAAGGTCTTGGAGACGGTGAGCACTGGCAGCGGATTGGGGTCGCCGCTGACCAGGGCGTCGAGGCCCAGCAGCGGGCCGATGGCCAGCATCGACATCACCATGCCCGCCACAAGCAGCCGCCAGCGGAATTGCGGGGCCGAGGTCAGGTAGTCGCGCATGCGGTGGTGCGACAGGGCCGCGGCCAGGACGATGAAGGTCAGCACCAGCGGCCCGTTGGCCAGGGTCGGCATCAGCAGCAGCAGGATCGCCTGGCGCAGGTCGTGGCCGTCCGCGCTCGAAAGCGCCTGCATGAAGACGCCGAAGTCGGAGGCGCCGATGGCCATGCTCTTGGCGGTGAAGATGAAGCCGGCGGCGATCACCGCGAAGGTGGCGATGACGGCCATGATCCCGACCAACACGCCGGCGACCACCGTGACGACGATGCGCCAGGCCGTGCGGTCGCGCTCGTCCACGTTCACCAGGAACGACGAGTCCGATAGGAGCGCCGTAATGTCTCTGCTGTTCATCGACGCCTGCTTTGCCTCGTCATCCATACATCGGGTAGGAAACGCCCAATCCAAAGGACAATGCATGCGGATCGTTGCCGGGGCCTTTCGAGGGCGCGAGATTGTGGCGCCAAAGGGACACTCCACCCGCCCCACGGCAGACCGGACGCGCCAGGCCCTGTTCAATGTGCTCGAACACGCCCCCTGGGCGCCCGGCCTCAGGGGCGCGCGGGTGATCGACCTGTTCGCCGGCTCGGGGGCGCTGGGCTTCGAGGCCCTGTCGCGGGGCGCGGCCTTCTGCCTGTTCGTCGAGACCGACGAGACCGCCCGCGGCGCCATCCGCCAGAACGTCGAGGCCCTGGGCCTGTTCGGCCAGACCCGGGTGCACCGCCGCGACGCGACCCAGCTGGGGGTCAAGCCGGCCGGCGACGGCGCGCCGTTCGACATCGCCTTCCTGGACCCGCCCTACGCCAAGGGCCTGGGCGAGCAGGCGCTGACGGCATTGCGTGACGGCGGCTGGCTGGAGCCGGACGCCCTGGTGGTGTTCGAGCGCGGCGCGGACGAGCCGGACCCGGCCGCGCCCGGGTTCGAGGTCCTGGACGCGCGCGACTGGGGCGCCGCGCGCGTCCATTTCCTGAAGGCGATCTAGAGGCTTCGCCCGGCCGTGCGGTTGTCCGCCTGGGGGCGCAGCCGCACCAGGCCCTCGCGGGTGATCTGGTAGGGTCCGCCGCCGCGGCTGGCGATGAGGCGGCGGCGCTTCAGGGCCTTGAAGACCTCCAGGGTGCAATCGCCGAGACGCCAGCCCTCGCGGGTCCAGCATTCGGCCTCGACGATGTCGCCGCGGTCGTCGCGTTCGAGGGTGATGCGTCCGCCACGGGCGAGCGCGTGCAGCGTGCGTTGCTGCGGCTTTGAGATGTTCAATGGATTGTCCGAGATAGGCGTGAGCAATCACGCCGGCGTCAGGCGCCGGCGGCGAAAGGGCCTTCCCGTCTATCGGTCCACCTTCTCGAGTGGATCGGGTTCGAACAGGCTAGGCCCGAACCCCGCACGCAATCTCCGACATCTTGCCTCCGTGCCGTGATGTCTCCGCCCTGGATAGGAGGCGGAAGCGACCCCGTCCAGAGCAGCGCTACACCTTGGCGCGCACGACGTGCGGGCCGGGGCCCTCCCGCGGCGGCGTCCCGAGGAACCGGGGTCCGAGCACGGCGGGACCAAAGTCCTCCACCTCGGAAAAGCCGAGCGCGGTCAGTTCGGCGGCGATCTCGGCCGGGGTGAAGAAGGTGATCCAGGGCTCGCCCAGCCGCCGCATGGCCGCCAGCCGCGCCTCGGCGGCGACCTGCTGGTCCGGCGGGTAGGCCGACCGCGGCTCGCCGTGGTCGAACACCACCTCAGCGCCCGGGATGGCGGCGATGAAGGCGAACGTGGCCAGCACCGCATCGCGGGTGAGGTAGGGGACGACGCCCAGCCAGGCGAACACCGCCGGCGCGTCGGCGTCGAACCCGGCGCGGGCCAGCCCCTCGGCCAAGGTCTCGCGTTCGAAATCCGTGGGGGCGAAGGTGACTTTGGGGGCAAGGCCCGCCGCGTGCAGGCGTTCGCGCTTCCAGGCCTGGGTGGCCGGATGGTCGACCTCGAACACCGTCAGGTCCGGGCGCGGATTGCGGCAGGCGAAGGTGTCCAGGCCCGCGCCCAGCAGCACGTACTGCCGCACGCCACGGGCATAGGCGGCGGCCAGGACGTCCTCGGCGATCCGGCTGCGGGCGGCGATCAGCAGGCGCATGCCGCGCCGGCTCGGACTGTCCCCCGCTTCGCCGAACACCGACTCCGGCGTCTGACCCAGGATCCGTCCGGCCACGGGATCGGCGAAGATCGAACCGCCGTCCAGGGTCTGGTGTTGCGCCCGGTGGGCGGCCGCCCGCAGGGCGGTGAAGCTGGGCTGTCCAGGCTGCATGGTCCGTTTCCGTCCTGGGGCTGTTGGCCCAGTCTTTTGGGGCCTGGCCCTACCGCCGCCCGAACAGCCGCTCGATGTCGGCCAGCTTGAGTTCGACGTAGGTCGGGCGGCCGTGGTTGCACTGGCCGGAGTGGGGGGTGGCCTCCATCTCGCGCAGCAGGGCGTTCATTTCCACGGCGTTGAGGCGGCGCCCGGCGCGGACCGAGCCATGGCAGGCCATGGTGGAGCAGACGTCCTCCAGCCGCTCCTTCAGCGCCAGGGCGGCGCCGTTCTCGGCCAGGTCGTCGGCGATGTCGCGGATCAGGCCGGCGACGTCGGTGTCGCCCAGCAGGGCCGGGGTCTCGCGCACCAGAACGGCGCCGGGGCCGAAGGGTTCGACCACCAGGCCGAGGGCCTCGAACTCGGCGGCGCGGGCGGTGACGCGCTCGGCCTCGGCGGGATCCAGCTCCACCACCTCGGGCAGCAGCAGCGCCTGGCGGGCGACGCCGCCCCGCGCCATCTCGGCCTTCATCCGTTCATAGACCAGGCGTTCGTGGGCGGCGTGCTGGTCGACAATGACCACCCCGTCGCGGGTCTGGGAGACGATGTAGGTCTCGTGCACCTGGGCCCGCGCGGCGCCCAGGGGGAATTGGGTGAGATCCTGCTCGACGCGGACCTGGGCCTGAACCGGAGCCGGGCCGTCACCCTGTTCGGCCAGCGGCAGGGCGGCGGCCAGGGCGTCATAGGCGAAGGCGCCTTCGGCACGGGCCGAGACGCCGTCGAAGCCGGGCAGGTCGCCCGTCGCGGCGGACGGCGACGGGCGCCAACCGCCCGAGCGCCAGGCGGAATAGCCGGCGGCCGAGGGCGCGCCCAGCGGGGCGGCGAAAGGCTGGCCGGGCCGGAAGCTGCCCAGGGCGGCGCCGGCGACGGTGGTCGAGGCGCGGTGACCGGCGCCGGCCAGGACGTGGCGCAGGCCCCCGACGATGAGGCCGCGCACCAGGGCCGGGTCGCGGAAGCGCACCTCGGCCTTGGCCGGGTGCACATTGACGTCCACCAGCACCGGATCGAGGTCCAGGTAGAGCACCGCCGCCGGATGGCGGTCGCGGGCCAGGAAGTCCGCGTAGGCGGCCCTGAGCGCGCCCTGCAGCAGGCGGTCGCGCACCGGCCGGCCGTTGACGAACAGATATTGGTGGGCGGCGTTGCCGCGGTTGTAGGTCGGCAGGCCCGCGAAGCCCGACAGGCGCACGCCCTCGCGCTCCTGGTCCACGGGCAGGGCGTTGTCGGCGAAGTCGCGGCCGAGGATGGCGCCCAGACGCGCCAGGCGGCCCGCGTCCCCGGCCGGTTCGGCGGGCAGGCGCAGGGTGCGGCGTCCGTCGAGGTCGAGGAAGAAGCCGACCTCGTGGTGCGCCATGGCCTGGCGCTTGACCTCCTCGGCGATGGCCATGGCCTCGGCCCGCTCGGACTTCATGAACTTCAGCCGCGCCGGCGTGGCGTAGAAGAGGTCGCGCACCTCCACCCGCGCCCCGTGCGGCTCGGCGAAGGCGGAGGGGGCCACGGCGTGCACCGCCCCGCCCTCGACCAGGATGGCGTGGGCGTCCGCCCTGCCCTTGGCGCGCGAGGCGATGGACAGCCGCGCCACCGCCCCGATCGACGGCAGGGCCTCGCCCCGGAACCCGAGGGTGGCGATGCGCAGCAGGTCGTAGGCGCCGTCTTCGCCAGGATTGAGCTTGGAGGTGGCGTGGCGCTCGATGGCCACCGGCAGTTCGTCCGGCCCCAGGCCCGCGCCGTCGTCGGAGACCAGGATGCGGGTCAGGCCGCCGCCGTCGGCCTGGATTTCCAGCCGGCCGGCGCCGGCGTCGAGCGCGTTCTCGACCAGCTCCTTCACCGCGCTGGCCGGCCGCTCGACCACCTCGCCGGCGGCGATGCGGTTGATCAGGTCGGGCGGCAGGCGGCGGATGGGCATGGGCAAGCTCGGATGGATAGGCATTATAGGCGCGATTCCAGGGCCAGGGTCGGACGGAAAGTCGCCATGAAGCCTCGTCTCGTCGTCATTCTGGCCGCCGCCCTTGTGCTGGCCGGCCTCGCCGCCCCCGTTCGGGCCGCCGCCCCGCCAGGTGACCTGGAAGCCAATCTGGTCGAGGAGCTGGTGGTCAATGGCGCGCCGAGCGGCGGGCCGGCCTGGTGGACCGTCTCCAACGGGACCTCCAAGGTCTATATCCTGGGGGCGCCGTCGGGCCTGCCCAAGGGCCAGGCCTGGAGCACCCAGCGCCTGGAGTTCCGGCTCAAGGGCGCCAACGCCCTGATCCTGCCGCCCACGGCCCGGGCCAACCCGGTCAAGGCGCTGGCCTTCTTCCTGTTCAATCGCAAGCCGTTCCAGAGCAAGGGGCCGATGGAGGACAGCCTGCCGCCGGCCTTGCGCGCCCGCTTCGTGGCCGCGCGCGCCAGCCTGGGAAAGGCGGCGGACCGCTACGCCAAGTGGAAGGCCGGCGTGGCCGGGCTGATGATCGGCCGCGACTTCCGCGACGGCCTGCGCATCTCGTTCAAGCAACCGGACGACACCATCACCGGCCTGGCGGACAGGGCGCGCGTCCCGACCCGCAAGGTGGCCAGCTACGATGTCCTGCCGCTGCTGAAGAACATGGCCAACCTCAGCCAGGCGACGCACGAGGCGTGCCTGGCCGACTCCCTGACCGAGATCGAGGCTGGCCGCGGGCGGGTGCTGGCCGCCGCCGCGGGCTGGGCCAGGGGCGACGTGCGCGCAGCCCTGACCGCCGAACGCGGCTTCGACCGCTGCATCGCCCAGGTCCCGGGCATGCAGGCCTATATCGATCGCAGCGTCGCCGACACCAGCAACGCCATCGCCGGCGCCCTGGCCAAGCCCGGCAAGACCATCGCCGTCGTGCCCCTGCGCGTGCTGCTGGCGCAAGGCGGTGTTCTGGACCGCCTGCGCGCTCGCGGCCTCAAGGTCGAGACGCCGGCCAGCGCCTCCTGACCGCGAAGGGACCTAGCTGCCGAGGAGGCCTAGCTTCCGAAGAGGCCTTTGGCGACGCCCAGGGCTTCGCCCAGCAGGCCACCGCCCTCTCCACCCTGGCCCGCGGCCGCGCCGCCGAGCAGGCCGGCCAGGGGTGAGCCCTGCAGGGTTCCCATCAGTTCGCCGAGGGGGCCTTGGGCGGCGTCAGGCGCCTGGGACGCGTGGCTCTGAAGCAGGCCCATGACCACGGGCAGGAACTGCTGGGCGACGCTGGGGTCGACCCCGGCGCGGCCCGCCACCGCCTCGGCGAGGCCCTCCACGCCGCCGCCCGCGCCGACGTGCTCGAGCACGCCCTGCAGCATGGCCTGGGCCTGGCCCGGCTCGACGCCCGCCTGGTCCGCCGCCGCCTGCAGTGGGCCGCCGCCGGCCAGCCCGGCCAAGATCGACTGGATGTCCATGATCGCACCGTCCTTCCTGTCCATGCCGCCCCCGCGCCAGTGGGGCGCCGATCACGGCCCGGTTCAACCGCGCGGCGCCCGATTGTGAGGAGGCGCGGGCGCCGTTTCCCGTCCCAGCTACGGCAAAGCTGCGCCCAGAAACGGCCCAGTTCGACTCCTAGCACTCGCCGCTGGACGGTTACCGATCGTTCATGAATCCGACTGGGAGAGGACTGGCATGATGCTAGGTGCGTCGAAAATGGTGATCGCGGGGGCGATGGTTTTGGGTCTGGCGGGCCTCGGCGGCTGCGCCACCAAGAAGTACGTCAACGAACAGGTCAGCGTGGTTGACGCTCACGTCGCCGACGTCTCGGCCCATGTCGCCGACCACGACACGAAGCTGGCCAACCTGGACCAGACCACGCGCGAAGCCCTGCAAAGGGCCGAGGCCGCGGGCAAGCTGGCCGAGGGCAAGTTCGACTATTCCATGGTGCTGTCGGACGACAGCATGAAGTTCCCGGTGTCCAAGGCGACCCTGTCGCCCGAGGCCCAGGCGCGGCTGGACGCCTTCATCGACAAGCTGAAGACCGACAACCGCAACGTCTATGTCGAGATCCAGGGCCACACCGACAACACCGGCTCCAAGGAGGCGAACTATCGCCTGGGCGAGGAGCGGGCCGAGGCCGTGCGCCGTTACCTGAACGAACATGGCGTGGCGCTGAACCGGATCGGGACGATCTCGTACGGCCCGGACGCGCCGGTGGCGCCCAACACCAACCGGGCCGGCCGCCAGGCCAACCGGCGGGTGATGCTGATCGTCCTGTCGTAGGGGCGACGGAAGCGGGCCGGGCCGAGGCGCCCTGCCCGCCCGAGGCGTGGGCGTAACTCTAGGTCGCGGAGGCGGGCGGTCATGACGACGGAGCCACGGCCGCGCAGGGGACCGGGTGACGCCGAGCATCGCCGCCGCGCGGCGCGACGCCGCTTCGTCGGCGTGGCGGCGGCGAGCCTGGCCGGCCACGCGGCGGTGCTGCTGGCGGTGCTGGCGACGCCGGCCGCCCCG
>JAFEEA010000107.1 GCA_018241335.1 Pseudomonadota bacterium
ACCGTTCACCGTTAATTACGGAGATTCAGGGGGGTCCAAACCGGGCGAAGCCGCTCCGGCGGGGCAAATTCCACCCCTTTGGATCCACCTCGCCGCGTCACGAACCTCGCCTGCCGGACCTTCGGTCAGGGCGACGGAATCAGCCTGCGAACCCCCAGGCGATCCGCGCCCGATCGATCGCCGCGAGCTTGGCTTCGAAGGCGGACCAGTCGTCGGCCTCGGTGATCGGCGCCCACAGGGCCTCGATCTGGTCGTAGAGCAGCTCTTCCGGCTCGGCGCCGGCGAAGTACGGATCGTCGAGCCGCTCGGGCCGCTGCGGCTCGAAGTCGGCCAGCCTGGCGCGGAAGTCGGCGAAGGCCTCGCCGCCATAGTGGGCCGCGCGCGGGCCGGCCAAGGCCCGTCCCTCGGACGCCATGCCGCCGAACCAGTCAAAGAAGAACGGCTCCCAGCGCAAGGGCTCGCCGCCCTCGGCCAGGGCCTTGAAGGCGGCGTTGACCAGGCCGACGTCCGCCTCCGGATCGCGCGCCTTCAGCCCGAGGCGGTCCAGCATCGCCCCGCGCAGGGCGTCGCGATAGAGCGCCCCGAACCCGTTCAGCACCTCCACCAGGGGGTCGGTCTCGCTGACCAGGGTGAAGGTTCCGCCGAGCTGGCGCAGGTTCCAGAACACCGCCTCCGGCTGGCGCCCAAAGCTGTAGAGCCCGCTCTCGTCGAAATAGGCGGCGGTGAAGTTGGGGTCGTTGCGCGGCAGGAAACGGTACGGCCCGTAGTCGAAGCTCTCGCCGGTGATGTTCATGTTGTCGGTGTTCAGCACCCCGTGCACGAACCCCGCCGCCATCCAGCGCGCGGTCAAGGTCGCGGCGCGCTGTGCCACGGCCGCCAGCACCGCAACGGCGGGGTCGGGGGCGTTTCCAAGTTCGGGGTAGTAGGTCTCGACCACGTGCTCCAGCAGGGTGCGGATCAGGTCCGGCCGCTCGTTGAAGGCGTGGCGCTGGAAGCTGCCGAAGCGGATGTGGCTGTGCGACAGGCGCGTCAGCACCGCCGAGCGGGTCGGGCTGGGCTCGTCGCCCCGCTGCAGCGCCTCGCCGGTCTCCACCAGGGAGAACGAGCGGGAGGTCGGCACGCCCAGCGCCTCCAGCATGGCCGTGGCCAGCACCTCGCGCACCCCGCCCTTCAGCGTCAGCCGCCCATCCCCGCCCCGCGACCACGGCGTCTGTCCCGACCCCTTGGTGGCCAGGTCCAGCAGCCGTCCTTCGCCCTCGCCCGCCTCGCGCAACTGGGCGAACAGGAACCCGCGGCCGTCGCCCAGGTCGGGGTTGTAAACCCGGAACTGGTGGCCGTGATAGCGCATGGCCAGGGGCTGCGCCTGGTTGTCCGGCAGGGGCTCGAAGCGGCCGAAGTGGGCGATCCATTCGGCGTCCGTCAGCGTGTCCAGCCCCACCGTCGCCGCCGCCCGGTCGTTGCGGAACCGCAGGATCGTCTCCGGAAAGTCGGCGGGCGCCACGGGGTCGGCGAACTCGCCGCCCAGGGTCTGCAGTCGGGGATCGGGTCGATAGGCGGGCGAGAGGGGCATCGGTCGCAGATGCGCGTTCAGGGCCCGCGGGGCAAGGGCTAGCCCTCGCGCCGCCCCGTCAGCCGAGGTCCCGCGACCTGGGCCAGCACCTTGCGCGCGCCCAGCACCGCCTCGCCGCCGCCGGCGCGGTAGGCCGCCGCGATCCGTCCGCGCAGCCGTTCCGCGACCCGAGCCTCCAGCGCCAGGCCGGCCGGCGTCAGCACCGCGCCCTTGCGCCGGCCGTCCAGGTCGCCGCGCGGCTTGTCGGCCAGGCCCGCCTTCTCAAGCTCGCCCAGGGTCTTGCTGGCCGACTGCTTGGAGAGGCCCGTCAAGGCCGCCAGCTCCAGCACGCCGAGGCCCGGCCGCCGGCGGATCAGGAACATCGCGCGCCAGTGCGTACGGTTGAGGCCGTGCGGCTCGGCGGCCAGGGCGGCGTCCACCTCCAGCCAGATCGCCGTCTCGGCCAGCAGGATCAGCTCCAGGCCGAGGTCCAGTTCGTCGTCCCTGAGGATCAGGCGCGGGTCGGCGTTCATGCGTTCGGGTCCATCGGCTCGGCCGCCCCATTCCGTTTGACGAGCCGGTCCCGGCGGCGTCTAAGGAGCGCGTCCTTTCAAGGAGGTTTTTGGAGCAATGTCACTCGTTCCCTACGACGATCGCGACGGTTGGATCTGGCAGGACGGCCAGTTCAAGCCCTGGCGCGAGGCGAAGGTGCACGTATTGACCCACGGGCTCCACTACGCCTCGGCCGTCTTCGAGGGCGAGCGGATGTACGGCGGCGAGATCTTCAAGCTGACCGAACACACCGAGCGCCTGTTCCAGTCCGCCCGCATCCTCGACTTCGAGATCCCGTTCACGGTGGCCCAGATCAACGAGGCCAGCCTGGCCGTCTGCGCCAGGAACGGCCTCACCGACTGCTACGTGCGCCCCATCGCCTGGCGCGGCTCGGAGACCATCGGCGTCTCGGCCCAGGACACCAAGATCCACGTCGCCATCGCCGCCTGGGACTGGCCCAGCTACTTCAAGCCGGAAGAGAAGGCCAAGGGCATCCGCCTGACCTGGGCCAAGTACAAGCGCCCCTCGCCCGAGACGGCGCCCACCGCGTCGAAGGCCGCCGGCCTCTACATGATCTGCACCATCTCAAAGCACGCCGCCGAACGCGAAGGCTACGCCGACGCCATGATGCTGGACTGGCGCGGCTATGTGGCCGAGGCCACGGGCGCCAACGTCTTCTTCGTGCGCGACGGGGTGATCCACACCCCCGAGCCGGACTGCTTCCTGAACGGCATCACGCGCCAGTCGGTGATCGCGCTCGCCCAGAGCAAGGGCTTCGAGGTGGTGGTGCGCCACATCAAGCCGGAGGAGCTTTCGAGCTTCAGCGAGTGCTTCATCGTCGGCACCGCCGCCGAGGTGACGCCGGTCTCCGAGGTCGGCGACTATCGCTTCACCCCGGGCAATATCTCGCTCAGCCTGATGGACGACTACGCCAAGATGGTCCGCCGCGAGCTGGTCTCGGCCTGAGGGCGAGGGTCGGGCCGACGCGCAGGTCCCGTACTCCGCTCCTAGTTGGGCCCCTTCAATGTCCGTCATCCTCGGGACTGACGCCCGTGGATGACGGTAATCGGGACGGGAGGTGACTTGGCCCGCGCCCCTTCGCCTTAGAGCAGCCAGTTGTCCGGGTTCGGATAGGGCTCGCCGTTGTTGAGCCGCACCAGGCCGACGATGGATCGCACCGCCAGGTAGACCGCGGTCAGGCCCCAGACCAGGAAGGCCAGCTTCAGCACCAGGAAGCCCACCAGGATCAGCATCAGCGGCAGGCTGACGATGCACAGCGCCAGCCCAAGCCCGCCGCCGATCAGGACGCCGACGCCGGTGCGGATCTGGAAGCGGTAGTGGGTCTCGTTGACCGGGCCGGCGCTGGCGCGGCTGCCGAGCGCGATGATGAAGCCGATCACCGCCGTCAGCCCGTTGATCAAGCCCACCAGGTACAGGACATAGACCACTGTGGGCAGGGTCCGGTCTTCGCCCGCCGCAGGCAGGGGCGTAGGCGGAGGCGGGTCCGGCGGCGGCGGCAGGTGAGGGTCGCTCATGACCCTAGCCTCTCACGGCGGTGATCTCGACGCCAGCGGCCGCGGCATGGGGGGCCAGGGCCTCGGGCTTCTCCACTCGCACCCGGGCGCGCAGCACCCGGGGCTCCTCGAAACAGGCCTCGGCCAGGCGCTGGGCGAAGCTTTCCACCAGGCCGATGTGGCCGGAGGCGGCGATCGCCTGGGCGGCTTGGACGACGCCCTCGTAGTTGACGGTGTCGGCGAGGTGGCGCCAGCCGCCGGCGGCGACGTCCAGCTCGACATCCACCAGCAGCGGCTGGCGGCGGTGCAGTTCGTGGTCATAGACGCCGATCTCGGCCTCGACCTTCAGGCCGCGCACGAACACCTTGGTGACGAGGATCCTCAGGACCGGGTCCTGGTGGGGAATGTGGGTTTCGGCCGGAGCCTCCTTGGGCAGGGACATGTCAGTTGCTCAAAACGTCAGGCGTGCGCCAGGCCAGGTGCTGGCCGCCGTCGACGGCGATCATCTGGCCCGTCACTGACGGAGCGTCAATCAGATAGGCGAGGGCCGCGGCGATCTCGCCCGGGCTTGCCCCGTGGCCCAGCGGCACGGCGGCGGCCTCGGCGGCGAAATCGGCGGGCGACTGGTGGATCGAGGCCAGGGTCGGGCCGGGGCCGACGGCGTTGACCCGGATCCGCGGCGCCAGGGCCTGGGCCAGGGTCTGGGTGGCCGTCCAAAGGGCCGCCTTGCTCAAGGTGTAGCTGAAGAACTGGGGGTTCAGCCGCCACACCCGTTGGTCGACGACATTGACGATCTGCCCCTCGGCCTCCGCCGGCAGGGCCGCCGCGAAGGCCTGGGCCAGCAGCACGGGCGCGCGCAGGTTGGCGGCGATGTGGGCGTCGAAGCCGGCGGCGGTCAGGGTGGCGATGCGGTCGTCCTCGAACAGGGACGCGCAGTTGACCAGCAGGCGCACCGGCTCGCCGGCGGCGGCGATCAGGCGCGAGGCGGCGTCCGGCTCGGAAAGGTCGGCGACGGCGACGTGGCTGCGCCGGCCCAGGGCGTCGATCGCGGCGGCGGTCTCCCGGCCGTCGTCGGCCGAGGCGCGCACATGGACGATGACGTCAAAGCCGCTTTGGGCGGCGCGGATCGCCAGGGCCTGGCCCAGCCGCCGTCCGGCCCCCGTGACCAGGGCCCAGCCCCTGGACCCCTCGCGGTCCGCCATGGGCGGCTAGTCGATCCGCTTGAATTCGTAGAGGTTGAGCGCCGCGAAGGCGACCAGGAACAGGAAGATCGTGCCGATGGCGACCATGGTGGGCTCCAGCCTTGAAACGCCCCGGCTTTAGCGAGCGCCGGGGGTCGCGGCAAGGGCGCGCTTGGCCGCGCGCGCGGCGAGCGGACCGGGTGACCGGCGGGGCGGACCTCGGCTAGGCTCGCGGCCATGTCCTGGCGCATCCGCTTCGAACCCATCCTGCGGCCCCTCTATCGCTACGTCGCCCGCCGCAGCCGGCCCATGACCCTGGGCGTGCGGGGCCTGGTGCTGGACGCCGAGGGGCGGGTGCTGCTGATCCGGCACACCTATGTGAAGGGCTGGTACATGCCCGGCGGCGGCGTCGAGCGGGGCGAGACGGCCGAAGAGGCGCTGGAGCGCGAACTGATGGAGGAGGCCGGCATCCGCATGACCGCCCGGGCCCGGCTGCTGTCGTTCCACTCCAACCACGTCCGCTTTCCCGGCGACCATGTGCTGATCTACCGCATCGAGGCCTTCGAAGCCGGCGCGCCCACCCAGGCCGGAGAGATCGCCGAGATCGCCTGGTTCGCCACCGACGCCCTTCCGGCCGACATCACCCCCTCGACCCGCCGCCGGATCGAGGAGGCCCTGGGCGGCGAGGACGCCCATCCGCACTGGTGACGGCTCAGTTCGTTGTTTTCCGCAACGGCGCCCTTTCCCTCTGAACCGCGATCACTAATATGCCCGGCCGAACTTACCCCCTGTGGATAACCGAGGGGGAAGCAGGATGGGGCCCAAGGAGCAGCGCATGCGCGAATACATGAAGTTCTACATCGACGGTGAATGGGTCGACCCGGTCACGCCCAAGAGCCTCGACGTCATCAATCCGGCCACCGAGGCGGTCAGCGGCCACATCTCCGCCGGTTCCGCCGCCGACGTGGACAAGGCCGTCGCGGCCGCCCGCAAGGCCTTCGAGACCTATTCCCAGACCACCCGCGAAGAGCGCATCGACCTGCTGCAGCGCGTGCTGGCCGAGTACCAGAAGCGCTTCCCCGACGTGGCCGCGGCCATCACCGAGGAAATGGGCGCCCCCGTCTCCCTGGCCCAGCGCGCCCAGGCCCCGATCGGCATGGCGCACATCGCCACCGGCATCGAGGTCCTGAAGAACTACAAGTTCGAGGAAGACCGCGGCCCGACCCGCATCGTCAAGGAGCCGATCGGCGTCTGCGGCCTGATCACGCCCTGGAACTGGCCGATCAATCAGATCGCCTGCAAGGTCGTCCCGGCGCTGGCCACCGGCTGCACCATGGTGCTCAAGCCTTCCGAAGAGTCGCCCTATTCGGCGATCATCTGGGCTGAAGTCATGCATGCCGCCGGCGTGCCCAAGGGCGTGTTCAACCTGGTCAACGGCACCGGCCCGGAAGTGGGCGCGGCGATCTCCAGCCACCCGGGCATCGACATGGTGTCCTTCACCGGCTCGACCCGCGCCGGCATCGAAGTGGCCAAGGCGGCCGCGACGACGGTCAAGCGCGTGGCCCAGGAGCTGGGCGGCAAGAGCCCGAACATCATCCTCGACGACGCCGACTTCAAGTCGGCGGTCGGCGGCGGCGTGCGCACGGTGATGAACAACTCCGGCCAGTCCTGCAATGCGCCGACCCGCATGCTGGTGCCCTCCAAGCGCATGGGTGAAGCCATCGCCATCGCCAAGGAAGCCGCCGAGTCCACCACCGTGGGCGACCCGAACGGCAACGCCCAGCTGGGCCCGGTGGTCAACAAGACCCAGTGGGACAAGATCCAGGGCCTGATCCAGGCCGGCATCGACGAAGGCGCGACCCTGGTCGCCGGTGGCGTCGGCCGTCCGGAAGGGCTGGACAAGGGCTACTATGTGAAGCCCACCGTGTTCGCCAACGTCACCAACGAAATGACGATCGCCAAGCAGGAGATCTTCGGCCCGGTGGTGTCCATCCTCGGCTACGAGACCGTCGACCAGGCGGTGGAGATCGGCAACGACACCGAGTACGGCCTGGCCGCCTACATCTCCGGCACCGACATGAACGCGGTCCGCGCCGTGGCCTCCAAGCTGCGCGCCGGCCAGGTGTCGATCAACGGCGGCGGCGGCGACATGACCGCTCCGTTCGGCGGCTACAAGATGAGCGGCAACGGCCGCGAGTGGGGCGACCACGGCTTCACCGAATACCTCGAGCTGAAGGCGGTGCTGGGCTACACGCCCAAGCAGGCGGCGGAATAATCCGCTTCCAGCCTTTCTGAGGCTTCAAGACCCCTTCCCGCCGACCGCGGGAAGGGGTTTTTCTTTGCGTCAAAGAGACTCCCAGGGAGAGCCGCCCGTGATCGACATCACCTGCGTCGCCGACATCGCGCGCATCCAGGCCCGCCAGCGGCCGGACGAGGAGGCGCTGTGGTTCGAGGGGCGCGGCACGACCTACGCCGAGCTCGACGCCGCCTCCAGCCGATGCGCCAACGCCCTCATCGCCAACGGGGTCAAGCCCGGCGACCGCGTGGCCGTGCTGGCCAAGGGCAACGACGACTTCTTCGTGCTGTGGATGGGCTGCCTGAAGGCGCGGGCCTGCCTGACGCCGGTGAACTGGCGCCTGGCGCCGCCCGAGATCGCCTTCATCCTGCGCGACGCCGGCGCCCACCTTCTGGTCTGCGGCGAGGCCTTCGCCGGGGTGGTGGCCCAGATCCTGGAGAGCACCGAGGTCCATCACCTGGTCCAGTTCGAGCCGGGCCACCCGCGCTGGCCCGACTTCCGGTCCTGGATCGCCGGCTATCCGGACAGTGACCCCAACCTGAAATCCGACCTCTCGGACGACGTCATCCAGCTCTACACCTCCGGCACCACGGGCCTGCCCAAGGGCGTTCAGCTCACCGAGGCCAACTACCTGGCCGTCTTCGACTCGGCCACGCGCCAGTGGGCCCAGTTCGATCCGGGCGATGCAGTGCTGGTGGCCATGCCCCTGTTCCACGTGGCCGGCGCCAACATGGGCATGATCGGCCTGCTGCAGGGCGCCCGCGACGTGGTGATGCGCGAGGCCGATCCGGCCGCCATCATGCAGCTGATCGCCGAGCACCGGATCAAGCAGGCCTTCCTGGTCCCGGCCCTGATCAACATGATCCTCAACCACCCCGACGCCGACCAGGCCGACTTCGGGCCGCTGGAAAAGGTCTACTACGGGGCCTCGCCGATCTCGGAAGAGGTTCTCAAGCGCGCGCAGGGCCGGCTGGGCGCCAGTTTCACCCAGCTCTACGGCCTGACCGAGACCATCGGCATCGGCACCTACCTGTCGCCGGAAGCTCATGCCGAGGGGCGGCTGCGCTCGTGCGGCAAGCCCTCGCCCGGGGTCGAGGTGCGGGTGATGGTCGATGGGCGGCAGGCCGAGACGGGCGAGGTGGGCGAGATCGAGATCCGCTCGGCCGGGGTCATGAAGGGGTACTGGAACCGCGCCGACGCCACCGCCGAGGCCATCGACGCCGAGGGCTGGTTCCGCAGCGGCGACGCCGGCTTCTTCGACGCCGACGGCTACCTCTACATCCACGACCGGGTGAAGGACATGATCGTCTCGGGCGGCGAGAACGTCTATCCGGCCGAGGTCGAGAACGCGATCTTCAGCCATCCCGCCGTCGCCGACGCGGCCGTCATCGGCGTGCCGGACGAGCGCTGGGGCGAGGCGGTGAAGGCCGTGGTCGTCCTGAAGCCCGGCGCGCAGGCCGACGCCGCCGCCATCATCGCCCACTGCCGCGAACGCATCGCCGGGTACAAGACCCCCAAGTCCGTCGACTTCATCGACGCCCTGCCCCGCAACCCCTCCGGCAAGGTCCTCCGCCGCGAACTGCGCAAACCCTACTGGGAAGGCAAGGGCCGCCTGGTGGGCTAGGCGCCGCGCGCGGTTTTGAGTTGCGTTCCCCGGCGTCGGCGGGACATTGGACGGCGACGCATCGCGGGCGGCCCAAGATCGCCCCGCCGGGAAGACCCAGGAGCTAGACATGCCGATCGATCCTCACATCAAGTCCATGCTGGACGAACAGGCCGCCGCCGCGCCCGCCGAGGCGCCGCCCCTGTCCGCCATCCCGCCCGATATGGTCCGCGCCGGCTACCGCATGCAGCGCCAGGCCCAGAACCAGGCCACCTCGCCTCAGGACGTCGAGGCCAAGGACATCAAGGTCGCCGGCGCCGCCGGGCCGATCCCGGCGCGGCTCTACACGCCGGCCGGCGCGGCCACGCCCGGCGCGCTGCTCGTCTACTTCCATGGCGGCGGCTTCGTGATCGGGGACCTGGAGACCCACGACGGCCACTGCCGTCGCCTGGCGTCCTACTCGGGCGCGCGGGTGCTGGCGGTGGACTATCGCCTGGCGCCGGAGCATCCGTTCCCGGCCAGCCACGACGACGCCCTGGCGGCGACCCGCTGGGCCTTCGACCACGCCGGCGACATCGGCGTCGACCGTGAGCGGATCGGCGTGGGCGGCGACAGCGCCGGCGGCAACCTGGCCGCCTCGGTCTGCATCGACCTGCGCGACGACCCGACGCGCCAGCTCAAGTTCCAGCTTCTGCTCTATCCCGCCGTCTGGCCGCACGAATGGACCCAGTCGCGCGAGGAGCGGGATGGCCCGGTTCTCACCAAGGCCGCCATGGCCTGGTTCGAGACCGCCCTGGCCGCCGCGGGCCACCCGTGCGAGATCCGCATGGCGCCGGCCCGGCAGAACGACCTTTCCGGACTGCCGCGGGCCTTCGTGGCCACCGCCGGCCATGATCCGCTGGAGCATGAGGGGCGGGACTACGCCGCCGCCCTCAGCGCCGCCGGGGTCGCGGCCCACCACGCCAACTACCCGACCCTGGTGCACGACTTCTACATCATGGGCGACGTCTCGCCGGCCGTGATCGAAGCCTCCAGGGAAGCCGCCGAAGCCATCCGCGCGGCGCTCTAGCCGGACGGCGTAACCCCTCACCCTCCCGCCACTCAGCGGCGGGCCCCTCCCTCTCCCTCTGGGAGAGGTGTTCCGGGGCTGGCCGCGCCCGGGTTCCCTTCTCCCAGAGGGAGAAGGAGGGGCCCAAGCTCGCAGAGCTTGGGAGGATGAGGGGCTCAGGCCCCTCCGCCCACCACCGCCTTCACCGCCCCGGTGAGCAGGGCCAGGTCCTCGTCGCCGATGACGAAGGGCGGGGTCAGGTAGACGACCTTGCCCATCGGCCGGATCCAGGCGCCGAGCTCGGCGAACCGCGCGCAGAGGGCGCCGGCGTCCACGGGTTCGGCGAACTCCACGACGCCGATGGCTCCCAGGACCCGAACGTCGACGACGCCGGGCGCGTCGCGGCAGGGCTCGAGGGCGCGCCGCAACGCCGCCTCGATGTGCGCCACGGCGCCCTTCCAGGCGCCGTCCTCGAACAGGTCCAGCGAGGCGTTGGCGGCCGCGCAGGCCAGGGGATTGGCCATGTAGGTCGGCCCATGCATCAGGGCCGCGCCGGGATCGTCGGACCAGAAGGCCTCGAACACCCGCCGGCTGGCCACCGCCGCCGAAAGGGGCAGGGTCCCACCCGTCAGGGCCTTGGACAGGGTGATGATGTCCGGCGTCACCCCCGATCCCGCGCAGACGAAGAGGTCGCCGGTGCGGCCGAAACCGGTGAAGATCTCGTCGAACACCAGCAGCACGCCGTGCGCGTCCGCCAGCCGTCGCAGGGTTCGCAGCACCGCGTCGCCGTGGAACAGCATCCCGCCGGCGCCCTGCACCCTGGGTTCGACCAGCATGGCGGCGATCCCGGCGCCATGTTCGGCCAGATAGGCGTCCAGGGCGGCGGTCGAGTCTTCGTCGACGGGCAGGGGGACCACGTGCTGCGCCGGCATCACCCCGGCGAACAGGCTGTGCATGCCCTCTTCCGGATCGCAGACGGTCATCGTTCCCAGGGTGTCGCCATGATAGCCGCCCAGGAACGACAGGAACCGGGTCCGGCCCGCCACGCCCCGGTTGATCCAGTATTGCAGCGCCATCTTCATGGCGATCTCAACGGAGACCGATCCGGACTCGGCGAAGAACACGTGGTCGAGGTCGCCGGGCAACATCGCCGCAAGCCGCGCTGCCAGGCGATAGGCGGGCTCGTGCGCCAGGCCGCCGAACATGACGTGCGCCACCCGGCCCAGCTGCGCCTCGATCGCCGCGCGGATGTGCGGGTGGCCATAGCCGTGGCAGGCCGTCCACCAGGACGCGATGCCGTCCACCAGCTCGCGTCCGTCCTCCAGCGTCAGGCGGCAGCCGGACGCCGAGGCCACCGTCAGCGGCGGCGGGGCGGTCTTCATCTGGCAATAGGGCCGCCACACGTTCGGCGCGCCGGCGGCGAGCCAGGCGGGCGGGGCGCGGTCGTCCGCGGCGAGCGGGGCGTCGGGTTCGGTCAGCATGCGGGCTCTCTAACGCGCCTCACCCCGGGGATGCTCCGAGAAATCCTTGAGGTGACCCGCCGTAACCTGGGCTTGTCTTGTTCGCCCGTGGGTGGTCCAACGCCGCCCGTGCCTGACACCCTCTCCGCCTTTGCCGAAGCCAAGCTTGCCGCCCTCGACGCCCAGAGCCTGCTGCGCCGCCTGACACCGACCCGGCGCGACGACGGGCTCTGGCTCCAGCGGGGCGGCCGCCGACTGCTGTCGTTCTCGTGCAACGACTACCTCAACCTCAGCCACCATCCGGCGGTGAAGGCGGCGGCCGTGGCGGCCATCGCCGAGTATGGGGCAGGGGCGGGGGCTTCGCGCCTGGTCACCGGCGATCATCCCCTGCTGTCGCGGCTGGAAGACCGCCTGGCGGCGCTGAAGGGGGCCGACGCCGCCTGCCTGTTCGGCTCCGGTTACCTGGCCAACACCGGCGTCATCCCGACCTTGGTCGGGCCGGGCGATGTCGTCTTCGTGGACGCCCTGGCGCACGCCTGCATCTGGGCCGGAGCCAAGCTCTCCGGCGCCCTGGTCGTGGCCTTCGCCCACAACGACGTGGACGACCTGGCCGCGCGCATGGCCCTCAGCCGCCCTGGCGCGCGCCATGCCCTGGTCGCCACCGACGGCGTCTTCTCCATGGACGGCGACCTGGCCCCCATTCAGGCCCTCAGCGACCTCTGCCAGGCCCATGACGCCTGGCTGCTCACCGACGACGCCCACGGGGTCGGAGTGCTGGGCGATGGCGCGGGATCCGGACGGACGGCGCCCGGC
The DNA here is from genome assembly GCA_018241335.1 of Pseudomonadota bacterium. Lineage (GTDB taxonomy): Bacteria > Pseudomonadota > Alphaproteobacteria > Caulobacterales > Caulobacteraceae > Acaudatibacter. The sequence continues at coordinate 12,017 of JAFEEA010000107.1, forward strand.
GCGGCCATCCACCTGCAGATGGGGACGCTGTCCAAGGCGCTGGGCAGCTACGGCGCCTATGTCTGCGCCGCCGCGCCGGTGGTCGACCTCTTGAAGAGCCGGGCGCGGACCGTCGTCTATTCCACCGCCCTGCCGCCGGCCAGCGCCGCCGCGGCCCTGGCGGCCCTGGACGTGATCGCCGCCGACCCGGACCTCTGCCGACGCCCCGTCGCCAAGGCCCGCGCCTTCACCGCCTCCCTCGGCTTGCCGCAGGCCCAGAGCCCCATCGTGCCCATCCTGCTGGGCGAGGCGGATCGCGCCCTGGCCGCCGCCCGGGTGCTTGAGGATCAAGGCTTCCTGGCCGTGGCCATCCGCCCGCCGACGGTCCCCGCCGGCACGGCGCGCCTTCGCCTGGCCTTCACGGCCGGCCACGCGGACCAGGATATCGCGGCCCTGGCGGACGCCGTCCGCCCCTTTCTCGTCGCCTGAACGGAGCCCGAGCATCCATGGCCGCCCTCTTTGTCGCCGGGGCCCACACCGACGTGGGCAAGACCTACGTCGCCTGCGCCCTGATCCGCGCCGCCCGCGCCCGCGGACTGACCGTGGACGCGCTCAAGCCCCTGGTCAGCGGCTTCGACCATGACGACTGGAAGGGCAGCGATCCCGGGCGGCTGATCGAGGCACTGGGCTGGCGCCATACCGCCGACACCCTGGCGGCCCTGTCGCCCTGGCGCTACCGCGCGCCGCTGTCGCCGCCCATGGCCGCGGCGCTTGAGGGCCAGAGCCTGGACTTCGGCGACGCCGTCCGCGCCTGCCGCCGTCGCCTGTTCGAGTGTTCCGCCGAGCTGATGGTGGTCGAGGGCGTCGGCGGGCTGATGTCGCCGATCACCGACGACCACACGGGACTGGACCTCATGGCCGCGCTGGCCCTGCCCTCGGTGATGGTCGGCGGCTCGTACCTGGGCGCCATCAGCCATACGCTCACCGCCCTGGCGGCGGCCCGCGCGCACGGGGTCGATGTCCGCGCCCTGGTGATCAGCGAGAGCGCCGGCGCGGAGGCGCCGTTCGCCGAGACTGTGGCCAGCGTCGCGCGCCTCGCCAAAGGCGTGCGGGTCCTGGCGGCCCCACGCGACGGCGGCGCGGACTTCGCCAGCGCCGTCCTGGACGCCTGCTGAGCTAGAGCATGTCAGGCGAAAGTGTGAGCGGCTTCGCCGCCCGGACATGCTCTAAACTCTTAGATTTAGAGCCTTTTTCAACGGGTCAGATGATTCCATCTGACCCTAAAAGGCTCTA
>JAFEEA010000108.1 GCA_018241335.1 Pseudomonadota bacterium
TCGAGACCGACAAGGCGACCATGGAGGTCGAGGCCGTCGACGAGGGCGTGGTCGAGGCCATCCTGGTTCCGGAAGGGACCGAGGAGGTCAAGGTCAACACCCCCATCGCCACCCTCAAGGGCGAAGGGGCGGCGGCCTCGCCGTCCAGGCCTGCGCTGCCGCCGCCCGCCAAGGCCGAGCCCGCGCCCCAGCCGGCGGCCCCGGCTCCGGCTCCAACCGCTCCGGCTCCAGCCGCCCCGGCGCCGGCCGCCGCGCCCGCCCCGTCCAGGGCCGGGGGCGAGCGTGTCTTCGCCAGCCCCCTGGCCCGGCGCCTGGCCGCCCAGGCCGGCGTCGACCTGGCCCAGGTGCAGGGCTCCGGCCCGCACGGCCGTGTCATCCGCCGCGACGTCGAGGGCCTGAAGGGCCAGCCCGCCGCCGCTACGGCCCCCGCCGCCGCCAAGGCGCCGGCCGTCTCCGCCGCGCCCACGGCGCCGCGCCAGGCCCAGACCCTGGAGCAGATGGGCATCGCCCCAGGCTCCTACGACCTCGTGCCCCTCGACGGCATGAAGAAGACCGTCGCCCGGCGGATGACCGACAGCTTCCGCGACGTGCCGCACTTCCCCCTGACCGTGGACCTGGAGATCGACCAGCTCCTGGCCGCCCGGGCCAAGATCAACGCGATGCTCGGCGATCCCAAAAGTGAAAACGGGGGTGTGAAGGTCAGCGTCAACGACATGGTCATCAAGGCCGCCGCCGCCGCCCTGGTGCGCGTGCCCGAGGCCAACGCCAGCTACAGCCCCGAAGGCATCGCCATGCACCACCACGCCGACGTGGCGGTGGCCGTGGCCATCGACGGCGGCCTGATCACCCCCATCGTCCGCGCGGCCGAGACCAAGGGCCTCGCCCGGATCGCCACGGAAATGAAGGACCTGGCCGAGCGGGCCCGCACCCGCAAGCTGAAGCCCGAGGAGTTCCAGGGCGGCACCTTCTCGGTGTCCAACCTCGGCATGTTCGGCATCAAGTCCTTCGCCTCGATCATCAACGAGCCCCAGGGCTGCATCCTGTCGGTGGGGGCGGGGGAGAAGCGGCCGGTGGTTCGCGGCGACCAGCTCGCCGTCGCCACGGTGATGACCGTCACCCTGACCTGCGATCACCGGGTGGTGGACGGCGCCATCGGCGCGCGCTGGCTCCAGGCCTTCAAGGCCATGATCGAAGACCCGATAACAATGATCGTCTGAAGCGTTGCCGCCCGCCGGCCGCGCTGCCATCGTCCGTGGCGTTCCAACCGAACGAGGGAAGACCATGAAACGAGCCTTGATCGCCGCCGCATCCATCCTCAGCCTTGGCGCGGCCCTCGGCGCCTGCTCCAAGGGCGGCGACCTGAACCATGGCGGTTCGATCAGCGTCAATGGCGGCAAGACGACGCTCGGCAAGACCCTGCCGGCCAACCTGCCGTCCTATGTGAAGATCTATCCCGGCGCGGTGGTCACCGCGGTGGTCCAGAACCAGGGCGCCGGCGGCATCATCGCCTTCGACGTCACCGATCCGCCGGAAAAGGTGATGGACTTCTACAAGCAGGACGCGGCCGAGGCGAAGCTGGGCGACGGCATCGACTCCTGGGCCCTCAACCAGGACCATTCGGGCGGCCACGTGGTGATGTGGAACGGCACCGGCGACAAACGCAGTCTGACGACCACGGTCGAGGTCAAGGACGGCAAGACCCACGTCGGCCTCGTCTACGGGGCCTCTTGAGGAGACCGCACGCTTGAGCGTCTATGATTTCACGGCCGAGACCCTGGAAGGGGCGCCGGCGCCCCTTTCGGACTACCGCGGCAAGGTGCTGCTGATCGTCAACACGGCCAGCAAGTGCGGCTTCACCCCCCAGTACGAGGGCCTGGAGACCCTGTGGCGCACCTACAAGGACCGCGGCTTCGCGGTCCTCGGCTTCCCGTGCAATCAGTTCGGCGCCCAGGAGCCGGGCGACGCGGCCGAGATCGCCAACTTCTGCTCCCTGACCTACGACGTCTCCTTCCCGATGATGAAGAAGATCGACGTCAACGGCCCGGCCGCCCATCCCCTCTACGTCTGGCTCAAGCACGAGAAGAAGGGCGTCTTGGGCACCGAGGGGATCAAGTGGAACTTCACCAAGTTCCTGGTCGGCCGTGACGGCGAGGTGAAGGCCCGCTTCGCCCCCACCGACAAGCCGGAGTCCCTGGCCTCGGCCATCGAGGCCGCCCTCTGATGGCCGACAGCTTCGACCTCATCGTCATCGGGGCCGGCCCCGGCGGCTATGTCACCGCGATCCGGGCCAGCCAGCTCGGCCTGAAGACCGCCATCGTCGAACGCGAGAACCTGGGCGGGGTGTGCCTCAACTGGGGCTGCATCCCCACCAAGGCCCTGCTGAAGTCGGGCGAGGTCTATGAGCAGCTCGGCCACCTGGACGCCTATGGCCTTTCGGTCCAGGGCCGATCCTACGACTTCACCAAGGTGATCGAGCGGTCCCGGGGTGTCGCCAAGCAGCTCTCCAGCGGCGTCGCCTTCCTGATGAAGAAGCACAAGATCGAGGTCATCGACGGGACCGCCCGCCTGGAGAAGGGGCAGGGGCCCCCGACGGTGGTCGTCGACCTCAAGGCCGGCGGCGCCCGCAAGCTCACGGCCAGGTCGGTCATCCTCGCCACCGGCGCCCGCGCGCGGGTGATCCCGGCCGTGGGCCTCGTCCCGGACGGCGAGCGCATCTGGACCTATCGCGAGGCCATGGTCCCCAAGACCGCGCCGGGGACCCTGCTGGTGGTCGGCTCCGGCGCCATCGGCATTGAGTTCGCCAGCTTCTACCGGGCCCTGGGCTCGGAGGTGACGGTGATCGAGGCCCTGCCGCGCATCCTGCCGGTCGAGGACGAGGAGGTCTCCAAGGCCGCCCACAAGGCCTTCGAAAAGCGCGGCCTGAAGTTCCGCGTCGGCGCCAAGGTCACCAAGCTCGCCGCGACCAAGACCGGCGTCACCCTCGACCTGGAATCCGCCGGCAAGGCCGAGACCCTGACCGCCGATGTCGCCATCGTGGCGGTGGGCATCGACGGCAATGTCGAGAACCTGGGGCTCGAGGCACTGGGCGTGAAGATCGACCGCGGCCACGTGGTCACCGACGCCCACGGCGCCACCAACGTGCCCGGCCTCTACGCCATCGGCGACGTCGCCGGCCCGCCCTGGCTGGCGCACAAGGCCAGCCACGAGGGCGTGCACTGCGTCGAGCACATCGCCGGCTTCCCGTCCGCCAACCTCAGCGCCCCGGTGCCCGGCTGCACCTACGCCACCCCCCAGATCGCCTCGGTCGGCCTCACCGAGGCCCAGGCCAAGGACAAGGGGCTTCAGGTCAAGGTCGGCCGCTTCCCCTTCCGCGTGAACGGCAAGGCCATCGCCGCCGGCGAGACCGAGGGCTTCGTCAAGACGGTCTTCGACGCGCGCACCGGCGCCCTGGTCGGCGCCCACATGATCGGCGCGGAAGTCACGGAAATGATCCAGGGTTTCGCCCTGGCCATCACCATGGAGGCGACCGAGGCCGACCTCCACGCCACCATCTATCCGCACCCGACCATGAGCGAGGCCATGCACGAGGCCGCCCTCGACGCCTACGGCCGGGTTCTGCACATCTGAGGCGAGTTAAGGCGAACGTCCTGTCTCGGGCGACGAGCCAACGATTGTTCACGACCCATAGCGGACCTTGGACGAACCGTCAGCGGTGGGCGCACAGGTATTCGAGCAGAGCCGCGTCTGGATCGATCGGCTCACGCGTCAAATGAACTTGTCGCACGCTGGAGAACACCACCTCCACCATTGAGTCATTGAAGGAAATAGTCCAGAAACGGCGTGGAAAGTACTGCGTCGACCACCTATCGGTACGGTCGCTACCAACTACCTCCGTGAAGTCCCAGAGACGCACCGGATATTTTGCATGACACAGCCCCTCGGGCGCGTTGTTCGGGTTTTCCTCGAAATACACCACGTCGCGAAACTCCAGGACGACGTTTCCACCGCCGTCGACCGGGGCGATGTCGTAGCAGAGTAGCAGATTGCGGTGGCAGTCTTTGAAGTACGCAGGGTCCTCTATTGTACCGATTTGCGGGAAGCTTTCATCAGGCGGCCTGCCTTCCATCGTTCCTGCTTCTCCTCGGCATACTCGGGTCTCTTGAAGTGGGGACCTTACTTATCAAGGGACCGCAATCAACCCTTAGCGGACCTTGGCTTCTGACCCTAGATCATCGACCTATTCTTCTCCTGCCCAAGCTCGATGTTGGAACGTCATGCTGTCAGAAGCCCACTCTTCCAGAGTCGGAAAAATCGCGGCGTTGGGCCAACGTGGGTCAGGTTCTTGCCCCTTGCTCCATGTGAGATGCACGTCGGCGACTTCGCCCGTGTCGAGTCGGAACAAGGCATCGTCGGTATCAAAACGTCTGGCGATGAGCCGCGCTGCCCTCCCAAACAAGACGTGCTGTTGTCCAACTTCTCGGACCAGTTGCGCCTCCCAAGCAGAGCAGTAATCCTTCTGTACGTTCGGGTCCCAACCCAGGCCCCCAACGGGCTCCCATGGTTCCAGCCAGATTATCTCGCCCGCTACGTCGCTATCCAACTTTCAATGTCCCAATGTCCGATGCAACCACTCGCGGCTTATGCGTGACTCAAAGCGTCGGGAGGCACAGCATCGGTCAGCCAAACTCCGTTACCCGCGCGCCAAAACGCCTGCCCGCTCACTATTAACCTCTTCGCATTGACGCACAGGATGACTGGTCTGCCCCGTCGGCTACCGACCCGTTCAGCCGTCTCACGGTCCGCAGATAGATGAACATGATGCCGCCCCATCGGCTTGAGGCCCTCTGCCATGATCGACGCAAGAAATCGTTCGACTGTGCCGTGCCATAGGTGATCTGGCGGGGATGCGGCGACCCAGTCTCCCGTCACCTCGATTGAGTGGCCCTGGCGGGCGCGGATGAGGCTTGCGTCGGCAGACAGCTCGAAGCGCCTTTTGTCGTTCGTCTCGACGATCTGGAGAAGCGACTCCCAGCCTGTCGCGGAGCCCTGCGCGGCGAAGGCTGCCAACACGTCATCGACCTTCGCCCATCCCGATTGATCCAGGGTTAGTCCCGCAGCGTCGGGGCGGTGCCGAAGCCAGAAAGATAACATCTTCGATGTGTGCTGGTTCGGATCATCCATCTCGCCGTTGTAACTCGGCCATGGGCTTGCATCATCGGCAAAGTTTCTACCTCGGAATGTCCGCTTCCCACCCACAGCAGACCTTCACATTGCCCGTTTCAGACGCCGAAAGGTCATCCTCGCCGTGGGAGATGCCGTGGCGGCGGTCGGGGGGGGGGAGCGAGCGCCAAGCCCGCGCCTTGAGCGCTGGAACGGCCGAGGTCACCTCGACATTCGAGCGAATGTTCGTTAATTGTTCCGGTTGGATCGCCGTGGTCCGGCGGCTGGGACCGAGCCCGTAGCGCAAGAATATTCCAAACCAAGATGAACCGTTCACCGTTATCTACGGTGAAACAGGGGGGCCGAAACCGGGCGAAACCCGGGCGGCGGGGCAGAATTCACCCCGCCAGGCCCGACGGCCCTCAGGATCCCGTGCCGCTGGCCGCTTTCAGGTCGGCGTCGATCACCGACAGCTTGGCGTCGTCGATATTGGCCTGGGGGTACTTGGCGATGTCGCGAACGCTCATGCCCTTGACCATGTCGAGGTAGGGCGACGTCTCCAGGCCCGGGATGTCCTTGTCCAGAACGGCCTTGGTCACCGGATTGGCCAGCAGGTCGCCGATCTTGGAATCGACCGTGGCCGGGGCCGGCTTGGCGTCGGCGGCGAGGGCGCCGGAGGCGGCGGCCAGGGCGAGGGTCAAGCCGGCGAGGCCGGCGGCGAGGCGCTTCATCTCAAGAATCCCGGAAAGTTCGTCCCTAGGCCGCCATGATTAACAGGCCCATCCAAACCCTGGCGAGCGGAATTCCGTTGCGCGCAAGCCATCGACCCGCGGCCTTTTCGCACTGGCCGCAAGCGGTGTAAGAGGCGCTCATGACCACCGACACCGCATCCAAGACCATTCAAGGCCGCACCGGCCCCTGGGAAATCGTCCTCGGCCTCGAGGTCCACGCCCAGGTCGCCTCCAACGCCAAGCTGTTCTCCGGCGCCGCCGTCGGCTTCGGCGCGGGCCCGAACGAGCAGGTCAGCCTCGTGGACGCGGCCATGCCCGGCATGCTGCCGGTGATCAACCGCCGCTGCGTCGAGCAGGCGGTCAAGACGGGCCTGGGCCTCAAGGCCAAGATCAATCCGTGGTCCCGGTTCGACCGCAAGAACTACTTCTACCCCGACCTGCCGCAAGGCTATCAGATCAGCCAGTACAAGGACCCGATCGTCGGCGAGGGCGAGATCGAGGTCGAGCGCGACGACGGCTCGGTGTTCAAGGTGCGCATCGAGCGCCTGCACCTGGAGCAGGACGCAGGCAAGTCGATCCACGACATGGATCCCAACGCCACCTACGTCGACCTCAACCGGGCCGGCACGGCGCTGATGGAGATCGTCTCCTTCCCCGACATGCGCTCGTCGGACGAGGCGGCCGCCTATGTGAAGAAGCTGCGCACCATCCTGATCTACCTGGGCACCTGCGACGGCGACCTGGAGAAGGGCAACCTGCGCGCCGACGTCAACGTCTCGGTCTGCCGCCCCGGCGCCTACGAGAAGTACCGCGAGACCGGCAGCTTCAGCCACCTGGGCACGCGCTGCGAGATCAAGAACGTCAATTCCTACCGCTACATCCAGCAGGCCATCGAGTACGAGGCCCGCCGCCAGATCGAGATCCTGGAGGACGGCGGCAAGATCGACCAGGAGACGCGCCTCTTCGACCCCACCAAGGGCGAGACCCGGTCGATGCGCTCCAAGGAAGAGGCGCACGACTACCGCTACTTCCCCGATCCGGACCTGCTGCCTCTGGAACTGGACCCGGCCTGGATCAAGCAGATCGAAGCCTCCCTGCCGGAGCTGCCGGACGAAAAGCGCGCCCGGCTGAAGGCGGAATACGGCCTTTCGCACTACGACGCCGGCGTCCTGATCATCGACCAGGCCCGCGCCGACTACTTCGAGCGCGCCGCCAAGGGCCGCGACGCCAAGCTGGTGGCCAACTGGGTGACCAACGAGCTGCTGGCGCGCCTGGCCAAGGACGGCCTGGAGATCGACGAGAGCCCGATCCCCTCGGACGACGTGGCCGGCTTGGTCAAGCTGCTGGAGGACAAGGTGATCTCGTCCAAGATCGCCAAGGAGGTCTTCGACTACATGTGGGCAGGCGAGGGACGCCCGGCCGACATCGTGGCCAAGCGCGACCTGGTCCAGGTCTCCGACACCGGGGCCCTTGAGGCCCTGATCGACAAGCTGATCGCCGCCAACCCCGGCCAGGCCGCCCAGGTGAAGGAAAAGCCCCAGGCCATCGGCTGGTTCGTCGGCCAGGTGATGCGCGAGACGCAAGGCAAGGCCGACCCCGCCGCCGTCAACCAGCTGCTGCGGGCCAAGCTGAGCTGAGCTTAGTGGGGTAGGCGCGCGCCCACCCTTCCACCGTCATCCTCGGGACTGACGCCCAAGGGTGACGGACCTGAAAGGACTGTTGGCCCGCCTCGCTCCCTCAGGGCCGCACGACGTCGAAGATCAGGCCGGTGGCGATGGCGACCAGCAGGTAGTCGTCGCCGACCCGCACCCAGTGGTAGCCGTAGGGCGGCCGCCGCAGGCCCCAGCGGCCGTAGTCGTCCACCGTCCAGCCGCGATAGTAGGGCGGCAGGTAGCCGCCGCGCCGCCAGTCGCTGAACCCCAGGGAAAAGCCCGGCCGGCCCCACATCTCCTGCGGCGGCGGGCCATAGTGCCAGCGGTTGTTCATCCAGTAGCCGTTGTTGCGCCGGTCGTCCCAGCGCTGGCCGCGATAGTCCGGCCCTGGCCCGCCGCCGCGCTCCCAGTCGCGCCCGCCGCCGCGGTCTCCGCTCCGGTAGCCGCCCCGGTCACGGTCTCCGCCGCGGTCTCCGCCGCGGCCGCGATCGTAGCCGTCGCGGCCGCGATAGTCGCCGGCATGGTAGTCGCCGCCGCGATCGCCACCGCCGTGGCCGTGGCGGCCCTCGGCCCAGGCGCCGGCCGGCGCGGAAAGCGCCGTCGTTAGGGCGAGGCTCGCGGCCAGGGCGACCAGGGCCTTGTTCATGCTCACCAACTCCAGTCTGGCCGCCGCAGGATGGCGAGGCGCCGCTGAACCCGACCTGAACGGAAGCCTCGACAATTGCGTTCCCCCCCGTTCGCGGCCATGTCTTGCGCCAATCAAGACAGGAAGCGCGCCATGACCGGGACCATCGAGATCTTCTACTGGCCTACGCCGAACGGGCACAAGATCACCATCGCCTGCGAGGAGATGGGCCTGCCCTACAAGATCACGCCCGTGAACATTGGCCGCGGCGAACAGTTCAAGCCCGAGTTCCTGGCCATTTCCCCCAACAACCGCATGCCGGCCATCATCGACCCCGACGGCCCCGGCGGCGAGCCCATCGCCATATTCGAGTCGGGCGCCATCCTGCAGTACCTCGGCCGCAAGACCGGCCTCTTCTATCCCGCCGACGAACGCGCCCGGGTGAAGGTCGACGAGTGGGTGCATTGGCAGATGGCCAACCTCGGCCCCAACGCCGGCCAGCGGAACCACTTCCGCAACTACGCCCCCGCCATGCTGGCCGATCAGCGCCAGTCCGCCTACGGCGCCAATCGCTACACCAACGAGGTCAACCGCCTCTACGGGGTGCTGAACGGCCAGCTCGAAGGCCGGGATTTCATCTGCGGCGACTACTCCATCGCCGACATGATCACCTGGCCCTGGGTCCAGGGACGATCGGACGCAGCCCTGATCGTCGAGGACTTTCCCCATCTCAAGGCCTGGAAGGAACGGGTCGGCGCCCGCGAGGCGGTCAGGAAGGCCCTGGCCCAGGCCGCCAGCGTCCGGCCCGGTGTCGGCCTGCAACAGTCGGGCAAGGAGGCCGAGGACGCGCGAAAAGTCCTTTTCGGACAAAGGGCTCGCTAGGCTTCGCGGCGCCCGGCGTTTGCGGCGTTCCGCAATGTCGCCTGGCCGACTCCTTAACCCCTCGGTGATCGGTCTTTACAGCAAGTAACCGGCACGAATTCTTGCCGGTGAGCTAACGATTGGCATGGGGAATCCGGCTTAACTATATATTCAGTTGGCATCGACTTTTCTTGTCTCATCAACGGCGCCTGACGTCATTCCAGAATGGGACGGTCGGCGACGAGGAGGGGAAGATGACGATGTTGCACGAAGCGATCGACGATCAGGGCGCGCTGCCTGTGCCCGGTCCGCAAGCCTCGGGGGACGAACTGTTCCGCCTGGGCCTGCTCTACTCCACCGGCCAGGGCGGGGCGCCTCTGGACTATGTTTCGGCCCACATGCTGTTCAACCTGGCGGCCATGCGCGGCTCGGACGAGGCCAAGGCCTACCGCAAGGAACTGAGCCAGGAGATGGACCCGGCCGACGTGGCCGAAGCCCAGCGCGCCGCGCGGCGCTGGCTGGCCGAAGGCTAGTCTATCAGGACTTGGGATCGCCGGGCTCTGTCGCGCCGCCCATCGCGGCGCCGGGCTCGGATGTCCGTCAGCGGACCACGCTGGCCGCGCCGAAGGCGTAGCTGAAGCTGAGGTCCACGGGCGTCAGGTCGCGCAGGTACTGCTGCACCCATAGCCCCGCCTCCGAGACGCTCGACCGCGGCACATAGACGATGTCGAATCGCCGCAGCGGAATCAGGTCCGCATGGACCTGGCGCTTGAGCACAGCCTTGAAATCGACGGTGCGCATCATTGGCCGGCCTTCGGGCCCGCGGCGGATGATCACCACCTCGTTGACCTTGGCGGTGGTCTTGAACCCGCCGGCCATGAAGATGGCCCTCAGGGCGTCCAGATCGCCGGGCATGTCATAGACGCCCGGCTTGTCCACCTCACCGCCCACGAACACCTTCAACGGCTGGGCCGTCTTGACCAGCACCGTGACGTCCGGCCGCACCAGTTGGTGCGAATAGGCGTCCGTCAGCGCCGCCTCCAGGTCGTCGATGGAGCGGTCTGCGGCCATCACCGACCCGATCAAGGGCAGGGTGATTCTGCCGTCCGGCTGCACCGTGACGATCTTGTTCAGTTCAGGGGCCGACCCCACCGAGAAATCGATCTCGTCGCCGGGATAGAGGCGATAGGCCGGCTCGTCGTCCGTCCACAGGGCGTAGCCGATATTGGGAAAGTCGGGGTCGGACCTGTCCTTCGCCGCGGCGGCGGTCGGGCACAGCGCGACAGGGGCCAGCGGCGCCAGGGCGGCGCTGAACAGCAGGGCGGTCAGGAAGCGGCGTCGGACCATGCGTCAAACGTTAAGGAGAATGGGTAATAGAGCGTTAATCGCCGCCCCCCGATGCTGCGCCCAACGCTAGCCGGGTTCCCGATTCCATGACGTCCCAACCTCCATGGCTCCAGAGTGCTTGGACCATGCGCTCGTCCTCCGCGGCGGGGCAGGGGGACTGGGCCGCGCGCCCGCGCTACGCCTTGAGCGACCTGCCGACCCTCCTGTGGCGCGAGCGCATGCTGATGCTGGCCGTGTTCCTGGTCATCTTCTTCGTCGGCGCCGCCTTCGCCCTGACGCTCAAGCGCGCCTATCCAGCCCATTCCAGCGTCCTGGTCCGCCTGGGCCAGGAATACGTCTATGAACCCCGCGTCGGCGACGCCGCCCGCGGCGCGGTGCCCGAGACCGGCCAGGTGCTGCAGTCCGAAACCGAGATCCTGGGCAGCGACGGGTTGAAGGAGCAGGTGGTGCTGGCGCTGATCAAGCGCTTCGGCTGGGCCGAACTCGACCCCAAGCATCCCAAGGCCTACGACAACATCAGCGAGGCCAAGCGCCAGACCCTGCGCAGCCAGGCGGTCCTCGCCATGGGCCGCAGCCTCAAGATCGAGACCGGCACCGACACGCCGGTGATTCGCCTGACCTACACTGACACTGACAAGGACCGCGCCGCCCTGGTCCTGAACACCTTGCTTGAACAGTACCTGATCTATCGCCGCAGCGTGCTGCTCGACCCCATGGGCGCGGCCCTCGAGGACCAGCGCCGCTCGTTCCAGGACCGCCTCGACCGGGCCGACGCCGCCTACCAGACCTTCCTGACCAGCAACTCGATCGGCGACTTCGACGCCGAGAAGACCTCGCTGTCCCAGCTCCAGTCGCAGATCGAACAGCAGCAGTACGCCACCGAGACCCAGCTCAAGGAACGGTCGGGTCGCCTGGCGGGCCTCAACACCGAGCTGGCCCGCGTCACCCCCGAGGTCGGCCTCTACCGCGACAGCGACAACACCGCCGCCAACAAGCTGCTGGACCTCAAGCTTCAGCGCGAAGCCCTGCTGTCGAAGTACCGCCCCGACGCCCAGCCGGTGAAGGACATGGACGCCCAGATCGCCCAGCTTCAGGCCGCGGTCTCCTCGGGCCGCGCCCAGGGCCAGGGCGTGGCGCGCACCGGCGTCAACCCGGTCTACCAGACCCTGCAGACCGAGAAGCTGCAGCTCGCCGCCGAGGTGAACGCCCTGCAGCAGAGCCTGGCGACCTTGCAGCAGCAATCCGAACAGCTGACCCAGCGCCGCCTGCGCCTGGCCGACCTGGAACCGCAGTTCCAGTCCCTCAGCCGCGACCGCGACGTCCTGCAGAGCAACGTCAAGGACTTCCAGATCAAGGAACAGCAGAGCCAGGCGGCCCGGGCCATCGCCTCCAACACCAACGACAACATCCGCATCATCGAGCGCGCCACGCCGCCGGTGCAGGGCAAGAGCCTGCGCATGCCGGTGATCGCCCTGTCGCTGATGTTCGCCGGCTTCAGCGCGCTTTGCGCCGGCCTCCTGCGCATGTTCCTGCGGCCCGGCCTGCCGACGCCGGCGTCGGCCTCGCGCACGCTGGATCTGCCCGTCCTCGGCACGGCGCCGGTGAAGGCCGCATGATGTCCGCGTCGACGTTTCACGGCCGATGCGCCGCCCGGTTGAGCTAGTGTGCGGCAGGAAACCTTGAGCACCGATTCGACCATGGTGGACCTGAGCGCCGAGATGGCGGAGCTGTGGGGCACGCTCGGCGCCCCCGCGCCCGGCCGCGCGCGCGCCATCCAGTTCGTCGGCGCGACGGCGGGCGAGGGGACCTCCACCGTGGCGCGGGAGTTCGCCTTCCACGCCGCGGCCAAGGCGGGGCGGCGCGTGTGGCTGGTCGACCTGGATCTCCTGGGCTCCCCCCAGCTTTCCGATTTCGCCGGCGCCCCGGAACGCTTCGGGCCGCTGGGTCCGCCTGCCTCGGCCTCGCCGGACGGGTCCTGCTTCTTCACCGTCCAGCCGCCGCTCAAGCGCCCTGACGGGCGCGCCTGGCCCGACGCCCGATACCTCTTCGCCCAGGCCGTCGGGACCAGCACCCTTTGGGTCACGGGCTTTCGGCGCGACGCCCTGCGCGGGCGCCAGACGGTGCATGTGCTGCCCACGGGAGACTTCTGGAACGCCCTGCGACGCCACTCGGACCTGATCGTGGTCGACAGTCCGCCGGCCGATCGCTCGCAGGCGGGCCTCACCATCGCCCAGTTCATGGACGACACGGTCCTGGTCGTTTCCGCCGAACAGCCGGACGTGCGCGCTCCGGCCCGCCTGCGCGACTCCATCCTGGGAGCCGGCGGCGCCTGCTCGGGGATCTTCTTCAACCGCGCCAGCGTCGAGCCGCCCGCCTTCCTGAAGAGCGTGCTGCCGTGACCACCTATGCGGCGCTGCGCCCGGCCCCAAGGGCCGGCGGGCGGCCCCGGGACGAGCGCCTGACCCTGCCGGTCATCGCCGCCTTCGCCGGCGGCGTCTTCATGCTGCTGACCTACAGCCAGGGCTGGGAGATGCCCCTGACCGGTGAGGAGGCCGAGGCTTCCCAGTCGGCCCTGCTGCGGGCGCTCTACTTCCCGGCCTACGCCGTCGGCCTCGCCCTGGCCGCGGCGATCCCCTGGAGGGCGTTCCGCGCCCTCATCCGCCAGCCGTTCCTGATCGCGATCCTGATGATCGTGGCGGCGTCCCTGCTGTGGTCGGTGTCGCCCGACCAGACCATGCGGCGCATCGTGGCCAACTACTGCACAACGCTCTCGGGCGTGGTGCTGGCCGCGCGCTGGCGCTGGGCGAGCCTGGCCGAGGTGATCGCCACCGCCTTCGCCATCCTGGCGGTCTGCAGCCTCTTCACCGGCCTCTTCGTGCC
>JAFEEA010000109.1 GCA_018241335.1 Pseudomonadota bacterium
GTCGCCGCCTCGCGCGTCTCCGGACGTCCGCCTGTTCGCCGCAATGTGCGCCCTCCTGGCCTGGACGGGCGTAACAGGGTGACGCGTTCCCAACTATACCAATAGGCACTATAGAAAGACTGAACCAGCACCCCCCCGCAACGCCGCCTTCGTGCGCAGGAAGACTGAAGGCCCGAAGGCGGCGCCGTCACACGACCGCGCGGTGCGCCTTCAGGATCTGGGTCATGTCGGCGACCAGGTCGGCCTCATCGGCGTCCACGGCCCCATGGGCCTGGGCAAGGGTCAGCGCCGTACCGGCCATAAGCTCGGCCAGTTTGGGATCGGCCAGGCAGACCTCGTCCACCGCATGCAGGAAGGTCTCGAAACTGGGCGCGAGGCCGCCGGCATAGTCCAGCAGCCCGGCGATGTCCGACGCGCTGGCGTCGGGCAGGGCCATCTCGAGGAAGACCTCGAGCACGTCCAGTTCCGGCGACGAGACCTCGCCATCGGCCCGGGCCACGGTCATCAGCGCCCTCAGCGCGTAACGCACGGCGGCGCGCTTGGACTGGGACCGGCGCACCGGATGGGCCAGGGCGTCGCGGAAAAGGTCGCGGGGCGGGCCAAGGTCCTCGCCGGTGACGCCCGACCGAATCGACTCGATGCGGTCAATGCGGAAGGCGCGAAGCGCCTGGCGCTCCAGGCAGCGCGCACGCAGGTAGAGCGCGCCCTCGGATTCGAACAGTTCGAGCCCCACGATGCGACGCTCGCTCGTCTGGCCGGCATGGTCGCGATATTGGATGACGAAGGCGCGCTGGCGCACGGCTTCGCTCGCCGCGGCGTCGGTCACGGCGACGTCGGGATGAGGGATCACGTCGGCCTCGGGCAGGCGCGGCCCTTTGAATCCGGCCGGCTTCATCGCCGGTTCGGGCACGTATTCACCGCGCGTCAGCCGACCGATGAATGGGATAACCGCCATACTTGCCGCCTTCATTTCCCTAGCCCCTAGGACGACACCCTAGCGATGGCGCCGCAATATTTTGCCCGTTTCATGGCGACGACCGCAAGTGATCAACGGAAGACCCATGAGAACATGGTTTTCATCTGCCGCGACGGCGCCGAACCGGGCTCAAGCCGGCGCGACGCGGAATGGTAGGCCGGGAGGGGATCGAACCCTCGACCATTCGATTAAAAGTCGAATGCTCTACCGCTGAGCTACCGGCCCCCTTGAGGGCGCCGCCGGGCAGGCCGGGCGCCGATCAAAGCGGCGCGGACCATAGTCGGGCGCCCGCCCCTGCCGCAAGTCGCCATTCCTGTGTGCGCGAGCTTGGCGGTTGGGACCGGCTCAAGGTAGAACGATGTTCATGCGCACCCCCCTCATCGCCGCCGCCCTCGCCGCCGCCCTCGCGGTCCCCGCCATCGCCAGCGCCGATCCGCCGCCGCCCGGCCAGCTGCAGACCCCCGATCAGGCGGGCCAGAGCAGCATCGGCCAGGCCGCCGCCGCGCCCATGCACGACATGAACCTGATGCGCCAGAAGATCCCGCCGGTGCTGCTGGCGGCCATGGCCGACCCCTATGCGCGGCCCACCCCGGCCACCTGTCACAACCTGTCGGCCCTGGTGAATGAGCTGACCACGGCGTTGGGCGACGATCTGGACGTCATCGCCGACGAGGACGACAGCACTCGCGCCAAGCGCGACCGCCTGGCCCGCGAGGGCCTTCACGCCGGCTCCGAGGCCCTGCTGCCCTTCGCCGGGTTCGTCCGCAAGCTGTCGGGGGCCGAGCAGCACGACAAGCTGGTGCTGGACGCGATCACCGCGGGCGACGTCCGCCGGGCCTATCTCAAGGGACTGGGCGAGGCGCGCGGGTGCCCGCCGCCGGCGACGCCCAAGCACCTGACCCATCCGATCAGCCTGCCCGTGGACAACGGCGGCCACCGCAAGCCGCAGTACCCGATCCACTAGGATCTACTGGTAGGGCCACTGGGTAGGGACGGCCGTCAGCCCTCCGCCACGGACTGACGCGCCCGGAACGCTCGGCGGAAGGCCTCCATGCGGCCCTCGCGGATGGCCGCGCCGGCCTCGCGCAGCAGATGCTGGAAGAAGGCGATGTTGTGCCAGGACAGCAGCACCTGGCCGAGGATCTCGTCCGACTTCACCAGGTGATGCAGGTAGGCCTTCGTATAGTCGCGGCTGGCGGGGCAATCGACGTCGGCGGCCAGGGGCGTCTCGTCCTCGGCGAAGCGCGCGTTCTTGAGGTTGATCGGACCATCCCAGGTCCAGGCCTGGCCGTGGCGGCCCGAGCGGGTCGGCAGCACGCAGTCGAACATGTCGACGCCCCGCGCCACAGCCTCCACCAGGTCGATGGGCTTTCCGACGCCCATCAGGTAGCGGGGCCGGTCGGCGGGCAGCAGGCCGGGGGCGTAGTCCAGCACCTCGCACATCGCCGCGTGCCCCTCGCCCACCGCCAGGCCGCCGATGGCGTAGCCGTCGAAGCCGATCTCCAGCAGGCGATCCGACGATTCCCGGCGCAAGGACTCGATGGTGGAGCCCTGCTGGATGCCGAACAGGGCCTGGGTGTCACGCGTCCCGAAGGCGGCCCTGCAGCGCGCGCCCCAGCGCGCGGAGCGGCGCAGCGCCTCGCCGGCCTTGGCCTCCTCCGCCGGCCAGGCCACCAGCTCGTCCAGCTGCATGACGATGTCCGAGCCCAGCAGATCGGCCTGGATCTCCATCGACCGCTCGGGCGACAGGGCGTGGCGTGAGCCGTCGATGTGGCTCTGGAAGGTCACCTGGTCCTCGGTGACCTTGGAGATCTTGCTCAGCGACATGACCTGGAAGCCGCCCGAGTCGGTCAGGATCGGCCCGTCCCAGCGCATGAAGCGGTGCAGCCCGCCCAGGCGCTTCACCCGCTCGGCCGTCGGCCGCAGCATCAGGTGATAGGTGTTGCCGAGGATGATCTGGGCGCCGGACGCCTTGACCTGGTCGACCGTCAGCGCCTTGACCGTGCCGGCGGTGCCCACCGGCATGAAGGCGGGGGTCTGGATGTCGCCGCGCGGCGTCTTCAGCACCCCGGTGCGCGCGGCGCCGTCCGTGGCGGCGATCTCGAAGGGAAAGGCGGCCATCAGGCGGCCCGCCACAGCAGCGAGGCGTCGCCGTAGGAATAGAAGCGATAGCCGTTCTCCACGGCGTGGGCGTAGGCGGCGCGCATGATGTCCAGCCCCGCGAAGGCGCTGACCAGCATGAACAGGGTCGACTTCGGCAGGTGGAAGTTGGTCATCAATCCATCCGCGGCGCGAAACCGATAGCCCGGCGTGATGAAGATCGAGGTCTCCGCCGCGAACGGCCGGATCGTCCCGTCCTCGCCGGCGGCGCTCTCCAGCAGACGCAGCGATGTGGTGCCGACGCAGACGATCCGCCCGCCCCGGGCGTGGACGGCGTTGAGCGCGTCGGCGACCTCGGCGGTCACTTCGCCCCACTCGGGATGCATGCGGTGCTCGGCGATGTCGTCCACCTTGACCGGCAGGAAGGTGCCCGCGCCCACGTGCAGGGTCACGAAATGCTCGGAGACGCCCATGTCCGCCAGCCGCGCCAGCAGTTCAGGCGTGAAGTGCAGGCCCGCGGTCGGCGCGGCGACGGAACCGTCGTCACGGGCGTAGACGGTCTGGTAGTCGGTGCGGTCCTGGTCGTCCTCGGCCCGTTTGGCGGCGATATAGGGCGGCAAGGGCATCACGCCTCGCTCGGCGATGGCGATGTCCAGGTCCGGCCCGGCCAGGTCGAAGGCCAGGGTGACCTCGCCGTCCTCGCCCTTGTCGACCACCGTGGCGTCGAGGGCGCTGAGCAGGCAGGCGCGGTCGCTGCTGTCGCCGAAGGCCACGCGGTCGCCGGCCTTCAGGCGCTTGCCGGGGCGCATGAAGGCGGTCCAGCGGCTGGGCGACAGGCGCCGGTGAAGGGTCGCCTCCACCGCCACCACCGACTCCTCGCGCACGCGCCGGCCGGCCAGTCGCGCGGGGATCACCCGCGTCTGATTGAACACCAGGGCGTCGCCGGGCCGAAGCAGGGACGGCAGGTCGCTGACCTTCAGATCGCGGAACGCGCCGCCTGCCTCCACCGACAGCAGCCGCGCGGCGTCACGAGGCGCCGCGGGGCGCAGGGCGATGCGGTCCTCCGGCAGGGGAAAGTCGAAGTCGTCCAGTCTCATGCGGCGAGGCGGTAGGCGCCGCGCGGGCGCAGGTCAAGCGCGAGGGTCGGCCGGCGCCCCGGTCAGGCGGCGTGGCTGCGCGCTCGCACCTCCAGGCGCGGCAGGCGCAGCGGCGGGCGGGCGGGCTGGGTGACGAGGGACAGAAGCGCCAGGTATTGCCGCGCCACGCCCAGCGGCGTCAGGACGCGCATTGCGTCGGCGGACATGCGCAGCTCCTCCAATGCGCCGCGAAAGGCCCCCACCTTGTCGCGCTTGCGTATGTTGAACACGCCCGGCCAGTCGACCACCGCGATGCGCAGGCGACGACTGAGGACCATGGCGTTCAGATGGGCCTCCGCCCCCCACCGTGGCAGCCGCGCGAGGGCCGGAACCGCCTCGGCGAGCAGGTCGGCGGGCAAGACCCGTTCGCCGGAAACGAAGTCCAGTCCCATCACGCGATAGAACCACAGGCTGTTGCGCCTGAGGCTGATGCTGACGTCGGCCCGGCCCGAGGTC
The DNA here is from genome assembly GCA_018241335.1 of Pseudomonadota bacterium. Taxonomy (GTDB): domain Bacteria; phylum Pseudomonadota; class Alphaproteobacteria; order Caulobacterales; family Caulobacteraceae; genus Acaudatibacter. Next base: position 4,669 of record JAFEEA010000109.1, read on the forward strand.
ACCGGCGCGGCCAGGGCGTCGATGTCACGCGGCCGAATCCCGGTCAGGTCCGCGTCCAGCAGCATGATGTAGTCGCCGCGGGCGGCGGCAACCCCGCGCCCCATGGCGTAGGTCTTGCCCCGGTTGTCGGGATAGGAAATCGCCCGCACGCCAGGATAGCGGTTCAGCAGCGCCTCGGTCTCGTCGGTGGACCCGTCGTTGACCACGATGACCTCGCTGAGGGCCGGATGGCCGATGATGGCGTCCAGGATGTGATTGATCCGTCCGGCTTCGTTGTAGGCGCAGACCACGCACGAGATGGCGGGCGCCCCTTTACGCCTGGCCGTCGCGGTTGAGGTCATGAGGCCGCTCCCAGGGATCGAGCGGCCGGGCCGCGAGTGTAGGGGAAACGCCAGGGCCCCCGAATTGATCCCGCGACGAGGTCGGACGTCGGCTGCCCGACGCCCGGCATCCGCTCTCGCAGAAGCCCGGCCGGCCCACGGAACCCGCTCTCGATCAGGATGTTACGGCGATCGGACCCACCCAGAGGAGACGCCCATGGCCGCCACAGGTCATTCCGCCCATGCATCCAAGCCCGCCAAGGCCCGACGCACGCGCCGCACCGGCCGGCGCGACCCGCTCGCCGTGACCATGCTGAAAAAGGACCACCGCGAGGTCCAGGACTGGTTCGACGAATACGAGCAGTTGGACAAGGAGGGCGAAAAGCTGGCCCTGTTCCGCAAGATCGCCCTCGCCCTGAAGGTCCACACCCGGATCGAGGAAGAGATCTTCTATCCAGCCGAACGCGGCGAGGTGGAGGACGACATGCTGGACGAGGCCTATGTCGAGCACGACGGGGCCAAGAAGCTGATCGCCGAGATCGAGGCCATGCAGCCCGGCGACGAATTCTACGACGCCAAGGTCAAGGTGCTGGGCGAGTACATCAAGCACCACGTCAAGGAAGAGGAGCAGCCCGGCGGCCTCTTCGCCCAGGCCAAGAAGGGCGACGAGGACCTGGAGGCGATGGGCGAGCGCCTGAAGGCCCGCAAGGAAGAGCTGATGGCCGAGATGGGCGGCGCGGCGAAGGCCAAGTCGGCCCACTGATCCCCCAGCCGCGCCCGCCCCGGCTCGCCCGGGACGGGCGCGCGCTGGCGCGGACCGCGCAAATCACCTAGGCGGGAAGCTTGGCGGCGGGTCGGCGCGAAGGGGCGATGTCGGTTTCACAGTTCGTACTGGGCCCGGTCCGGGCGCTCGCCTTCCTGCTCGCCCTGGGCGCGGCGACGTTCGCCCTCGCCGCCCTCGGCGGCGTGGTCAGCCGGTGGCTGGATGTCCTGACGCACTTCGCGCCGTTCTACCTGGCCGCGGGCCTGCTGGCCGTGGCGCTGAGGCTGGCGACGGGGTCCGACGGCGCCCGCCCGACGGTGACCCTGGGACTCGCCGCGGCGGGCTTCGCCCTGGCCCTGATGGCGCCGGAACTCCTCGCCATGGTCCGCGCCGACCCGCCACCGGAGCGCGGCCAGACGGTCAAGCTGCTGCAGTTCAACCTCTGGGAACATAACCTGGCGCCGGACGAGACGGCGGCCTGGATCGCCGCCCAGGGCGCCGACGTGGTGGTGCTGGAGGAAGCCAACGACCGGTCGGCCCGGATTCCGGTCCTGCTGCGGGCCCACTATCCGTTCCAGACCAGCTGCGCCCCGCCCCAGCCCTGCTCGACCACGATCCTGACCAAGGTGAAGCCGACCGCCGCGGCGGGCCTGTCCGCGCCGCCGGCGCGGCTGTCGGGCGCCTGGGTCACCCTGGGCGAGGGCGAGGACGCCTTCACGGTGGCCGGCGTGCACTACACCTGGCCCCTGCCGCCCGGCCCGCAGCAGCACCAGTCCGCGCGCCTGGCCGGCGCGCTCGACGAATTCGACCATCACAGCCTGATCGTCGCCGGCGACATGAATTCCACGCCCTGGTCCTTCTCCCTGCGCCGTCAGGACGCGCGTTTTCGGCTGGAGCGGCGCACCCGGGGCCTGTTCACCTGGCCCGCCGCCCCCTTCACCGACTGGCGGCTGAAGTCGCCCCTCCCCTTCCTGGCCATCGACCAGGTCTACGCCGGTGAGGACTGGAAGACGGTAAGCGTCAGGGCCGGCCCGCGGCAAGGCTCCGACCACCTGCCGGTGACCGTGGTCCTGCGGCGCGCGCGCTAGGCCTCGAGGGCCGCGATCTCGCGCGCCAGGTTGGCGCGGGCGCGCGCTTCCAGCCGATCGCGAAACGACGGGTCCGGATAGAGGACGGGCGCGTCCAGGAAGGCCCGCAGCACGCGCGCTCGCCCGGCCCGGAAAGCCTCGGTCGGCACATGGGCGTACTCCTGGCGCACGGCCCGCGCATAGGCGTCGTAGGCGGCGGGATCGGCGCCCAGGATCGCGAGGTCGATCGACACCATCAGCGCGCCCAGCCGGTCGGCAGGCTCGACGGTGTGGCCCTTGGTCAGCAGGATCAGGCGCGCCACCCACCGCGTCTCGCCTGGCGTGGCGCCGAGCCCCGGCAGGTCGCGCTCGGCCAGGGCGGCGCTGGCCTCCTCGTTGTCGCCGCGCGTGGGATCATAGACGGCGTCGTGCCACCACAGCGCCCAGGTCAGCACCCGGCGTTCGGACCCGGAAAGGTCCGGGACCGCCGCCAGTGCGTCCAGGCAGGCCTCGATATGGGCGCGCGTGTGATAGCGCCGGTGCGGTTCGGCATAGGCCGCTTCCAGCGCCGGCGTCATGGCCGAAGGCTCAGGCGTCCGCCGCCACCTTCATGGAGACGATCTTGCCCGGATTGTGCGGCGGCTCGCCGGCCGGCAGCTCGTCGACATGCTCCATGCCGTCCGTGACCTCGCCCCACACCGTGTACTGGCGATCGAGGAAGGTGGCGTCGTCGAAGCAGATGAAGAACTGGCTGTTGGCCGAATTCGGGTTCGGCGTGCGGGCCATCGAGCAGACGCCGCGCACATGTCGCGCTTCGGAGAACTCGGCATTCAGGTTCGGCTTGTCCGAGCCGCCCGAGCCGGTGCCGGTGGGGTCGCCGCCCTGGGCCATGAAGCCCGGGATCACCCGGTGGAAGACGACACCGTCATAGAAGCCCTCGCGGGCCAGTTCCTTGATGCGGGCCACGTGGCCGGGCGCCAGGTCGGGGCGCAGCTTGATGGTCACCGGCCCCGTCTCCAGGGTCATGATCAGGGTGTTCTCGGCGTCGGACATGGGGGTTCCTCTGGATCACTTCACATCGGCGATGAGGCCGGCGTCGCACACGCCGAAATCGATCACCTTCTCTTTTCGGGCCCGCTCGGCCAGGACGTGGAACCACGTCCCGCGCGGATCGAGGACGCGGACCTTGGGCCGCTCTGCCTCGGGGATATCGGCCAGCACGCGCACGCTGTTCATCTTGTCGCGCGGCTCGGCGACGACGCCGGTCGGCGACGGGCCGGCCTTGATGGCGCGCACCACGTCCTCGCCGCTGATCACCGCGCCGAACGCGGTGTAGAGCTTGTCCAGCGAGTGGGTCGCGTCACGCATCAGGAAGAACTGGCTGTTGGCGCTGTTGGGATCGTCGGCCCGCGCCGCCCCAACCACGCCGGGGCAGAAGGCGCCCCAGGCGTTGACCTTGTGGTCGGCGGTCAGGACGCCGAGATCCATCGTCTGGCTGTAGACCGGCAGGCTGCCGAGATAGCCCCACTCCAGGCCGCCGGTCCTGTCGACCACCACCAGCGGCGTGTCGGCCCCGCGGCGGAAGGTGAACTCACCTGGCAGATTGGGCTTGTCGGACTGGCCGGTGCCGTCGTTCTTCGGATCGCCGGTCTGGTCCATGAACCCTTCCAGCACCCGGAAGAAGCTGAGGCCGTTGTAGAACCCGGCGCGGGTCAGTTCGCGCACCCGTTCGACGTGCTGGGGCGCCGCGGCCGGCGCCAACTCGACGATGATGCGGCCCTTGGTGGTGTCGATGACCAGCACGTTCTGCGGGTCGGGCGTGCGCCAGTCGGCGTCCGTGGGACCGGCCGGTGGCGGCGGCGTGGCGGGCGCGGCCGGCGTTGCGGGAGCCTTGGGCTTGGACTTGGCCAGGACCGGGGAAGCAGCGAACCCGGCGGTCAGGGCGGCGACGCACGCGAGCGTTGCGAGGGCGGATCTCATGCGGCCATGCCCTAGAGCAAGTTCGGCGAAAGTGTAAGCGGTTTCGCGGCGCCGGAAATCGGGTCAGGCGACGGGGCCGTACTTGGCGATCAAGCGGTCCTTGACGCCCGGCGGCACGAACCGCGAGGGATCGCCGCCCATCTGCACGATCACCTTGACCAGGCTGGACGCGATCGCCTGGTGGCGCGGGTCGGCCATCAGGAACACCGTCTCGATGTCGCGGTCCAGCTGCTGGTTCATGGCCGTCATCTGGTACTCGAACTCGAAGTCGGCCACGGCGCGCAGCGAGCGGATGATGATCTGGGCGCCCACGTCCCGGGCCAGTTGGATGGTTAGCTTGTCGTCGTAGGCGATGACCTCGATTTCGGCGATCTTGGCGCAGGAGGTGGTTTCCTGTTTCAGGATCTCGACCCGCTCCTCCAGCGAGAACAGCGGCCCCTTGCCGGGATTGCCGGCCACGCCGATGACCAGCTTGTCGACCAGCTTGACCGCCCGGCTGATGATGTCGAGGTGGCCGTTGTGCGCCGGATCGAACGTACCCGGATAGAGCCCTACGCGCGCCATGCCGTCCCCCGCAGCCTGGGTGAAATCGAAGCCCAGCCCCAAGACGGGGAAATCCGTCCGCTGTCAACCATGCCCGTAGGTGACAGCCCCCCGGATCGGGTGGAAACCGCCCCGATCAGGCGGGCGGCTTCAGGCGCCGCTTGGACAGGTGGAACATCGGACCGTCGCCCTGGCCGCGATCGCCGCGGACATAGGTGCGCTGCCACTTCTCGGCCATGGCGTTCTCCTCGCGGGCCTTCAGGCGCTTGGAGAAGTCGGCGCGGCTGGCGGCCCAGCCCTCGAAGGCGGATTTCAGCTCCGGGTCGGTGTCGAGCTGGCGGATCTGCGGCTGCACGGCGTCGAGTTGGGCGTGCGGGACGAGGGTCAGGAAGGCGAAGGGCTCGCCCGCCTCGAAATGCACGACGCCGGGCTTCAGGAAGCGCCAGTTCATGGTGAAGGGAAACGGCAGCCAGTCGGTTTCCACCAGGCCGTCCAGGGGCACGATGCCCTCCTTGCCCGTGTTCGGCGCCCCGCGCGTCCACACCGCCCAGCCCGGCGGCGTCTTGAACAGCCAGCCGGTGTGAAAGGTGACGATGCCGCTGCCGAAGTGCGAGGTGGCGAAGTGCGCGATGCGCGGGTCGGAAGAGCGGAACTGGATCGTCTCCATCGCCGTGCCGCCATACCAGGCGACGTCGAAGGAAAACGGCGTCAGCAGCTCCCAGCCGCTGGCGTTGGCGATCGACAGGGGAATGCAGCGATAGGCGTAGCGCTCGGGCGTCGCGTCCATCCAGTCGCGGTCGGGCCGGGCCGGGACCATCGCCGGCGGATCGGGCCACAAGGGATAGCAGGTCAAGCCGGGCGGCCCGAGGGTCTCGCCGCCCTCGACCGGTTTCACCGCCTTGCCGATCTTCGCCATCGTCGAACCCTCCGCGCCCTCGCCAGCAAGCGCGAGTGGTAGCCGATGGGCCCCCGCGGCGCCACTCAGCTAAGGTGACGCACGATCCAGGGCGCGATGTCGTCCGGCCGGCTCTCCACGAAGCCGTGGTCTCCGCCCGGCACGATCCGCAAGGTCGCGTTCGGCAGCAGCGCCTCCAGCCGCCGCCCCACGGCGATGGGACTGATCGGGTCGGCGTCGCCCCAGATCAGCAGGGTTGGCTGGGTGACGCCGGGCAACTCGGCTGTATGGTCGGGCCGCTCCTCGGTGATCCAGGGCGCGGCGTTGGGGTATTCACGGCGGTAGTTCTCCCGCCAGTTCGACCCGCCCAGCGCCGGCACATCCAGCCCGCCCGCGGTCACCGTCAGCACCAGCCGACGCACCCGGCCGGGATTGCGCAGGGTCACCGCCATGGCCACCGCCCCGCCCATGGACTGGGCCAGCAGGTCCACCGGGCGGTCGTCCAGCCTGGCCTCCACCATCGCCACCAGGTCGGCGATGCCGTTGACGGCCGGATCCGGCGGCTGGTGGCCCAGCCCCGGCCAGCCGAAGAACACCTTGTCCCAATCCGTCGGCAAGCGATCGGCCAGAGGGCGCCAAAAGGCCGGGTCCGCGCCGGCGCCGGGCAGGAAGAAGAGTCTGGGGGGCATCGGTCTTTCCCTCTGGGGCGGCGCCAGCCACCCCAAGGGAGCGTACCGGCGCTGGTCTCTAGACGGTGGCTTCGGCCGCGCGCAGGGCGGCCAGCGGAGCGCTGCTGGCTCGGATCATCATGAAGTCGCCGCTCGCCGCGCCGGCGATGGTCCAGCGGCCCAGGATCTCGGAGCCGTCGTCGCTGACCTCGCCCTCGTACTGAACGGCGTCATAGCCGTCGAAGGCGCCGTCATAGAGCTTCAGGAAGGTCAGTTGCAGGCCGGTGCGGCGGCCCTGCAGGGTGGCGGTCAGGGTGTGGCCGGCGGCCTCGCCCACGGCGCCCACTTCCTCGGTGTCGCCGTCGAACAGGCCGTCGCGCTCGTTGAGGCTGGCCACGAAGGACGCCGGCTGCTGGCCGTGAGCATAGCTGAACTGGCCGTGCCAGACGCCCGAGAGATCGAGAGGTTCGCCGCCCATGATGAACCCGTCCGCTTCAATGCAATTTCGAAGAACGGCGGTCGATACAGAAAACACCCCTGCGAATCAAGACGTAACGACCGCCACGGCCAAGGTTTTCACTTTACGGGCGGCGGGCTCGACGCTAGGAAGCGGCGCATGCGGACGATCGTCATTAGCAGCACGATTAAAACCACCGGCTCGCGGGGCCGGGGTTCGTGCGCGCGCATCTGACGTAGCCGCAAACCCCAAAGCCCCGCCGGTTCGGACGGGGCGCCCTTTTCTGCATCGCCAGACGCCTCGTTCCCCGGCCCACTCCCGGAGACGAGACCCATGAGCCTAGACCTAGCCCCCTCCCCCGTCCGTTCGGACGCCCCGGCCCCGTCGTCGGGACGCGCCCTGACGGTGGCCATCGTCGGCGCCACCGGCGCGGTGGGCGCCGAGCTGATCGACCAGCTGGAGCGCCGCGCCTTCCCGGTGGGTGAACTGCGCCTGCTGGCCTCGCCGCGGTCGGCGGGCCGCAGCCTGACCTTCCGAGGCCGGCCCGTGGCGGTGCAGGTGCTGGACGACGACGCCTTCGACGGCGTCGATGTCGCCTTCTTCTCGGCCGGCGCCGGCGTATCGCGCCGCTATGGCCCGGTCGCCGCCGCGCGCGGCGCCCTGGTGGTGGACAACTCCTCGGCCTTCCGCATGGACGAAGCCACGCCACTGGTGGTGCCCGAGGTCAACGGCCGGGACCTGCCGGCCGAGGGCGCCGGCCGCCTGGTCGCCAACCCCAACTGCGTCACCGCCGTCGCGGTCATGGCGCTAGGCCCGCTGCACAACGAGGTTCCGATCCGCCGCGTGATCGCCGCCACCTACCAGGCCGCCTCCGGCGCCGGGGCCGCCGCCATGGAGGAGCTGCGCGCCTCCACCGCCGCCTATCTCGACGGCCGCGCCTTCCAGCCGCAGGTGCTCAAGCACCCCTACGCCTTCAACCTGTTCAGCCACGACGCCGCCGTCGATCCGGCCACCGGCTACAACGGCGAGGAGTCCAAGGTAATGGACGAGCTGCGCAAGATCCTCGGCGCGCCGGACCTGCGGGTCGGCATCACCTGCGTGCGGGTGCCGGTCCTGCGCGCCCACGCCATGGCCCTGACGGTGGAGTTCGCCTCGCCCCTGGCGGCCGAGCGTGCGCGTGAGATCCTGTCGACCGCGCCGGGCGTGCGCCTGGTGGACGACGTCGCCGCCAACCACTTCCCCATGCCCAACGAAGCCTCAGGCCGCGACGAGGTCCTGGTCGGCCGCATCCGCCCCGACACCAGCGACCCCACCGGCTGCTCCCTGGCCCTCTTCGTGGTCGGCGACCAGCTGCTCAAGGGGGCGGCCCTCAACGCGATCCAGATCGCCGAGGCGATGGTGGGGCGTTAGGCTTGGAAAGGGCGTAGCCCCTCATCCTCCCACGGCTTCGGCGCGGGCCCCTCCTTCTCCCTCTGGGAGAAGGGAAAGGAAACCTCGCCGGGCCGGGCTGGGCTGGGAACACCTCTCCCATTGGGAGAGGGAGGGGCCCGCCGCGTAGCGGTGGGAGGGTGAGGGGTTCAGGCGCGGCCGTCAGCCCACCAGCGCCCGCAGCGCCGCCGTCAGGGCCTCGGCGTCGTCGGCCTCCACCAGCGTCAGCCCCGGCCGTGTGTCCAGCCCGCAGGCCGGGGTGGCGATGACCGGGACGCCGGCGGCCAGGGCGGCCAGCAGGCGGCGCGGCTGGTCCTCGACCAGGGCCGGCTGGACCATCGCCGCGGCGGTGCGCCAGTCGGCCTGGACCGTGCGCACGCCGGCCCAGAAGCCCTCGCCCTCCAGCTCGGCGCCCATCGGGACGACCTCCAGGTC
>JAFEEA010000010.1 GCA_018241335.1 Pseudomonadota bacterium
CGGCCGCTCCGCGATCCAGGCCAGGAACTGCAGGGCCAGGGCCCGGTTGGCGAGGTGGTCAAGATCGGCGGCGAGGGTCATGGGCCGGCTCCTGGTGAGGCGGGCAAGCTAGTCGCCGCGCCGTCCGCCGTCCAATATATGACCCGCCACGATCCGATATCTCGCAGGTATGGAATGATCGAGCTGCGCCACCTTCGCTACCTGGTCGCCGTGGCCGAGGAGGGGCATGTCACCCGCGCCGCCGCCCGGCTCGGCATCCAGCAGCCGCCCCTGACCCGCCAGATCCACGACCTGGAGGCCGCCGTGGGCGCGCCCCTCTTCGACCGCACGCCGCGCGGGGTCCGCCTGACGGAAGCCGGTGAAGCCGTCGTGGAAGCCGCCAGGACCATCCTCGACCAGGCGGCGGCCCTGCCGGACCTCGCCGGCCGCGCGGCGCGGGGGGAGCGGGGCCGGCTCGCCGTCGGCTACACCTCCTCGGCCGCCTTCCATCCCTTCGTGGTGCGCGAGATCCGCGCCTTCGGCCAGGCCTTCCCGGGCGTGCGCCTGGTCCTGGAGGAGGAAAGCACCGCCGAGCTGGTGCGCGACCTCGCCGGAGGGCGCCTGGACGCCGCCTTCCTGCGCGCCCCGCCGGGCGAGGCGGCGGACCTGCGGATCGACCCGCTGCTGGAGGAGCCCATGGCCGCAGCCCTGCCGGCCGGCCACCCCCTGGCCGCGCGCACCGAGGGCGTCGCGCTAGAGGACCTGGCCGGCGAGACCTTCGTGCTCTATCGGCGCCTGGCCGGGCCCGGGCTCTACGACGCCATCATCGCCGCCTGCCACGCCGCCGGCTTCAGCCCCATGGTCGGACAGGAGGCGCCGCGCATGCCCTCGACCCTCAGCCTGGTGGCCGCGGGCCTGGGGGTCTCGCTGACGCCCGCCTCCATGCGCCGGCTGAACGTCGAGGGCGTCACCCTGGTCCCCCTGACCCGCGCCCACGGCCTGGCCGCGCCCCTGCTGCTCGCCACCCGGCCCCAGGGCTCGGCCGCCGCCGAGCGGTTCCGGGGCGCCATCCTCGCGGCGGCGCGCCTGGAAACCTGATCGCCGGTTGCGGGCCGGGCGAATGCAGTCACACTGCGCATCGGGACGGATTGGGTCGAAGTCAGGGGAGGGGCGATGCGTCGCGACGACGCGATCCTGGCCGACGCCCTTCGCCTGCACGCGCGGTGGAAGGCCGGGGACCTGGGGGGCGCCGTGATGCCGGAGGACGCCCGTCCGGCCCTGGACCCGGCGACCGAGGCCCTGGCGCGCTATTTCACCCTGGGCATGGCCCTCAACTACCAGCGCAGCTCCTACGCCCTCTGGGCGGCCTGCACGGCGGCTTTCGAGGATCCCGCGACGGCCTGGGTGTTCGAGCCGGAGGCCGTGGCGCGATCCTCGCTCCAGGACCTTCGCCAGGCTCTGGTCCGGCACAGGGTCGCCCCGCAGCCCAACCGCCACCCGGACATCTGGCGGCGCAACGCCGAGGGCCTGGTTCGCCACACAGGCGGGCGGGTGCGCGGCCTGTTCGAAGCCTGCGACTGGGACATTGGCGCGGTGAAGGCCTGGCTCGCGGCGCGGCGGGCGGATTTTCCGTATCTGGCCGGGCCCAAGATCTCCAACTACTGGCTCTATGTCCTGTCCGACTACATGGCCTGGCCGATCGTCAACCGCGCCGCCCCGACCGTGGCCCCCGACACCCACGTCATCGCCGCCAGCCGGCGCCTGGGTCTGGTCGGGGAGGGCGAGCGCGAGGGGGCGGCCCTCACGGCCAAGGTGGCGGAAAGCTGGCGCCGCGTCCTGGCCGGCAGCGCGCTGGCGCCCATCGACATGCACACCCCGCTCTGGCTCTGGAGCCGCGGCGGCTTCCCGGCGTGAGCTAGAAGACCATGTCCAGGAACACTTGGTCGCGCAGGGGAATGCCGTCGACCATCAGCCCCTCGGGATAGCCGGTGTGCGGGCCGAAGGCGTCGCGGACGATCCGCTCCATGCGGAAGCCCTGGCGCTGGTAGAAGCGCAAAGTCCCGATCCCGGCCGCCGCGGTGGAGACGATCAGGCGCCGCGCGCCGCGGTCCCTGCAACGCGCCGCCGTGGCGGCCACCAGGTCGCGGCCGACGCCCTGGCTCTGGCGCGGCTCCAGGACCGCCAGGCTCTTCAGCTCAAGGGTGTCCGTCTCGGCCGTGGCGACGATCTGGGCGTGGCCAACGACAACGGCGCCGTCCCGCGCCACCAACACCTCGCCCAGCGGCATGTAGGCGGCCACCGCGCTCGGTGAATCGTCGGCCAGGGCGAACAGAGGGAGGAGGGCGGCGCGGTCGCCGGTGTAGATTTCGATGTCCATGCGCCGCGCCACACGCTCTGATGGGCCCGCAAGCTCGAACCGCAACGGGAAGGTGGCGATGCGACACGGACCGGTCAACGCCGAGGCGCCAACCCTGATCCACGAGCGGGTGGCCCAGGCCCGCGCCGGGACCAATCCCCATGTCATCTGCCGGCTGGCGTCCGGCTGGCTGGTGATCGGCGACGTCCAGCCGTTGCCGGGCTACTGCCTGCTGCTGGCCGACCCGGTGGTGGAGAGTCTTAACGCCCTCGATGAGGCCGGGCGCGTCCGCTACAGCCTCGACGTGGCGCGCATCGGCGACGCGCTGCTGGCCGTCACCGGCGCCTGGCGCATCAACTACGAGACCTGGGGCAATCTGGAGCCGGCGCTGCACACCCACATCACGCCGCGCTACGCCAGCGAGCCGGCCGTCAAGCGCCGCATGGCGCCGGGCCGCGCCTACAGCCGGCTCTTCGCCCGCAAGTTCGACCCGCGCCAGGACGGCGATTTCATGCGCCGGATGCGCGAGGCCCTGGTGGGGGATTGGATTGGATGAGGCTTCATCAGGCCCCGTCCAGCCGGATCATTATTGCGCCTAAGGAAGATTATCGGAAATAATAGGTAGGCCCAAAGTCGACGCCAACGCCGACGTTCAGGCTCCCGTGGCCCACACGGTCAGCGGCCCCAGCGTCTGGAAGCCCGCCGCCAGCGCTTCCTCCAGCGCTTCGCCGTGCTCGTAGCCGACCAGGCCCTTGTCCGGGAACATCGCCTGGGCGATCGCCGCCGCCTCGGCCTGGCCGCCGAAGACGTTGCTGATCCCGACCACGCTGTCGGTCGGCGCCAGGACGCAGCCGGCCGCGATCGTCTCGCCGCGCCAGCCGGCCATGATCCCCACGCCCGGGTTGCCCAGGATCGCCGGCGCGAACACGCCCGCATCGTCCGGGTCGCCGCCGCTCCAGGCGTCCACCCAGACGGCCAGGTCCTCGGCGGTCTCCACCAGCCGCCAGTCCAGCGCCGGCCTCGGCGTCTCGTTCTGGACCGGCCGGTGCAGCCACTCAGCCTCGAACAGGCGCCCATAGCCGTGGGCGGTCAGGTCCAAGCGATTGAAGCTGTCCTTCACCGCCGAGCCGCCCGGCGGACCCTCGACGGCCAGGCGCGCCAGCCATTCGGTCTGGGCGGCGACGTCGGCGGCCGGATCGATGGTCACAGCGCTGGGATAGTACTTCGGCGGCGCGCCCCGGCACATGGCCATCCCCAGGCCCCGCTGGGGCTCCAGGCCGTGGGCCTGCCACATGGCCAGGCACCAGGCGGCGTTGTTAACCACGGCGAGGCGCAGGATCGGAGACACCGGCTGGGTCATGCGGCGGGCAGCTTCAGCTCGCCCGAGGCGATGCGCCTCAAGGTGTCGATGAAGAGGCCCGGCTCGGCGGCCATCACCCGCGCCTCGATGTCGGCGGCGGTGTCGCCGGCGTTCACTGGCACCCGGGCCTGGGCCACCGACGGGCCATGGTCGTATTCGTCGTCGACCAGATGCACGGTGGCGCCGGTCTCGGCCACGCCGGCCGCCAGGACGGCCTCGTGGACGCGGCGGCCATACATCCCCTGCCCGCCGAAGTCCGGCAGCAGGGCCGGATGGACATTGAGGATGCGGTGGCGATAGGCCGCCAGGGTTCGTGGTCCCAGCTTGCGCAGATAGCCCGACAGCACCACCAGATCGGCCCGCGCGGCCGCCAGGGCCTCGGCCAGGGCGGCGTCGGCGCCATCGGGGTCCTTTATCGTCGGAATACAGCGGGTTGTGACGCCATTCTCAGCCGCGAACGCCAGCGCGGGGCTGTCCTTGCGGTTGCTCACCACCAGCACCGGCTGGGCGGCCAGGCGCCCGTCCCGGCAGGCGGCCACGATGGCGCGCATGCTGGAGCCGTTGTTGGTCGCGAGGAAGGCCAGGCGCATCAGGCGTCGCCGCCGATGGGCACGCGGATGGTCATGCCGTCATAGGCGGGCTCGACCCCCGGCGGCAGGCGGGCCGACAGCTCTTCGAAGTCGAGGTCGATGTGCATGTTGGTCAGGATCGCCCGCCTGGGTTTGACGCGCTCGATCCAGGCCAGGGCCTTGTCCACGTGCGCGTGCGTCGGATGCGGCGTGTAGCGCAGGGCGTCGACAATCCAAAGGTCCAAGCCCTGCAACGCCTCGAACGACTCCTCCGGCAGGTCGACCACGTCGCTGGAATAGGCGACGCCGCCATGGCGATAGCCGCCGAAGCGGTAGCCCAGCGAGCGCACGCCGCCGTGGTCCTGGTCGAAGGTCACCACCGAAATCTCGCCGCTGGGGCCCGCGATGCGCCAGGCGACGCCGTGTGGCTGGGTGGCGTGGATGTCGGCGATGGCCGGGTACATGCCCTCACCCTCGAAGATGTAGCCGAACCGCCGCAGCATGGTGGCGCGCGTGGCGTCGTCCATCCAGCAGTCGATCCGCCGCCGCTGGTGCAGGGCGAAGGCGCGGATGTCGTCGATGCCGTGGCTCTGGTCGGCGTGGTCGTGGGTCAGCAGCAGGGCGTCCAGGCGCCTGGCCTTGGCGGCGGCTGTTTGCTGGCGGAACTCCGGCGAGGCGTCGACCACCAGGGTGGTCTCGTCCCCCTCCCCGCCCGGATCGGCGTTCGGGCGGCGCACCAGCAGGGAGCAGCGGGTGCGCCAGTTGCGCCGGTCCTCGGGGTCGCAGACGCCGAAATTGCCGTCGGCCCGCGGCACCCCGCCGGACGAGCCGCAGCCCAGGACGACGATCTCCAGTTCGCCGCTCACGCCGCCACCTTGCCGGACTTGGAGCCTTTGGGCGCGGGAATGCGATCGAAGAGGGCGAGGAAGGCCGCCTCGGTCCGCGCCTCGGTCTCGGCCAGGCTCCAGCCGCGAATCTCGGCCAGCTTGGCCAGGATGTGCGGCAGGTAGGCCGGCTCGTTGCGCCGCCCGCGCATGGGCACGGGGGCCAGGTACGGGCAGTCGGTCTCCAGGATGATGCGGTCGGCCGGCATGTCGGCGATCACGGCGCGCACGTCCTCGGCGGCCTTGAACGTGGCGATGCCTGAGACCGAGAACCAGGCGCCGAGCGCCGCCGCCCGCCGGGCCAGGTCCGCGCCGGAGGTGTAGCAGTGCATCAGGATCTTGAACGCGCCCCGGGCGTGCTCCTCTTCCAGGATGTCGCCCATCACCTCATCCGCCTCGCGGGTGTGGACCACCAGGGGCAGGCCGGTGCGCCGGGCGGCCTGGACGTGGGCGCGGAAGACGGCGGCCTGAACGTCGCGGGGCGACAGGTCATAGTGGAAGTCGAGGCCCGTCTCGCCGATGCCGACCACCCGCGGCCGCGCTGCCAGGTCGCACAAGATATCGGCGGTAAGCGACGGGTTTTCCTTGGCTTCGTGCGGGTGTGTTCCGACCGTGCACCAGATGTCGGCGTGGGCCATGGCGATGGCGTGCACCGCCTCGAAGGACGAGACCTTGTCGCAGATGGTGATCATCATGCCGATGCCCGCCGAGCGGGCGCGCGCGATCACCTCCGCCTGGTCCTCGGCGAACTGGGGCGCGTGCAGGTTCACGTGGCTGTCGATCAGCATGGCGGCGGGTCGGTCGGCTTAGGCGATGGCGCGCAGGCGCGCCAGGGCGGTGAAGAAGCTGTCCGCCCGGTCCAGGTTCAGGGCCTCGGCCTCGCGCGGGATGCGCACCAGCATCTCGTGGGCTTCGGCCCAGCGGTCAAGGGCATGGGCGCCGTGATCGGCGGCCAGGGCCTGCCCTGCGGCCATTTCATGCACCTGGTCGGCCAGGCGGTCGAACAACATCTCGAAGCGGGCCGCGCCCTCGGCGCCGCGAAACTTCTCGGCGATCAGCAGGGCCGCCGAGTCGTTGACCCGCGGCAGGTCGCGCAGCAGTTCCCGCGCCTGGTCGTCGACGTCCAGCACCCCGGCCTCGGCCAGCCGCCAGGCCCGCGCCGGCGCCCCGCGCGCCATGGAGAGCAGGCGCTCGGCGTCATGCTCGCCCACGCCGGCGTGGGCCATCAGCCAGTGCCGGGCCGCGTCCCTGGGCGGCGTCTCGAAACGCAGCCGCCGGCAGCGCGAGCGGATGGTGGCCAGGAGGCCGCCGGGCGAATGGGTGACCAGCAGCAGCACCCCGCGCGGCGGCGGCTCCTCCAGGGTCTTCAGCACCGCGTTGGCGGCGTTGACGTTGAGGTCGTCGGCGGCGTCGATGATCGCCACGCGATAGGGCGCGGTGGCCGGCGACTTGGCGAAGAACTCCGGCAGCGCGCGCGCCTCGTCCACCGGGATCGACTTGCGCGGCTTGCCGTCCTCGGCCTCGCGCTGCAGCACCATCAGGTCGGGATGGCTGCGCGCGGCGACCTGGCGCGAGACCGTATCGTCCGGCGATGCGCCCAGCGGCCCGCGCGACGGGTCCGGCGCCGCCCCCAGCAGCCGGCGCGCGGCGCGAAAGGCGAAGGTCGCCTTGCCCAGGCCCTCCGGTCCCGCCAGCAGCCAGGCGTGGTGCAGCCGCCCCCGCTCGAGGGCGTGCAGGAAGGCCATCTCGGCGCCCGTCTGGCCGTCGAGGTCGAAGACGTCCTTGGCGTGGGGGATGGCCTCGCTCACACCAGGCGCCCGCTGACGGCGGCCCAGACCGCCTCGGCCACGGCCTCCAGGGGCAAGGCGGCGTCGATCACCGCGCATCGCTGCGGCTCGGCCTCGGCGATGGCGAGGAAGCCGTCGCGCAGGCGGCGGTGGAAGGCCTCGCCCTTGGCCTCGAAACGGGTCTCCGCGCCGGTGTCGCGGGCCGCCGCGCGGGCCAGGCCGACATCCACGGGCAGGTCCAGGATCAGGGTCAGGTCAGGCCGGGTGGGGCCCAGGATCTCATGCTCCAGGGTCTCGATCAGGGCCGCCGGCGCGCCGCCGCCGGCGCCCTGGTAGGCGCGGGTTGAATCGGCGAAGCGGTCGCAGATCACCCAGTCGCCCCGCGCCAGGGCCGGCTCGATCACCCGCTCGATGTGGTCGCGGCGGGCCGCGTACATCAGCAGGGTCTCGGTCAGGGGCGACCAGCGGTCCGGATCTCCGGTGACCAGCAGGGCGCGGATGGCTTCGGCGCCGGGCGAGCCGCCGGGCTCGCGGGTCCGCACGACGGATCGCCCGGCCGCCGTCAGCCGCTCTTCCAGCAGGCGGACCTGGCTCGACTTGCCCGCCCCCTCCCCGCCCTCGAATGTGATGAACCGCCCACGCGCCATTGGCGGCACATTGGATGCTTTGGACCCTTTGTCCAGACGCGCCGGCGTCGGGTGCGGCTAGAAGCCGTCCAGCAGCCGCGCGCCCGGGAAACCGGCCGCCGCCACGCGGTCCACGGCCGAGCCGTCGCCGGCGCAGCGCACCGTCACGCGATAGAGCACGGCGTCGCCGCGCTGGATGGTGTCGATGCTGGTCTCGCCCTCGCCGGCCAGCCGCGCGGCGGCCCGCTCGGCGTTGCCGCGATCGCTGAATGCGGCGGCCTGGACGCGGACGGACCGCACCGGCGCGGCGGCGGGGCGCACGGGCGCCGCCTCCGCGGTCATGTGTTCGACCGAGCCGGCCGACGCGGGGGGCTCCTCGTCCATGGCGTAGGACGGCGGTGGGGCGCGAAGTTCGGCGAGGCCCTTGCCGATGTCGTCGTCGCGGTCCCGCGCGGGCGGATCGGCCTGTGGCGTCCGAGCGGTCGCGGACGTTTGAGCGGCCTGAGGGGTCTGAGGGGTCTGAGTTGTCTGGCGCGGCGCCGGCGCGGCCGAGGCGTAGCGCAGGCCGTCCTCCGGCCGCGCCAGGCCGGCCGGGCCGACGTAGCGCACGCGCACCCTGGCCGTCCCCTTGGCGTAGAAGCCGAGCCGCTTGGCCGCCTCGCGCGAGAGATCGATGACCCGGCCGTCCACGAAGGGTCCGCGGTCGTTGACCCGGACCTGAAGCTTGCGGCCGTTCTCCAGGTTGGTGACCTCGACGATGCAGGGCAGCGGCAGGGTCTTGTGGGCGGCGGAGGGGGCGTCCATGTCGAACAGTTCGCCGTCGGCCGTCCGCCGGTTGTGGAACTGGGCGCCGTACCAGGAGGCGACGCCCACGACCTCGTAGCCGGGCTGGTCGCGCGGCGTGTACCAGACGCCGTTCACCTGATAGGGCCGCATGGTCCCCGGAACCCCCGCTCCGGCGTGCCCGCCGCCGGCCCGCGGCGTGACGTGGGCCACCGTGGCCGGGCCCTGGGGCGTGGCGCAGGCCGCCAGGCTGACGCCAGCCAGGGCCAGCACCGCCAGGCTGCGGCCGTTGCGGCGCAGCCGTTCGCCCTGCTCGATGGCCCAGGCCCGCAGCTCGTTCGGCGCCGTCGGCATTGTCCCGATCCCGAAAATCCGGACGCCATGGTGAACGAAAGGTTTTGAGAGGCCGTTAAGCGCGTCGCGCCGCCAGCGCGTCCAGGTAGCAGTCCAGGTAGGCGTTGACGTCGTGGGCGAGGGATGCGCCGAAGCGCGGGTTGATCTCGAAGATCTTGGGGGTCCCGTCCACCAGCTTGTAGTCGATGCAGGCGGTCCCCTCGTAGTCGAGCGCGGCGAGCATTTCGGCGAAGCCGCGCAGGTGGACGCAGCCCCGCGTCAGGGTCATCCGCACCGGCCGGGCGTGGGCGCCCAGCACCGCATCCGGGCGGCCGAGGTCGTAGCAGACGGTGGAGGCGTACCAGATGCGCCCGCCGTCACGCAGGATGTGGGCGGCGTACTCGGTCGCGCCAGGAATGAAGTCCTGGGCGAACCAGTCGGGAGGACCGGCGTCGAGGGTGGCCTCTTGCGCGGCGTCACGGACCACATGCGCGTGGCGGCCCCAATAGCCGATGCGGCGCTTGAGGACATAGGGATAGGGCGGCCCGCGATCGCGCCGGGCGGGGACAGCCTGCGCGAGCCCCCTGCCCGTCAGGAAGTCGACCAGCGCCAGCTTGTCCTCGCAGACGCCGGCCGCCGCGGCCGTCGGATAGATCGCCACGTCCCTCGCCGCCCCAGGCCAGCCCCTCAGGCGCTCATAGTGGTCGAGCGTCAGGGGCAGGACCGCGTCGACGGCGAGCGGCGCCGACAGCGACTGGAAATCGGCGTCGAAGCGCGCGTGGTCGAGGTTGGCGGCGATGGCGGGCTGGAAGTCCGGAAACGTGCCGAACACCAGCCGCGCGGACCGCTGACGGGAGGACACTGGCGGCAGGGCGGCGCTCACCGCTCTGCGTTAGCGCGATTCCGCCCGCCGCCGGCCCGCTCTTGCCGGATCAGCGCCAGTAGCAGATGCGCTCGTGGTGGCGCCAATGGCAGACGCGATGGCCGCGATGATGGCGATAGCGCCACTCGTCGTGGCGATGACGCCGGTGATCGCCGCGCCAGTGGTCACGGCGCCCGTGGTCGCCGCGCCATTCGCCTTCGTGGCGTCCGTAGCGACCCTCGTCGCCATGATGGCGATGACCTTCGTACGGCTGGGCGGCGGCCCCCGTGGCTCCAGCCAGGAGGGCGGCGGCAAGAATAGTCGAAACAAGTCTCTTCATGGCGAGGTCTCCCTTGTGTGTTGAACCGCAGGCTGAGCCGACAAGCCCGCGCCGGCGTTGAGATGGATCAAGCGCAGGCTCATGACGGTTGGCGGGTTGATCTGGCGGCGCCAAGATGACGGCGGGCGCGGCGGCGCGATTGTTGATCCCCGTCAAGGGACGGCGGGGCCGGCCATGCTCCAAGACGTATGCAGCGCCCCATCCAGAGGGGCGACAAAAGGAGACGCGAGATGAAGCTTTCGACCTTGGCGATGCTGGCCGCGAGCGGCGTCATCGCCGCCGCCGCGCCGGCCATGGCGCAACCCTATGGCGGCTACCACGACCGTGGGGACCACTACGGCCGTGACCACGGCCGCGACGAGGGCCCCCGCGCCTGGGACCTCGGCCGTCGGCTCGACTGGATGCAGCGCCGCATCGAACGGGGACGCGACGACGGATCCCTCGATCGCCGCGAAGCCTATCGGGTCCAGAACGCCCTCGACGAGATCCGCCGCGACATGCGCCGCATGGAGCGTCGCAACGGCGGCTTCCTGGATCGCCGCCAGCGCGACATGCTCGACGACCGGCTGGACCGGCTAAACGACCAGATCCACTGGCTGCGCCAGAACGACGAGCGACGCCCCTGGTAGGCCTCGCCCGGCCGCATCGGGCCTGAACAGGAAGGGCGCGACCGTCGCAACGGTCGCGCCCTTTGCTTTTGGCCCTTCCCGCATTCAGATCCGGGCCTGTTCGCCCCGGCGTCGCCAGACGCCGGGGCGCTGTCGGACGATCAGCGCCCGGATTCCTCCTGCCAGCGAACGCGGCGGGTCAGTTCCGTGAGGCGCGTCTGCAGGTATTGCCGGTCAGCCTCGGCCAAGGCGCCGCCATTGCGCGCGCGCAGGGACGCCTGCTCGTCGCGGATGGAGTCGAGGCCGGCCAGGGCGTCGCGGGCCGCGTCGGCGCTCAGGCCGCCGGCGTCCCTGTCGTGGCGGATGCGCGCCTCCAGCGACGACATCTGTTCGGAAAGGCCGGGGCCGGCGTCGGGCGGCCCGAGATCCGGCGACGGAGCGCCGCTCTCGAACGCTTCCGGCGGCGGCGGCGCGTAGGTTCCGTCGTCATAGACGCCGTAGATGACATCGAGCACCTGGCCGGTGCGTGGATCGACCAGCAGGGCGTCGGGCCCGAACCGGACCCAGCGGTCCCCGTACGGCGGCTCCATCAGCCCCAGGGCCAGGAAGTCATAGATGAAATAGGCGTCGACCAGCACCGACATCGGCAAGGTGTCGCCGCGTCGATAGAACCGGTACGACAGGTCCGACGGGTAGCGGTAGCGTTCGGCCCGCACCGGGGGATGGCGCTGGCCGCGCACGCTGTAGCCGCCGCGGTCACCGCCGGAGCTTTCGCCGTGCCTGCGGTCGCCGTAGCCGCGATCCCCGTAGCCGCGATCGGCGCCGCCCTGGCCGCCGTAGGTCCGGTCGCCGCGATCGCCCCGGTCACCGCGATCGCCCCGGTCGCCCCGGTCGCCCCGGTCGCCTTCGTCGCCGGTCCGCCCGCCACGATCGCCGTAGCCGCCGCCGGAACCCCAGCGACCGCCGCCCGATTCGCCGCCGCGGCCGTCCCGGTCTCCATATCCGCCGGAGCCCCCGCGATCGCCGCCGCCTTGTTGGCCCGCGCCCCAGCCGTCCCGGCGCCCGCCGCGATCCTGGCCGCCTCGATCACCTTGGTCCCGTCCGCCCCGGCCTTGATCGCCCCGGCCCTGATCGCCTCGGCCTTGATCGCCTCGGCCTTGATCGCCCTGACCCCGACCGCCCTGATCACGGCCACCCTGATCACGGCCACCCTGATCACGGCCGCCTTGGTCGCGGCCACCCTGGCTGCGCCCACCTTGACCTTCACCGCCCTTGTCGCGGCCGCCGCCCTTGTCATGGCCGCCCCCGGCGGCGCCGGCGATGGCGCCGAACAGGCCGAGGATGGCGTCGACCGTCTTGTCGCCGGTGCTCGACCCGCCGCCCCGGCCTCCGCCCTGTCGACCGCCTTGCCCGCCGCCGCCTTGTCCGCCGCCACCCTGGCCACCGCCGCCCTGGCCACCGCCGCCCTGGCGACCGCCGCCCTGGCGACCGCCCTGCTGTCCACCTTGGCCCTGGCCTTGGCCCTGAGCTTGACCCTGACCCTGACCCTGACCTTGGCCCCGACCGCCCTGGCCCTGTCCGCCCTGGCCCTGTCCGCCCTGACCCTGTCCGCCTTGACCTTGCCCGCCCTGACCTTGGCCACCCTGACCTTGGCCGCCTTGCCCCCCCTGCTGGCCCTGCCCGCCTTGGCGACGGCCCTTTGGCTTGTTGGGGTCGGTCTGATCGGTCGGCGCCGTCGTGGGCTGCGCGTCCGCCAAGGTCGTCGACAGCACGAGGCCCAGCGCGGCCGTAGCCAACAGAAGCCGTCTCATCTCATCCTCCCAGCGGACGTGTTGCAGCTGGAAGGACTAGGACAAGCTTGGCCGGACGCCTTTGACGAGGGTCAATCCACAGTCGGTGGCGCGGAAGATGGCGGACGGGGTGGGATTCGAACCCACGGTGGGCGTGAACCCACGGCGGTTTTCAAGACCGCTGCCTTAAACCACTCGGCCACCCGTCCGGGAGGGGGCTTGTAGCAAGCCGGGGCGCTGGGCTCCAGCTAGAGGTGAAGGCCGACGACCAGGGCGCCGAAGACGGCGTAGAGACCTGCCATGGCGGCCAGCAGGCCCGGGTTCGCCCGGCGAAGGCGGAACATCACCAGGAGCAGCACCACGGCCACCGCCGTGACGGCGCCGGCGGCGATCAGCGTGCCTTCGAACCGCCACGGCGTGAACAGGATGCCGAAGGCGCTGGGCACCGTGGCCTGGATCATCATGGCCCCGGAGATGTTGCAAAGCGCCAGGCGCGTCTTGCCCTGGCGCACCCAGATGACGGCGTTGAGGATTTCCGGCAGCTCGGTGGCGACGGGGCTGAACAGCAGGGCGACGAGCTGGGGACGCATGCCGAGCTTGGGCCCCAGGGCGTCGAGCTGGCCCACGAACAGCTTGGAACAGACGAAGATCACCGCCAGGGCCGCCAGGGTCTGGATCAGGGCGAGGGTCGCGGACGGATTGGCCTGGCGCGGCGCGATCTTGAGCGGCTCGAGGTCGTGGTCCGCCTCGCCCTCGTCGCCCCGCATTTCCTTCCAGAAGTAGGCGCCATAGGCGGCCAGGAAGAGCAGGCCGAGCCACGGCTTGATCGCGAACGCGACCAGGCCCAGGCCGATCTTGGCGACGAAGATGACCAGGAACCAGGCCTGGTCGCGGCTGAGATGGCCGTCGGGATCCTTGAGGGCGGCGACATTGGCGCGCGCCGGTCCGACCAGCATCAGGGCGACGCCCACCACGGCGTAGGCCAGGGTGCCCAGGACCAGGGGTCCGCCCAGGGCCGCGCCGACGCCGATCTCCTTTTGCGCCGCGGTGGCGCCGAAGACCACGGCGACGAAGGTGACGATGCTTTCCGGCAGGGCGGTGCCGGCGGCGGCCAGGATGGTGCCGGTGGCCTTCTCGCCGAAGCGGAACTTGCGCCCCACCCACTCGACGCCGTTCACGAACACCTCGCACGCCAGGTAGATCGCGACGGCGTTGGCCAGCAGCAGGCCGATGACCACGGGCAGGGAATTCATCACTGGGATCGCTCTGGGGGTCGGACGAGACAGGCCAAGGGGATCGGCGCCCTCGCCCGACCCACGGACGAACGCCGAACCCATTGGTCTCGCCAAGTCGAACTGACCGTCCGCGCCACGCTCCCAAACCGCGAGGGCCGGGACCGAGTATGTTGGCGCGAGCCCCTCTGAAACGCGAGGGCGGCTACTCCCCAAAGAGTGGCGACGGCTTAGGCGGATGCGGCGGCGCCGTCAACTCGGGGCGTCGCGCGGAAAGGTTCAGCGCCCGCGCGCCGCCATCCACGACTGCCACATGAGCAAGGTCCAGACCCGGGCCTCGACGGAGGTGTCGCCGCCCAGATAGCGCCGCCAGACCTTGCCGACCGCATCGGCCTTCAAGAGGCCCTGGCGACGGACGACCGCCGGGTCCAGCAGGTCCTCGGCCCAGCCGCGCAGGTCGCCCACCAGCCAGCCGTGCAGGGGCACCGAGAAACCCATCTTGGGCCGCTCGATCAGCTGGCGCGGGACGTAGCGGTCCAAAACCTTGCGCAGCAGCCATTTGCCCTGGCCGCCTCGCAGCTTCATCTCCATGGGCAGGCGCCAGGCGAAGGCCGCGATGCGCGGATCGAGCAACGGCACCCGGGTCTCCAGGCTGGAAGCCATGGCGGCGCGGTCGACTTTGCACAGGATGTCGCCCGGCAGGTACTCCATGGTGTCGCGCCAGATCAGGCGCTCGATGTCGTCGTCGAACTCGGGCGACGGCGGGCGCTCGCCCGGCAGGATGTCGCCGGCGTCGGCCATCAGGCGGCTGGGGTCGGCCCAGGACGACATGGTGAAGTCATAGAGCTCGTCCTGGCTGCGGGCCTGCATCCAGCCGGCGGCGCGCTTGATGTGCGGCGCGAGGCGGCCCTTGGCGGCGAACTGGCGGGCCACGGGGCCGAGGCCGGCCAGGGCGCCTTCCAGCACCGCCATCGGCGCGGCCTCCAGCATGCGGCCCACGGCCCTGCGCATCGGCACCTTGCGGAAGCCGTTCCACAGGCGTGGCACGCCCGGATAGCGCACATAGCCGCCGAACATCTCGTCGCCGCCGTCGCCGCTGAGGCAGACGGTGACGTGCTGGCGCGCCAGGCGGCTGATCAGGAAGGTCGGGATCTGCGAGGCGTCGGCGAACGGCTCGTCGAACATCGCGCCCAGGGTCGGGGCGACGTCGCGTGCGTCGGCCATGGTGACGCGGAACTCGGTGTGGGCCGTCCCCAGGTGGTCGGCGACCGCGCGGGCGTGTTCGGCCTCGTTGAATTCGGGATTGTCGAAGCCGGCGGTGAAGGTCTGCACCGCCCGGCCTGTCTGGGCCTGCATCAGGGCGGTGACCAGCGACGAGTCCACGCCGCCCGACAAGAAGGCGCCCAGGGGCACGTCGGCCTCCATGCGCTGCTGGACGGCGTCGCGCAGCAGCTCGTCCAGGGCCTCCGTCGCTTCGGCTTCATCGGCGAACCGGTCCCTCCGGCCCTCCGTGACGGCCTGGTCGAGGGTCCAGTAGGGGGTGATCTCGGGAAGCTCGCCCTCCTCCCAGGTCAGAAGGCAGCCGGGCGGCAGCTTGAAGACGTCTTCGTAGATCGTCTGGGGCGCGGGGATGTAGGCGGTCTTGAAGAAGGCCGCGAGGGCGGCGCGCGAGATGCCGAGGCCCGGGCCGACCAGGGCCTCGATGGCCCCCAGCTCCGAGGCGAAGGTCAGGCCGCCGCCGAGCGTGGTGTAGTAGAGCGGCTTTTCGCCGAAGCGATCGCGGGCCAGGGTCAGGGTCCGCTCGGAGCGGTCCCAGACGGCGATGGCGAACATGCCGTTGGCGCGCTTCAGGGCGCCGTCCATGCCGAAGCGGGCGATGGCCTCGACCAGCACCTCGGTGTCCGAACGGCCCTTCCAGTTGACCGACCCCACCGTGTCCATCTCGCGGCGCATGTCGGCGTGATTGTAGATCTCGCCGTTGAAGACGATCAGGAAGCGGCCGCAGCCGCTGGCCATGGGCTGGTGGCCGCTGGGGGTCAGGTCCAGGACCGACAGGCGACGGTGGCCGAGCCAGACCCCGTCGTCGCGCCAGGCGCCTTCAGAATCGGGGCCGCGGTGGCTGAGGCTGGACAGGGCCGCCCTCGCCTCGCCGGCGCTCACCGGCCGGCGCGCACGTCCGACAGCGCCGGCTATGCCGCACAT
Source organism: Pseudomonadota bacterium (assembly GCA_018241335.1). Classification (GTDB taxonomy): domain Bacteria; phylum Pseudomonadota; class Alphaproteobacteria; order Caulobacterales; family Caulobacteraceae; genus Acaudatibacter. The sequence continues at coordinate 15,712 of JAFEEA010000010.1, forward strand.
GGAAGTATCCCGATTGAACCGCGCGTCACGCCCACCCGCATGCGCCGCCACCCCAAGAATTATCGCGGACAAGCCGCCCCCAATAACCACGACGCCGCCGAGGCGCAGGTCCCGCATCGCGACTTGTCAGACTGCGGCAATAGTGCGCGCGGGTCGAGTGCCACTCCCCAGGGTGGGCGCCTACCCCGCCGTGGGCGGAAGGCCGGCGGCGTTCAGCACCACCGCGATGCGGCTGTCCCAGGTGTGCTCGGCGATCACCCGGCGCTGGCCCGCGGCGGCGATGTCGCGCGCCTTGCCAGGGTTGGCGGCGAGATCGGCCAACTGCGCCATGCCGCCCTTGAGGTCCATCCAGCGGAAGAGGCTGATCTCGCGCCCTTCCTCGAAGGCCTGGCCGTAGAAGCGGCTGTAGTCTGAGAACACCGCCGCGCCCGCCAGCAGCGCCGACAGCGGCCGCTCGTGCGAGCCGCCGCCGAAATTGCCGTTGGTGTTCAGCACGACGCGCGAGCGGCGCATCAGTTCGCTCATCCGCGACATCGGCACCGCGCCCTCATAGGTCGCGTTCTTGAAGCGGTAGAGGTCGGCGTCCCAGCCCAGGCCGCAGATGCGGACCGGCAGGCCGGTCTTGGCGAGCGCCTTCACGAATTCGAATCGGCGCGTGCAGCGCACCTGCACGTCCAGGTGCCGGGCCGCGCGGCGGGCGCCGGCGTAGGCGGGATTGGAGAGGTCGAGGCCGCGGGACGCCAGCACCTGGTCCATGGCCTCGTGCGGGGGGATCCATTCGACGGACAGGGCCAGGTCATAGGCGTCATCGAACACCTTGCGGGTGGGCGCATCGGCGTCGGCCCAGGGCGTGGTCTTCAGCTTCTGCAATGTGCCGCACCACAGGATCGGCACGTCGCGCTCGGCTTCCCATCGCGCGAGGTCATCCGCAACCGGGGCGGCCTCGCCCACCGCCGCGTGGGGGCAAAAGCCGGTGTTGGTGAAGCGGTCCGGCCCATAAATCGAGGCGAGCGCCTCCACCTGGGTCGGGTCGACCATCAGCAGGGCCGTGTCGGACGGCGTCGTTTCCAGGCGCTGCTCCTGGCTGAGGATGTAGTCCACGTGCCAGACCACGTGCGGCGCGGCGAACATCTGCGACATCGTCCGCCCGAACCCGTCGCGCGCCTCGCCCAGCATGTTGATACTGAAGGCGAAGGCCGTGGGGCCGTTCGACGCCGCCTCAAGGATCGGGACGATCGGCGTTTCGACCCCCAGCAGGTCGACGACATCGGCCTGGTAGCCGCGCCGCGCCAGGGCCGCGGCCGCATGGTCGATGAAGGTGCGGGTGCCCTCGTACTGGGATGGGCCCTTCAGAAGCACGGCGCGCAAGCAAGTCTCTCCCTGGCGAATCCCGCGGGACTCCAGGGATTCCTGGACCCGAACGGCAAGGGTTTGGTTAACGGCGGTCAAACCGGTCAAGCTCAAACACAGCGCAGCTATGGAACCGGGCCGGCAAGGCGACGTTCTGATGTCGATCTCGACAGCCCAAGGAGCGCCAACAATGGCCGCCTCAAGTTACTTCACCTCAGACCAAGATCCCGCCCTCAATACTGGCATTGATCCGGTGACGGAAGCGCCCATGGTGGTCGGCAACCCCGCCCTTTCTCGCCGGTCGGCGCGCCGGTCGAACAAGACCGCGCTGATGATCGGCATTCCTGTCGCCGCTGTGCTCATCCTGGGCGCTGGCGCGGCGGTGATGCTGAGCGACAAGGGGTCGGACACGACGTCGACGACCAGCCAGTCGACGACCACCACCACGGACACCACGACGCCGCCGCCCGCGCCCATCGCCGCCGCGCCGCCGGTCTCGGCCGCGCCGACCCCGGTCCAGGCGGCCGCCAACACCATGGACGCGACCCCGCCCGTGACACAGTCCGCCGCGCCGACGCCGGTCACCCACCGCGTGGCCAGCGCCCGCCATACCGTGGTCAGCCACCGCGTGCGCTCGACGGCCACCGACGCCTCCAGCTCGGGCGCGGACGTGAGCGCCACTGTCCCGGCCACGCCGACGACCGCGGCGCCAGGCCCGGTCAATCCGCCGGCCGCCGCGACCGCTCCGGCCACGCCGCCGGTGATCAATGCGCCGCCGCCCGCGGTGACCCCCTCCCCGGCCCAGCAGGTCAACCCGACCACGCCGGATGCGCCGAACACGCCGTAGAGCTCGACGCCACGGCGGTTCTCAAGGGCCGCGATCCCCGCACGGATCGCGGCCCTCCTTCGTGCGCCTGGGGACGCCTGAACGCATTGCGCGCTTCACAAGCGCCGCCGCGCCCGGCATTAGGCCGCGATGACCCAGGACGCCGACATCCTCGTGGACGCGCGCGGGCACCGCTGCCCGGTGCCGACCCTGAAATTGCGGCGGGCGCTGGAACGGGCCGCGGCCGGCGCGGTGGTGCGCCTGATCGCCGACGACCCGATGGCGCGGATCGACGTGCCGCACTTCGCGGGCCAGGTCGGCGCGACCGTGCTGGAGACTGGAGAGCTTGAGGGCGCCGCGACCTTCCGGGTTCGAAAGGCCGGTTGAACGCCGGCCCCCAAACGCACGCGGCGCGCCGTTCCGCTGAGAACGACGCGCCGTCAGGATGCTGTCCTGATCAACCGATCGACGCTACGAGGGACGGGAGAGCGCGGCGACCGATTGACGATGCCAACCTAGCGAGCGCTGCCTGAACCCAGGCTGAACGAAATCGGTCAGGTTCAGAGCGCGCCGGAATTCTGCAGCGCGGCGACCTCGTCGGCCGAAAAGCCCCAGTCCTTCAGCGCCGACTCGTTGTGCGCCCCGATCGCCGGCGGCGGGCCCTGGATCACGCCGGGCGTGGCCGAGAAGCGCGGGGCCGGGGCCGGTTGGACCACGCCTTCCACCTCGACGAAGGTCTTGCGGGCGACGTTGTGGGCGTGCTTCGGCGCCTCGTCCATGTCGAGGATGGGCGCGAAACAGACGTCCGTGGCGTCCATGATCTGGCACCACTCGGCCTGGGTCTTGCCGGCGATCACCTTGGCCAGGCGTTCGCGCAGGCTGTCCCACTGGCCGCGGTCCATCTGGGCCTTGAAGTCCGGATCGGTGATGCCGGTCTTTTCCAGCAGCAGGGCGTAGAACTGAGGCTCGATGGAGCCGATCGAGATCCACTTGCCGTCGGCGCACTGGTAGGTGTCGTAGAAGTGCGCGCCGCCGTCGAGCAGGTTGGTGCGCCGGCCCGCGTCCGACCAGGCGCCGCCGGCCTTGAAGCCATAGAACATCGCCATCAGCGAGGCCGCGCCGTCGCTCATGGCGCAGTCGATCACCTGGCCCTTGCCGGTCTCGCGGGCGCTGATCACGCCGGCAAGCAGGCCGAAGGCGAGGTAGAGGGCGCCGCCGCCGAAGTCGCCCACCAGGTTCAGCGGCGGGACGGGCTTGTCCTTGGTGCCGATGGCGTCCAGGGCGCCGGTGATGGCGATATAGTTCATGTCGTGGCCGGCGGCCTGGGCGTAGGGGCCGAACTGGCCCCAGCCGGTCATGCGGCCGTAGACGAGCTTGGGGTTGCGCTTCAGGGCGACGTCGGGACCCAGGCCCAGGCGCTCCATCACCCCGGGACGGAAGCCTTCCAGGATGGCGTCGGCGCCTTCGATCAGCTTCAGGCAGGCCTCGACGGCGGCAGGCTGCTTGAGGTCAAGCGCCACCGAGCGGCGGCCGCGCGAGGTGATGTCGCTCTTGGCGCCGCCGCGCCCGCCCTTGCGGTCGACGCGGACCACATCCGCCCCGAGGTCCGACAGCAGCATGCCGCAGAAGGGGCCGGGTCCGATGCCGGCGAATTCGACGACCTTCAGTCCGGAAAGCGGTCCTTGGCCCATGGTAGGTTCCCTCACGTTCAATGCTGATCTTGGCGCACCTTAAGCGATGGCGCCGCATGGGAAGGCAAGGGCCCGCGCGGGTCTGGCGCGCCGGCGGGGGCTCCTGTATCCGAAGCGGCTTTCCATGCCGAAGGAGCTTCCCGTGACCGACCCCTCCATTGGCCCCACGTCCCACACCTTTGTCTCGCAACGCCTGAGGCTGCACTATGCCGACTGGGGCAATGCGTCGGCGCCGCCGCTGATCCTGCTACACGGCGGCCGCGACCATTGCCGCAACTGGGACTGGGTGGCGCGGGAGCTGCGCGGCGACTACCACATCATCGCCCCGGACCTGCGCGGCCATGGCGACAGCGCCTATTCGCCCAGCGGCGACTATTCCATGGGCGCCTTCGTCTATGACCTGGCGCAGCTGATCCACCAACAGAAGCTGGCCCCCGTGCGCATCGTGGCCCACTCCCTGGGGGGCAGCATCGCCCTGCGCTACACCGGCGCCTTCCCCGAGACCGTCGCCAAGCTGGTGGCCATCGAGGGCCTTGGCCCCTCCCCCGCCCAGCAGGCGGCGCGCGCCAAGCGCACGGCGGCCGAACGCCTGCGTCAATGGGTCGGCGAGACCCGCGCCCTGGCCGGGCGCATCCCCAAACGCTACGCCTCCATCGAGGAAGCGTTCGGCCGCATGCAGGGCGAGAACAAGCATCTGACGCCCGAACAGGCGCGATACCTTACCGTCCACGGCGTCAGCCAGAACGAGGACGGCACCTACAGCTGGAAGTTCGACAACTACGTCCGCTCATTCTCGCCGGTGGATTTCCAGCCGGAGGAGCTGCGGGCGTTATGGGCCAACATCACCTGCCCCCTGCTGCTCATCAACGGAAAGGAGAGCTGGGCGTCCGACCCCATGCGCGACGGCCAGATCAACTACTTCAAGGACGCCCGCGCGGTGGCCTTCGACCGGGCGGGACACTGGGTGCACCACGACCGGCTCGACGACTTCGTGGCCGAGGTGAGGGCGTTCCTGTGACGCGGCCCTGGCTCGCCGCATTGCTGGCGCTGGGCCTGGCCGTCCCCGGCGGGTTGGCGGCGCAACCAGCGGACAGCGACTTTGGCCCGCCCTTTCCCACCCCGGCCGAGGCGACGGCGCACGGGCCGGCAAGGCCCGCCTGGTGCGACGCCGCCCTGCCCTGCCGACTGGCGCTCCGGCCGGTGCGCGGTCCCGGCGGCGTGACCGGCTGGCGGGCCTGGCGCTGGCTGGCCACGGCAAGCGTGGCCTGCGTCGACGCCGCAACCGCCGACCACGAGGTCGATTGCGCCCTGCCCGACGCGGTTCCCAGCGCCGAGCGCATCCGGCCCGTGCAGCCGCCGCCGCCGCGGCGCTAGGACGCCGTCGCTGCCTCCAGCGCGGCCTTCTGCTTGCGGGTGAGGCCGTCGCGGACCAGGGCGTAGGATTGCGCCGCCAGGCGCGCGACCGCGTCGTCCGGCACGTCGCCGCCCAGGTCGACGGCGATCCAGAAGCGCCGGTCCAGGTGCGAGCGATGGCCGACGGAGGCGTACTGCTCGCGCAGGATCTCGGCCAGGTGCGGGTCGCACTTGAGGATCACGAAGGGCTCGCCGCGCACCGACAGGATGGCGAAAAGCTTGCCCATGACCTTGTACATCAGGGCCGGCGTCGGGCGATTGCCGGGAACAGGCACAGGCGTGGCCGACGCGCCGGCCTGGGACGCCAGCAGGTCTTTCAGCGCCTCGCTGCGAGGATCGAGCTCCATCGGGACGCTCCGTCGCCTGGGAACGGTCCAGACTAGCGCCGTCGGCGAGGTTGCGCCTAGAGAGTCTGGCCGTCGTCCAGGGTGATGACGCTGCCGGTGATGTGGCGCGCGCCAGGGCCCGTGAGCATCAGCAGGGCCTCGTCCAGATCGTGGGCGTCCATCAGGCGGCGGCGCGGCCAGCCCTTGAGCTGCTTCTGGCCGCCCTCGGCGGCGAACCAGTGGGCGTTGAGCTCGGTCTCGATGTAGCCGGGGCAAAGGGCGTTGACGGCGATGTCCTGCCGCGCCCATTCGCGGGCCAGCACGCGGGTCATCTGGGCCACGGCGGCCTTTGAGGCGCAGTAGGCGGCGAGGCCTGGCAGGACGGTGTGGGCGCCGATCGAGGCGATGTTGAGGATGCGCGCGTGGCCGCCGGCCGCCTCGCCGTTCTCCAGCATGCGCCGGGCCGCCTCGCGCGCGCCGAAGAAGACGCCGCGCACATTGACGGCGAAGGTGGCGTCCCAGGTCTCCGGCGTGATCTCCAGGGCCGCGCCCTCCCCGCCGACGCCGGCGTTGTTGATCATGATCGAGATCGGGCCGAGGCTGGCCTGGGCCGCGTCGAGAGCCGGCGCGATGGCGTCGGCGTCGGCGACGTCGAGGGCGAAGGCCTCGGCGGTCCCGCCGGCGGCGCGGATCTCGGCCACCGTGGTCTGCAGGCGGTCCGTGCGGCGGGCCATCAGGGCCACGGCGGCGCCCTTGGCCGCCAGGATGCGCGAAAAGTGCTGGCCCAGGCCGCTCGACGCGCCCGTCACGACCGCGACACGTTGCTTCAGGGGTGCGTCCATGGGTTCTCCTCAACGCCGGGTCGGCCTATTTGCCACGGGACCGAACCCGTTATGGTGTGCGGGTAACCGATTCTGGCTTGCGTGCGGCTTAGCGCGAGCGGGCCGGCCCGGTCCATGGGGAACCCTTGTCGATCAACGCCCGCATCCTGATCGTCGCCCGGGACGACACGCGCGCCGGGGCCCTGGCCGAGGGGCTGGACCGGCTGGGCTGGCGCACCATCACGGCGCGCGGCCCCTATGCCGCCATGGCGGCCCTGGCCGACCTGCAGATAGAGGCCGCGATCGTCGACGTCATCGGCGGCGGCGCCGACTCCCTGACCATGGCGCGCCGGCTGAAGGCCGCCTGCGCCCCGCGCCGCCTGCCGGTGATCGCCATCGCCACGCCCGGCGCCGAGATCGAGGACGCCGGCTTCGACCTGACCCTGGCCCCGCCGCTGCATCCGTCGCAGGCGGCGCTGAGGCTGGAATCCCTTGTGCGCCTGGCGATCTCGGAAGAGGAATTCGAGCTGCGCCGCGAGACCTTCGCCGAGCGTGGCCGTCGGCTGGAGCAGCCGGACGAGGAGGAAGGCCCCTACCGCATCCTGGCGGTGGGCGAGCCCGCGCCGCAGTTCCTGGCCCTGTCCAACGCCCTGGCCGAGGTCGGCGCCGAGGTGGTGGGCGCCTTCACCGCCTATACCGCCTTCGACTACCTGCACGAGCGGCCGTTCGACGCCGTGGCCCTGTGGGCCGGCGACAACCAGCAGGAGGCCTTGTCGATCTCGGCCGGGATGCGGCGCAACACCCGCCTCTTCCACCTGCCGACGCTGCTCTACCAGCGCTCGGATTCCTACGTGACCACGGCGGAGGCCTACAACAAGGGCATCGCCGACGTCGCCTCGCCCGATACGCCCGAAACCGAGACGGCCCGCCGCATCGTCGAGCTGGCCCGCGCCTATCGCCGCCAGACCGCGATCCGGAACGCCCTGGAGCGCGCGCGCAGCTCCGGCCTTATGGACGCGGCCACCGGCCTCTTCACCCGCGACCTCTTCGCCGCGCACCTGGTGCGCCTGGCCCAGGCCGCCCGCGCCCGCAACCGGCCGCTGTCGGTCTGCGTGCTCAAGATCGCAGAGAAGCCCGACGTGACGGTGGCGCGCGCCGGCGGATGGCTTGACCGGGCCATTCCGCAGATCGGCTCGATGATCGGCCGCCTGGTGCGGGTCGAGGATACGGCCGCGCGCCTGGGGCCGGAACTGTTCGCCCTGGCCCTGCCCTCCACCAACCTCGCCTCGGCCCACGCCGCGGGCGAGCGGATCGCCGCCGTGATCGCCTGCACGGCCTTCGACGCGGGCGACAACCGGCCGCCGTTCGTGGCCGAGTTCGACATCGGCGTCGCCGAGCTGCAGCCGGGCGAGAGCGCGGCGCGGACATTGGAGATCGCCGCCGCCAAGGCTATGCAGAAGCAGGCCAGCTAGTCGGGAGCGCGTACATGCCGGGTCAGCTCGCCGGTGGTCAGAACCCTCTGTCCCTGTTCCTGCCCTTGGCGATCGCGGCGGTCATCATCCTGCTGCGCAACAGCCGGCCCCGGAAGCTCAAGATCGAGCGGCTGTGGCTGATTCCGGTGATCTACCTGGGCGTCCTCATCGCCGGCCTGGCGGCCGCGCCGCCGCCGGTGAGCGTGGTGACGATCGGCGTGCTGGTCGGCGGCGCCGTGATCGGCGGCCTGGTCGGCTGGCAGCGGGGCCGCTTCACGCGCATCGAGATCGACCCGGCGACCCACGAGATGACCTCACGCGCCTCGGTGATCGGGATCGCCTTCATCATGGCGGTGCTGGTGGCGCGCGTCGGGCTGCGCACAGCCCTGAGCCAGAACGTCCTGGGGCTGGCCCTCTCGCCGCTGGTGCTGGCCGACGCCCTGCTGGTGCTGGCGGTGGTGATGCTGACGGTGCAGCGGCTGGAGATCTGGCTGCGGGCAAGCCGCATGCTCGCCGAGGCCCGCGCGGGGGCGGCCACGACTGATCCGTCCGGAATCGTCCAGTAGGGCTCAGCCCCTGGCCAGGCTCGCCAGGGCCGTCAGGATCCGCTCGGCCGCGGCCAGGCGCTGATTGGGCGTGTCCCACTCGCCCTTGATGACCACCTTCTGGTCGGGCCGCAGGCGCCAGGCGAGCTGGTTCTTCTGCACATGGGCGACCAGGCCGCCGGGGTTGGCGAAATGGTCGTTTCGGAAGCTGACCACCGCGCCCTTGGGCCCGACATCGATCTTGGCGACATTGGCTTCACGGCACAGGCCCTTGATGGCCACCACCTTGAGCAGCTGGTCGGCCTCGGGCGGCAGGGGCCCGAAGCGGTCGATCAGTTCGGCGGCCAGGGCCTCGCGGTCGTCGGCCTTTTCGGCGTCCGACAGGCGGCGATAGAGCGCCAGGCGCACGTTGAGGTCCGGCACATAGGCTTCGGGGATCAGCACGGCCGCGCCGGTGTTGATGGCCGGCGACCAGCCGCGGTCCAGCGACAGGTCTTCGGGCCCGCCCTTGGCCTTCAGCTCGGCGACGGCGTCCTCCAGCATCTGCTGGTAGAGCTCGACCCCGATCTCCTTGATGTGGCCGGACTGCTCGTCGCCGAGCAGGTTGCCGCCGCCGCGGATGTCGAGGTCGTGGCTGGCGAGCTGGAAGCCGGCGCCCAGGTTGTCCAGGGACTGCAGCACCTGCAGGCGGCGCTCGGCCGACAGGGTGATCGGCTTCTCGAAAGGCGTGGTTAGGTAGGCGTAGGCGCGGGCCTTGGAGCGGCCGACGCGGCCCCGGAGCTGATAGAGCTGGGCCAGGCCGAACATGTCGGCACGGTGCACGATCAGGGTGTTGGCGGTGGGGATATCCAGCCCCGACTCGACGATGGTGGTCGACAGCAGGACGTCGTAGCGGCCCTCGTAGAAGGCGCTCATCACGTCTTCCAGCTGGGTCGGGGCCATCTGGCCGTGGCCCACCACGAACTTCACCTCCGGCACCTGCTCGCGCAGGAACTGCTCCAGGTCCGGCAAGTCGGAGATGCGCGGGGCGACGTAGTAGGCCTGGCCGCCGCGGTACTTTTCGCGCAGCAGGGCCTCGCGCAGGGTCACCGGGTCCCAGGGCGTGACGTAGGTGCGCACGGCCAGGCGGTCCACCGGCGGGGTGGCGATGATCGACATCTCGCGGATGCCGGAAAGGGCCATCTGCAGGGTGCGCGGGATCGGCGTCGCCGTCAGGGTCATGACGTGGACGTCGGCGCGCAGGGCCTTGAGGGCTTCCTTGTGCTTGACCCCGAAGTGCTGCTCCTCGTCGACGATCACCATGCCCAGGTCCTTGAACCCGACCAGCTTGGACAGCACGGCGTGGGTTCCGACGACGATCTCCATCTCGCCGTTCTTGAGGGCCTCGCGCGTCTCGTTGGCCTCGGCGGTGGAGACCAGGCGCGACAGGCGGCCGATGCGCACCGGCCAGCCCTGGAAGCGGGCCTTGAAGGTGGCGTAGTGCTGGCGCGCCAGGAGGGTCGTCGGGCAGACGACGGCCACCTGGCGCCCGCTCATGGCCATGACGAAGGCGGCGCGCAGGGCGACCTCGGTCTTGCCGAAGCCGACGTCGCCGCAGACCAGGCGGTCCATGGGCTTGCCCTGGGACAGGTCCTCCAGGACGTCGGCGATGGCGTTGAGCTGGTCTTCCGTCTCCTCGTAGGGGAAGCGGGCGCAGAACTCGTCGAACAGGCCGTGCGGCGGATCGACCTCGTCGGTGTGCTTCAGCGCCCGGGCGGCGGCGATGGCGATCAGGCCCTCGGCCATCTCGCGCAGGCGTTCCTTGGCGCGCGCCTTGCGGCCCTGCCAGGCGGCGCCGCCCAGCCGGTCCAGTTGCACGCCCTCGCTCTCGGCGCCGTAGCGGGTCAGGAGGTCGATGTTCTCGACCGGCAGGTAGAGCTTGGACTCCGCCGCGTAGTGCAGCTCCAGGCAGTCGTGCGGGGCCTCCTGGACCACCAGGGTCTTCAGGCCCGCATAGCGGCCGATGCCGTGGTCGATGTGGACCACCAGGTCGCCAGGGGTCAGGGCGGCCGCCTCGGCCAGGAAGTTGGAGGCGCGTCGGCGGCGGCGCGGGCGCGCCAGGCGATCGCCCAGGATGTCGGTCTCGGAGATCACCGCCAGGGCGTCGGTCTCGAAGCCGTGCTCCAGCGGCAGGACGGCGCGCTGGGGTTTCTTCGGGTCGGCCGCCTTGGCCGCCTGCCAGTAGGGCGCCAGGGCGACGCCGCGCATGCCGTGGTCGGCCAGCATGGCGGAAAGCCGCTCGGACGAGCCCTCGGACCAGGAGGCGAACAGCACCCGCTTGCCGGCGGCGGACAGGCGCTTGGCGTGGTCGGCCGTGGCCTCGAACAGGTTGACGCTGTCCTGGGCCCGTTCGGCGGCGAAGCTGCGGCCGAGCTTGGCGCCCATGTCGACGACCTGCTCGCCCCCCTCCCCGCGCAGCGGCTCGAAGTGGCGCGAGGTGAAGTGGTCCAGCCCGTCGTCCCACTCGGCCTTGGAGAGGTAGAGGAGGCCCGGCTCGATCGGCCGGTAGTGGGCCTTGCGGTCGGCCTCGCTGCGCGCCTCGTGGGCGTCGGAGATCATCGCCAGGCGCTCGTCGCGGGCCTCGGCGGCCAGGTGGTCGACGCCGATCAGGGCGCCGGACGGCAGGTAGTCGAACAGGGTCTCCATCCGCTCGTAGAAGAGCGGCAGCCAGTGTTCCAGCCCGGCCCGCCGCACCCCGTCGGTGACGGCGGCGTAGAGCGGGTCGTCGCCCGGCGCGCCGAAGGCGGCCAGGTAGCCGGTGCGGAAGCGCGAGATGGCGTCGGCGTCCAGCAGCGCCTCGCTGACCGGCGGCAGGTCGATGGCGCTGAGCTGGCGGGTGGAGCGCTGGGTCTCGCGGTCGAAGCCGCGGATCGACTCCAGGGTGTCGCCGAACAGGTCCAGCCGCACCGGCTCGTCGGCGCCGGGCGGGAAGACGTCGATGACGCCGCCGCGCACCGCGAACTCGCCCCGGTCGGAGACCGTGGACGCCCGGTGATAGCCATTGACCGCGAAGTAGCGCTCGACCTCGGCGATATCGACGCTGTTTCCGACCTTGGCGGAATAGCCGGCGCGGCTGACAAGGGCGCGGGTCGGCAGGCGCTGCAGCAGCGCCGCCGCCGTGGTCACCACCAGCAGGGGCGACTTGCCGTCGTGGCCGCGCGCCAGCCGTGTCAGGGCCGCCATGCGCTGGGCCGAGATGGTCCCCGACGGTCCGATGCGGTCGTAGGGCAGGCAATCCCAGGCTGGGAACTGCACCACTTCCATCTCCGGCGCGAAGAAGGTCATGGCGTCGGTGAAGGCCGAGGCGCGCGAACCGTCGCGGGCCACGAACAGGGCCACCCCGCCGCGCGAGCGGGCCATGTCGCCCATGACCAGGGCGTCGAAGCCCTCCGGCGCGCCGGTCAGGGTCAGGCGGCCCGGCGCCTGGGCGATCTTCTTCAGGTCGGGGGGCGAAGCCAGGGTCTCGGTGCTCACGTCAGGTCCCCCGTCGGGACGTCAGAGGGACGGAAGGCCTGGAGCTGGCGCATCACGGTGGTGTCGAACTCAGGTGGCGTGGGCGCGGCGCCGGTGATCCAGGCGTAGAGATCGTGGTCGAGCTGGTCGAGCAGGGTTTCGAAGTCGGCGAGGTCCTGTTCCGAGAACGTCTGGACATGCCTGTCCGCGAACGGCCCCAGAATGAGGTCCGCTTCCCGAAATCCCCGACGCCAGGCGCGGAACCTGGCCCTGTTCAACCTCGTCTGGTCCATGGAAGGCGCGCCATATAGGCCGCCTGACGCGCGAAAGCCAGGGGCGACGCCGCGCGCAGGGGCCAAGAGGTGTCAGCAGGGCGCGTTCAGGTCTCCTGGATGGCCGACAGCTTCCAGGGCTCGCCGGCCTGGCGGGAGAAGGTCCAGAACTCGGTCGTCTCCGTGGCGTGGGCCGGGTCGCCTTCGACCACGGCGCCGCTCGTGCGGTCGCGCATCACGTCCACGCTCTCGTAGCGCAGCGCCGAGGTGGCGTAGTCGACGCTCCCCTCGCGCCACGCCTCGGTGACGTCGGCCTGGATCAGGCGCACGCCGGTGACGTCGTTGCGACGGCCGTGGGTGGCGTTCTGGCTCAGCTCCTCGGCCAGGTAGGACATGATCTCCGGCGTGGTGCGCTCGCGCAGGCGGCCGTAGTCCTCATGCCCGAAGGCGTCCTGAACCTCGAGCAGCAGGCGCTCGAAGGAGTCGCGGTCGGCCTGGGTGATCGGGATCTCCAGCGCGGGCCCCTGGCCCGGCGCGGGCTGGGGCGCGCCGAAGCCGCCGCCGAGGGCCTGATTGCCGAACATCTGCTGGGTGAAGGGCTGCTGCGGCGCCTGGTCCTGCCAGCCGGCCGGTCCGCCGGCGAAGGCGTTGCGCCGCCGGAAGAAGCCCATGACCAGCCAGGCGATGCCGGCGACGACCGCGAGCTGGATCAGGATGGTCAGAAAGCCTCCGCCGCCTCCGCCGCCCCATCCGCCGCCCCAGCCATGTCCCATGAGGCCGCTGACGAGGCCGCCGGCCAGCAGGCCGCCGACGAATCCGCCGCCCAGGCCGCTGAGGAACCCGGGCCGGCGCTGGCCGAAGCCGGGACCGAAGTTCGGCTGGTAGCCGGGCGCGTAGTTGGGCGCGCCGGGATATTGCGAAGGCGAAGTCATCGACCGCCGCACCGGGCCTGGCGCATTGGGCGAGAAATAGCTTGAGCGCGGGGCGCTATAGGTGCGCGAGCCGCGACTGCCGAAACTGCCGCCGCGCCGGGCCTCGGCGCTGTCGGCCATCAGCCCGCCAAGGACCAGGGCCATGCCGAGAGCCGCGGCCCATCGCCTGGCGACCAAACGCTTGTCAGACATCGAAGTCCTCCCTTGAGCCCCTCATGTAGGGATTGGCGGGCGGCGCCAACAGGGCGACGCTTACGCTTCGAATTGCGGCGGCGGCCAAGCGGGCCGACTATCAGGGGGCCATGCGGCCCGAGATTCTCTTTCCCCTGTTCGCGCCGATCACCACGCTCAAGGGCGTGGCCTCGCGCACCGCGCCCCTATTGGAGAAGGTGGCGGGCGGCGACCTGGTGCGCGACGTCCTCTTCCTGTCGCCGCAGAACCTGGTCCGGCGGCGCCAGACGACCGTTGCCCTGGCCCAGGAGGGCCAGGTCCAGATCCTGAAGCTGATCGTCAACGACCACCAGAAGCCCGCCCGGCAGGGCCAGCCCTGGCGCATCCGCTGCCGCGACGACACCGGCTTCATCAGCCTGATCTGGTTCAAGGGGCATGGGCCGCACCTGGAGCAGCGCTATCCGCCTGGGGCGGACCTGGCGGTGAGCGGGCTGGTGGAACGCTCGTCCTACGACATGAGCCTGCAGATCGTGCACCCGGACTACATGATCGCCGCCGCGCGCATCGGCGACATCCCCGAGGCCGAGGCGGTCTATCCGGCGACACAGGGCCTGCCCTCGCGCAGCGTGCGCCGCTTCGCGCTGGAAGCCCTGGACCGGGCGCCCGACCTGGCGGAGTGGCAGGACCCGGCCTGGCTGGAGAAGCAGCGCTGGCCGTCCTGGCATGCGGCGATCGCCGCCCTGCACGCGCCGGCGGCGGAGGCTGATCTGCTGGCCGAGGCGCCCGCGCGCCGCCGCCTGGCCTTCGACGAACTGCTCGCGCACCAGCTGGCCCTGGCCCAGCGCAAGCGCGAGCGGAAGATCCAGGCCGCTCCGGCCATCGAGCCCAGCGACCTGGCGAACCGGGTGGAGGCGGCCCTGCCCTTCCGCCTGACCGGCGCCCAGGTGCGGGCGCTGAGCGAACTGCGCGGCGACCTCAAGGCCGGCCAAAGGATGACCCGGCTGATCCAGGGCGACGTGGGTTCCGGCAAGACCGTGGTGGCCATGCTGGCGATGGCGGACGCCGCGGCGGGCGGCCTGCAGTCGGCCCTGATGGCGCCGACCGAGATCCTGGCCCGCCAGCACTTCGAGACCCTGCAGGCGCCCCTGGCCGCCGAGGGCGTGCGGGCCGTGCTGCTGACGGGCCGAGACAAGGGCGCGGCCCGCGCCGAGAAGCTGGAGGCCTTGGCCGATGGAACGGCCGCCGTGGCGGTGGGCACCCACGCCCTCTTCCAGGACGACGTGATCTTCCATCGCCTGGCCCTGACCGTGATCGACGAGCAGCACCGCTTCGGGGTCAACGAACGGGCGCGCCTTCAGGCCAAGGGCGAGAGCACCCACCTGCTGGCCATGTCGGCCACGCCGATCCCACGCACGCTGGAGCTGACCGTGTTCGGCGACCTGGATGTGTCGCGCCTGGAGCAGAAGCCCCCCGGCCGCAAGCCCATCGCCACCCGCGCCTCGCCGATGTCGCGCCTGCCCGAGATCGTGGCGCGGCTGCGCGAGGCCGTGGCCGGCGGCGCCCAGGCCTTCTGGATCTGCCCGCTGGTCTCGGAGTCGGAGGTCAGCGACCTGGCCGCCGCCGAGGCGAGGGCGGCCAGCCTGGTCAAGGTGTTCGGGCCGCGCGTGGGCCTCATCCACGGCAAGCTGCCCGCCGCCCAGAAGGACGCCGTGATGGCCGAATTCGCCGAGGGGCGCCTGGCGGTGCTGGTGGCGACCACGGTCGTCGAAGTCGGGGTCAACGTGCCGGCCGCCAGCATCATGATCATCGAGCAGGCCGAGCGGTTCGGCCTGGCGCAGCTCCACCAGCTGCGCGGCCGGGTGGGCCGCGGCGCCGCCGAGAGCAGCTGCGTCCTGCTCTACGATCCGCCCCTGTCGGAGATCGCCACCAAGCGGCTGGACATCCTGCGGCGCACCGACGACGGCTTTCTGATCGCCGAGAAGGACCTGGAGCTGCGGGGCGGCGGCGACCCCCTGGGCCTGAAGCAGAGCGGCTTTCCGGCCTATCGCCTGGCCGACCCGGTGGCCCATCGCGACCTGATCGCCGTGGCGGCCGACGACGCGCGGCTGATCCTGGCCCGCGATCCGGACCTGGCGTCCACGCGCGGCAAGGCGGTGCGAGTGCTGCAGGAACTGTTCGACTGGCGGCCGGCGGGGCTCAGCGAGGCGGGATGACCGGCGCGGGCGCGGGGTGCGCCGTTCGCCATGCCGCCAGACGCGCGGCGACGTCGGCCTGGATGTCGGCGTAGAAAAGGTTGTAGCCGGGCGCCTTGTGGCGGATCGCCCAGCTGCCCCAGGGCCGCAGGCTGTCGGACCTGGGCCGCGTCACCCGCAGCAGGCCGTTGTCGCACCGGGCGGCGACCTGGCGCACCAGCACCCCCGGCCGCGCGCCCCAGTCCAGGCCGGTGGCGTTGACGGCGCCCAGGTTCAGCCGTTCGGGCGCCGCCGCGTCCGTGGCCGCGCCCAGGAGCGGGTTGACGCAGAGGGGCGCGCGCGGCGCCAGCCCGACGAGCTGGCCGCGCGCATTCCAGACCACCGAACGGGCGAGCACCCGCCGCGCCTGGACGAAATCGCTCCACCGCACCGAGGTCCAGGCCAGGACGCATCCCGCCTGGGCCCGCGCCGAACAGGCCGGATTGGCCGCGCCCGGCCCGTACTCGTCGGCCGGCACGACGGTCTCGATCAGATAGGCGGCGACCAGGCGGCCGCGCAGCGCCGGGTCGGGCGCGATCTCATCCCGCAGCAGGCGCGCGGCCAGGGCTCCGCCCTGTTCCACCCCGACCAGGATGAACGGTCGGCCGGCGTTGTAGTGCGCCAGGTAGAAGCGGAAGGCGTTGCGGATGTCGCCATAGGCGAAACGCCGGGCCTCCAGGGCGTCCACCCACAGGGTCAGGGAGGTGTAGAGGCTGGCCTGGCGGTAGCGGGGCGCGAAAAGCCGGCCGGCGTCGAGGAACGGCGCGGCGTAGTTCGGCATCATGATCCGCGACAGTTCGGCGGCCGCGCCCTTGTCGTGGATCGGGCCGTTCCAGTCCTTGCCGCCGTCGAAGGTCGTGGGGTGGACGAAGAAGACGTCGGCCGCCGGCCCCGCGGCGCTGGGCGCGGCCAGGGGCGTCACCCAGGCGTCGGCCCGGGCGTAGTCGGGCGCGGGCGGCGGGTGGTAGACCGAATAGGGGATCTGGGGGTCGAGCAGGGTCTGCAGGATGTCGTCGCGCCAGATGGCGAACGCCGCCAGGACGATCGTGGCGAGAGCGCCGATCCCGATCCCCAGCCAGAGTCGCGGCCGACGCTTCATCGGCGCAATCAGAGATGCGGATCAGGCTGCGAGAGGAAGCGCCGGACGTAGTCGGCGACGCCGTCTTCCAGGGCCGTAAAGCCGCCGGAATAGCCGGCCGCCCTGAGCCGCTCCATCCGCGCCTCGGTGAAGTATTGGTATCGCGCCTGCAGGGCGCGGGGCATTTCGATGTAGTCGATCTGAGGGGCGCGTCCGGCCGCGGCGAACACCGCGCCGGCCAGGTCGGCGAAGGAGCGCGCCTTGCCCGATCCGAGGTTGAAGACGCCGCTGACGCCCGGGCTGTCCGCCAGCCAGGCGACGACGTCGACGACGTCGCGCACATAGACGAAGTCGCGCAGCTGGCCGCCGTGGGCATAGTCCGGCCGGTGCGAGCGGAACAGCTTGACGGTGCGCCCCGCCGCCACGTCCGGCCAGACCTGCGAGATCACCGAACGCATCGGCCCCTTGTGGTCCTCGTTGGGGCCATAGACGTTGAAGAACTTGAGACCCACCCACTGCGGCGGCGCGGCCTGACGGGCCGCCTCGCGCACGGCGAAGAGATCGAAAAGGGCCTTGGACCAGCCGTAGACGTTCAAGGGGCGCAGCGCCGCCAGGGCCTCGTAGGACGGATCGTCGTCGAACCCCTGCGCGCCGTCGCCGTAGGTCGCCGCCGACGAGGCGTAGATGAACCGCCGGCCGTTCTCGGCGCACCAGCGGAAGAGGTCGCGCGACAGGCCGAAATTGGTCTGGACCACCTTGTCGGCGTCGGGGTCCGTGGTGGACGAGACGGCGCCCATGTGGACCACCAGCTCGACCGATCGGCCGCGCGCCGCCAGCCAGTCCCAGAGCGCCTCGGGGGGCACGACATCGGCGATCGGGTGCCTGGCGAGGTTGCGCCACTTGCCCGCGTCCGCATCGCGAAGCCGGTCGCAGACCACGACGTCGGTGTCACGGTCCGCCGCGAAGCGGGCGGCGATGTTGGAACCGATGAAGCCGGCGCCGCCGGTGACCAGGACGACCCTTCGGCTCATTGCCCGCCCGCCAACTTGCGCAGGGTCGAGGTGGTCGAATGGCCATCGACGAGCGTCGCCAGGCGCACCTCGCCGCCATAGGCCTCGACGACATCGTGGCCGACGACATCCTCCCGGGCGTAATCGGCGCCCTTGACCAGCACGTCCGGCCGCGCGGCGCGGATCAGGTCGAGCGGCGTGTCCTCGTCGAAAGGCACGACCAGGTCCACCGACGACAGGGCCGCCAGGACCAGGGCGCGGGACTTCAGGTCGTTGAGCGGCCGGCCTTCGCCCTTCAACGTCCGCACCGAGCGGTCGGTGTTGAGCCCCACCACCAGGCGGTCGCACCAGGACCTCGCCTGGGCCAGATAGGCGACGTGGCCGGGGTGCAGGATGTCGAAACAGCCGTTGGTGAAGCCGACCTTCAGGCCCCGCTCGCGCCACCGGGCGATCTCGCGGCCCATGCGGTCGGGCGTGGCCAGCTTGGACTCCGAGGCGGTCATGGCCGCGGCGAGTTCGGCCTCGACCAGTTCCTCGGGCGAGGCGGTGGCGGTGCCGGCCTTTTCCACCACGACGCTGGAAGCCAGCAGGGCGAAGTCGATGGCCTGTTCCATCGGCGCCTTGGCGGCTAAAGCCAGGCCGAGGGCGGCCAGGGCCGTGTCGCCGGCGCCGGAGGTGTCGAAGACCTCGGGCGGCGGACGGCTGAAATGGCGAACCGGCTGTCCCCGCACGGCCAGGGACATGCCCTTGGCGGCCCGGGTGACCACGATCGCCCGGCATTCGGTGAGCTCGAGCGCGCGCGCCAGGGCCGCCTCGATCTCCGCATCGGTTTCGGCCGAGAGCTCCGTGGCGTAGGCCAGTTCGGCGGCGTTCGGCTTGATCATGTCCGCGACGCCGTAGCGCCGGAAGCTGCGGGCCTTGGAGTCCACAATCAGCACGGCCCCGGTCTCGGCGGCGGCGGCCAGGCAGGCGTCGATCACTGTGCGCGAGGCGACGCCCTTGCCGTAGTCGGACAGGAGGATGGCGCCGGCCCCCCGAGCCGCGTCGTGGAGGGTGCGGACCAGTCGTTGCTCGACCTCGCCCTCGACCGGATGGGTCTCCTCCAGATCGACGCGCAGCAATTGCTGGCCCTGCGAGACGAAGCGCGTCTTCAGCGTCGTCGGTCGGCCCGGGTCGGGGATCAGGAAGCCCTCGATACCGCGCTCCTGCCCGACCAGACGCAGGGCGTCGCGGGCCGGCGCATCGTCGCCGATCACGCCGACAAGCGCCGCCAGCCCGCCCAACGCGGCGACATTGCGCGCCACATTGCCGGCGGCGCCCAGCATCACCGCCTCGCCGGAGCGGGCCAGGATGGGGATCGGCGCTTCGGCCGAGACCCGCGTCACCTCGCCGTGGACGAAACGGTCGACCATCACGTCGCCGACGGTCACCACGCGCACGCCGGCGACGGCGGCGAGAAGCTGCTGCAGGGTCTGAAGGTCCATGCCCTGGGTCTGCGCCCTATGCCCCGCGCCGGTCAACCGGGGCGACGCTTGGCCAGGGCGTCGAAGGCCAGCAGCTCGGCCGCCAGGGTCTCGAAGTCCTTCAGCGCCACCATGTTGGGCCCATCCGACGGCGCGCTGTCGGGATCGGGGTGGGTTTCGATGAACACGGCGGCCACTCCGACGGCCACCGCCGCGCGGGCCAGGACCGGCACGAACTGGCGCTGGCCGCCGGAGCTGGTCCCCTGCCCGCCCGGCTGCTGCACCGAGTGGGTGGCGTCGAACACCACCGGGCAGCCGATCTCGGCCAGGATCGGCAGGGCCCGCATGTCCGAGACCAGGGTGTTGTAGCCGAACGAGACGCCGCGCTCGCAGGCCATGACGTTGGGATTGCCTGCCGCCAGGGCCTTGCCGACGACGTTCTTCATGTCCCAGGGCGCCAGGAACTGGCCCTTCTTGATGTTGAGCGCCCGGCCGGTTTGAGCGGCGGCGACGATCAGGTCCGTCTGGCGGCTGAGGAAGGCCGGAATCTGCAGCACGTCGACCGCCTGGGCGGCGCGGGCGCACTGGTCGATCTCGTGCACGTCGGTCAGGACCGGCAGGCCGGTCCGTTCCCGGATTTCGGCGAAGATGGGCAAGGCTTCGTCCAGGCCCACGCCCCGCGCCGCAGCGGAGGAGGTCCGGTTCGCCTTGTCGAAGGACGTCTTGTAGATCAGGCCGACGTCCAGGCGCGCCGCGATCTCGGCCAGGGCGTCGGCGGTCTCCAGGGCGTGCTGGCGGCTCTCGAGCTGGCAGGGCCCGGCGATGAAGCTGAGGCGTTCCGCGTTTCCGATCCGCACGGCGCGCCGTTCGCCGGCCTGGACCACGACGACGGAACTGGGCTGCATGCTTCGAGGCTCCTGATCCGGTCGGCGGCGCGGGGCGTAGAAGTGACCGCAGGACCGCCGCCGCGCAAGGGCGCGGTCGCGAGGGTGGAGTGAGCATGAGTATCGGCGCGCCGGTGATCGTCTGGTTCCGGCAGGATCTTCGCCTGGCCGACAATCCATCCCTGGCGGCGGCCGCCGAGAGCGGCAGGCCGGTGATCCCGGTCTACATCCTTGATCAAACCTCGGGCGTGCGCACGCCCGGCGCGGCCAGCCTGTGGTGGCTGGACAAGTCCCTGGCCGCGCTGGGGCGCGACCTGGCGGCCGTGGGCTCGAGACTGATCCTTCGCCGTGGCGAGGCGCTGGCGGTTCTCCAGGATCTTGTTCAGGCGACCGGCGCGGACGCGATCCATTGGAACCGGCTCTATGACGGCGGCTCGGTCGAGCGCGACAAGGCCATCAAGGCGCGGATGACCGACCTTGGCGTCGCGGCCCGAAGCTTCAGCGCCAGCCTGCTCAACGAACCCTGGGAGGTCGCCACCGGCGCCGGCGGGCCGTTCAAGGTCTTCACACCCTACTGGCGGGCGGCGCGGGCCAGGATCGGACACCTCGAGCCTCTCGCCGCCCCGAAGCGACTGACCAGTCCGGCGGCCTGGCCGGACTCGGAGCCCCTGCCGGCTTGGCGCCTTCATCCCAGCGCGCCGGACTGGAGCGCCGGGTTTGGGGACTGGCGGCCGGGCGAGGCCGGGGCGTGGGATCGATTGACCAGGTTCCTTGACGCCGCCGTCGACGGCTACGGCGAGGCGCGCGACCTGCCGGGCGCGAGGGGAACCTCCCGCCTCTCGCCTCACCTGGCCTTCGGCGAGATCGGGCCGCGCCAGATCTGGGCGGCGGCCCACAGCGCGGTCGCGCGTGGCGCGGCGTCGGAGGGCCAGGTCGAGGCCTTCCTGCGCGAACTGGGATGGCGGGAGTTCAACCATCACCTGCTGTTCCACCAGCCCCGGATCGTCACCGAAAACGTGAACCGGGCCTTTGACGCCTTTCCCTGGCGCAGCGATCCGGAAGGGCTCGAGCGCTGGCGGCGGGGCCAGACCGGCTATCCGATCGTTGACGCGGGGATGCGCGAGCTCTGGGCCACCGGCTGGATGCACAACAGGGTGCGCATGATCGTGGCCTCGTTCCTGGTCAAGCATCTGCTGGTGGACTGGCGCGAGGGCGAGGCGTGGTTCTGGGACACCCTGGTGGACGCCGACCTCGCCAACAACGTCTGCAACTGGCAGTGGGTGGCCGGCAGCGGCGCCGACGCGGCCCCCTACTTCCGCATCTTCAACCCTGTCCTGCAGGCCGAACGCTTCGACGTGGACGGGGTCTATGTCCGCAGATGGGTTCCCGAGATCGCCAACTTGCCGGCCCGGCGCCTGCTCCAGCCCTGGGCGGCCGACGGGCCAACGCTCGCGAAAGCCGGCGTCGTGCTGGGCCGGACCTATCCCGCGCCCATGGTCGACCATGCCCTGGCCAGGGCGCGGGCGCTGAAGGCCTACGAGGAGCTTACGGGCTGAATGGCGCGTTCGAAGATCAATGTTATAGTCTCCAGGTAGCAGAAAGCGTGGTGACCATGACCAGCGCGAGTAACGCCCAAAACCTAGGCCATGGCGCCGCGGCGCCTGGCGGCCGCGATCCGGCCGCGGAGGCCGACCTGCGAAAGGCCCCCGCCGCATTCCGGAGCGTCGTGGCGCTGTCCGCGCAGAACTGGCAATTCGGGAAGCTGACCTACGTCCTGCCCACGGGGCGGGAGATCGTGATCAGCGGCGAGAGCCCCGGGCCGGACGCCCGACTGATCGTCAACAACTACCACTTCATCGACCGTGTCCTGGCGTCGGGCGACATTGGCTTCGGCGAAGGCTTCATGGCCGGCGAGTGGGACACGCCCGACCTGTCGGCCCTGCTGGAGGGCTTCACCGCCAACCTCGACAGGCTGCACAAGCTGATCGACGGCAATCCCGTGATCCGGGCGCTGAACTTCGTCTCGCTGCTGTTCAACCGCAACAGCCGCAAGGGGGCCAGTCGAAACATCCAGGCCCACTATGACCTGGGCAACGCCTTCTATTCGCGCTGGCTCGACCCCTCGATGACCTATTCCTCGGCGCGCTTTGAACGCCCGGGCGAGTCCCTCTCCGAAGCCCAGCGCAACAAATACGCGAGCCTGGCGCGGGAGATCGAGCTGCGGCCTGAGCATTCGGTGCTCGAGATCGGCTGCGGCTGGGGCGGCTTCGCCGAGTTCGCGGCCAAGGAAGTCGGGGCGCGGGTCACCGGCGTCACCATCTCGCCGGCCCAGTATGAATTCGCCCGCAAGCGCCTGTTCGACCAGGGACTGGCCGACCGGGCGGACATCCGGCTGGTCGACTACCGCGACGTGAAAGGCCAGTTCGACCGCGTCGCCTCCATCGAGATGTTCGAGGCCGTGGGCGAGGAATATTGGCCGGCCTATTTCGCCAAGGTCCGCGACGTGCTCTCGCCTGGCGGCCGGGCGGGCCTGCAGATCATCACCATCCGCGACGAGCTGTTCGCCACCTATCGCAGCCGGGCCGACTTCATCCAGAAATACATCTTCCCGGGCGGCATGCTGCCCAGCGAGGCGCGCCTGCGGGAAGAGACGGAGCGGGCCGGGCTGGAATGGCGCAATGTGGTTCGCTTCGGGCAGAACTACGCCGACACCCTGGCCGAATGGGCGCGTCGGTTCGAGGGCGCGTGGGATGACATCAAGAACCAGGGCTTCGACGAGCGCTTCCGGCGGCTTTGGCGGTTCTATCTGAGCTATTGCGAAGCCGGCTTCCGCACCGAACGGACGAACGTGGTCCAACTCAGCCTGTCGCGCAGCTGAGCGCGCGGGCCTTTCGCCGCCTCTTGCCCCTTGCGCCATGAGCCCTCGCCCGCGATTTAGGGGCGATGCCGAACGCCAGCCCCGCCAGCCTCGCCCCCCGGATCGCGCCCAGCGTCATCGACGCGATCGGAAATACGCCGCTCATCCGGCTGCACGCCGCCAGCGAAGCCACGGGCTGCGAGATCCTGGCGAAGGCGGAGTTCATGAACCCGGGCCAGTCGGTCAAGGATCGTGCGGCGCTGTGGATCATCCGTGACGCCGAGCGACGCGGCGTCCTGCGGCCCGGCGGACGGATCGTCGAGGGCACGGCCGGCAACACCGGCATCGGCCTGGCCATGGTCGGCACGGCCCTGGGCTATCGCACCACCATCGTCATCCCGCGCACCCAGAGCCAGGAGAAGAAGGACGCCATCCGCCTGGCGGGCGCCGAGCTGGTGGAGGTGGACGCGGTCCCCTACGCCAATCCGATGAACTACGTGAAGTTCTCCGGGCGGCTGGCAGAGGAGATGGCGGCCAAGGAGCCGGCCGGCGCCATCTGGGCCAACCAGTTCGACAACGTCGCCAACCGCCAGGCTCACATCGACGGCACGGGGCCCGAGATCTGGGCCCAGACCGGCGGCAAGGTGGACGGCTTCATCTGCGCCATCGGCTCGGGCGGCACCCTGGCGGGGGTCGCCGCGGCGCTGCGGGACAGGAACCCCAATGTGGTGATCGGCCTGGCGGACCCGCCCGGCGCGTCGCTCTATGAGTACTATGCGCACGGGCAGCTGAAGGCGGAGGGAACCTCGATCACCGAGGGCATCGGCCAGGGGCGGATCACCGCCAACATCGAAGGGCTGAAGATCGACCGGCCCTATCGCATCCCGGACGAGGAGATGCTGGAGCAGGTGTTCGCCCTGGCCCAGCAGGAAGGCCTGGTGATGGGCGGGTCCACGGGTGTCAACGTCGCCGGCGCGGTCCGCCTGGCCCGGGACCTGGGCCCCGGCCACACCATCGTGACCATCCTGTGCGACCACGGCTCGCGCTATCAAAGCAAGCTGTTCAACCCGGAATTCCTGAGGGAGCGGGGGCTGCCGACGCCGCCGTGGCTGACATGACCGCCAAGGATCAAGGCCCACTGGTGACCACGGCCTGGCTGGCGGAGCACCTGGACGACCCGGACGTGGTGATCCTGGACGCCAGCTGGCACATGCCCGCGACGGGCCGCGACCCGCGCAAGGAGTACGCCGAAGGCCACATCCCCGGCTCGCGGTTCTTCGACATCGACGCCATCAGCGATCACTCAAGCGGCCTGCCGCACATGCTGGCCTCGCCGCAGGAGTTCGCCACGGCCGTGCGCCGGCTGGGGGTCGAGGCGACCTCGACCGTCGTCGTCTATGACGCGGTGGGGATCATGTCCGCGCCGCGCGCCTGGTGGAATTTCCGCCAGATGGGTCACGACCAGGTCTACGTCCTGGACGGCGGGCTGAAGGCCTGGCTCGCAGAGGGCCATCCCGTGGAGACGGGCTGGCGCGAGCCGCCGCACGGCGAGTTCAAGGCGCACGCGCGGCCGGCGCTGGTGCGCGATATCGATCAGGTCCGCGCGGCCCTGGGTTCGGGCGCGGAGCAGGTCGTCGATGCGCGGCCCTCGGCCCGTTTCACCGGCGAAGCGGCGGAACCTCGCGCAGGGCTGCGCGGCGGCCATATGCCGGGCGCGCGCAACGTGCCTTTCGGCGCGCTGGTGACGGGCGACGGGACGCTGGCCCCGCCGGCCGACATCAAGGCCGCCTTCGAGGCCGCCGGCGTCGACCTGGCGCGCCCGATCGTCACCTCGTGCGGCTC
>JAFEEA010000110.1 GCA_018241335.1 Pseudomonadota bacterium
AGCATCGCCGAGAACGGCGTGATCAGCCAGGCCGGCCAGAAGGTGGGCCAGGTCGACGTGGTCAATTTCGACGACCTGTCGGCCCTGTCCAAGGACGGGAACAACCTGTTCCGAAACACCACCAACTTACAGCCCCAGCCCTCGACCTCGGCGAAGATCCGCCAGGGGTCGCTGGAAGGCTCGAACGTTCAGACCCTCACCCAGATCACCCGGCTGATCGAGATCAACCGGGCCTACGAGTCCATGACGAACATCATGACCCAGACCTCAGACCTCTCGCGCCGCTCGATCCAGCGGCTCGGGGCGGTGAACTAGGACGCCTAGACCATGCAAGCCTTGAGAACAGCCGCCACGGGCATGGCCGCCCAGCAGCTCAACGTCGAAGTCATTTCGAACAACATCGCCAACATGAACACGGTGGCGTTCAAGCGCCAGCGCGCCGAGTTCGAGGACCTGCTGTACCAGACGCTGGAGACCCCCGGGGCCCAGTCGTCCGACACCGGCACCGTGGTCCCCACCGGCGTCCAGGTCGGCGGCGGCGTCAAGGCCGGCTCGGTCTACCGCATCACCGAGCAGGGCCCGACGACCCGCACCGACAACCAGTACGACCTGGCCATCCAGGGCCGCGGCTACTTCCAGGTGCTGCTGCCCTCGGGCGAGACGGCCTACACCCGCGCCGGCAACCTGTCGCCCAACGACCAGGGCCAGTTGGTGACGCCGGACGGCTACCTGGTGCAGCCGACCATCACCATCCCGCAGGGGACCACCCAGGTCACCATCTCCAAGACCGGCCAGGTGCAGGTCACCCAGCAGGGCCAGACCGCGCCGACGGTGGTGGGGCAGCTTCAGCTGGCGACCTTCCTCAACGAGGGCGGCCTGGACGCCCAGGGCGACAACCTGTTCCTGGAAAGCGCCGCCTCCGGCGCGGCCACCCTGGCCACCCCCGGCAGCCCCGGCGTCGGCACCCTGCTGCAAGGCTACACCGAGGCCTCGAACGTCGACGCGGTGTCCGAGATCACCGCCCTGATCGTCGCCCAGCGCGCCTACGAGATGAACTCCAAGGTGGTCACCACCGCCGACCAGATGCTGGCCACCGCCTCGCAGGTGAAGTCGTAAGATGACCCACGCCCTCGCCTCCTCCCGCCGCGCGCGCCTGGCCAAGATCGCCGCCACCGGCCTGACCGCCTGGCTGTTCCTGGCCGGCGCGGCCCACGCGGGCCTGCCGGTGAGCCTGCGCGCGCAGATCTCCGATCCCAACGGCCAGGTGACCCTGGGCGAGCTCTTCGTGGGGGCCGGCTCGGCCTCCGGCGTGGTGGTCGCCGAGCGGGTCGGGCCGAGCGTGGTGCTGGACGCCGACGCGGTCCAGCGCATCGCCCGCCAGGCCGGCCTGGACTGGAGCAACCCCAACGGCCTGCGCCGGATCATCGTGCGCGGCGCGGCCGCCGGCGGCGAGCGCAACGTCCAGGTCCTGACCTACGCCCACAGCCTCGCCACGGGCGACGTGGTCCAGCCCGGCGATCTGGTCTGGAGCAAGGCGGCCGGCGCGCCGACGGACGCCCCGCGCAACGCCGACGCCGTGATCGGCATGGCCGCCCGCCGCCCCCTGCGCGAAGGCGACAGCGTCGCCATGCGCGACGTCACCGCCCCCACGGTCATCAAGGCCGGCGACATCATCTCCGTGGTCTACGAGGACGGCGGTATCCGCCTGACCCTGCAGGCCAAGGCCATGGCCAACGCCTCCGTGGGTGAAAGCCTGAACGTCCAGAACACCGCCTCGAAGAAGGTTATCGAGGCCGTCGCCGTCGGCCCGGACGAAGCCGCCGTCGGTCCCGAGGCGCAGCGCCTGAAGGCGTCGCGCTCGTCCCAGTACGCTCTCCGCTAGGAACACCCGCCATGCGCATTTCCGCCCGCTTCGCCGCCGTCCTCGCCACCGTCGCCTTCGTCCCCCTGGCCGCCTGCTCGGGGATCAAGGAAGCCGTCAACGGCCCCAACATGACGCCCATCGGCTATCCGGCCCAACTGGTGCCCCAGAACCAGGAGATCGGAGCCCTGGCCGCCTCGGCGCGGGAGCCCGCCCCGCAGCGCGCCTCCGCCAACTCGCTCTGGCGCACCGGCGCGCGCGCCTTCTTCAACGACCAGCGCGCCAGCCGCGTCGGCGACATCCTGACCGTGCAGATCGAGATCGACGACTCGGCCAAGACCCAGAACGGCACCACGACCTCGCGCACCACCAGCAACAAGACCGGCGTGCCCCACTTCTTCGGCCTGGAGTCGACCCTGGGGAAAATTCTGCCCAGCGCCTATGACCCGTCGAACATGATCGAGACCAACTCGGCCACGTCCAACGCCGGCTCCGGCGCGGTGAACCGGGCCGAGAAGATCAGCCTGACCATCGCGGCGGTCGTCACCCAGGTGCTGCCCAACGGCAACCTGGTCATCCAGGGCACCCAGGAAGTGAAGGCCAACAACGACCTGCGCGAACTGACCGTGGCCGGCATCGTGCGGCCGGAGGACATCTCGTCCTCCAACACCATCAAGCACACCCAGATCGCCGAAGCCCGGATCTCCTATGGCGGGCGCGGCGACATCAGCGCGGTGCAGAAGACGCCGGCCGGAACGGCGATCCTGCAACGCATCACACCGTTCTAAATTCCGCCGACCTTTGCTAAGCGTGGCGGCATGAAAATCGCCACGCTCCTCCTCCCGCTCGCCCTGCTGGCGGCCATGCCGGCCGCCGCCGCCCGCCATGAGTCCAAGGTCTGGGCCCTGTTCGACGACGCGCCCCAGCCCTACCTGCAGTACGGCCGGCGCGTCGGGGTCGACCTGGACGCGACCCAGATCGGCTGCTCGGGCCGGCGCGGGGTGATGACCGTCACCCAGAGCTTCAAGTTCAACCCCAAGCGCATGGGCGCCGTGGGGCTGATGACGCTCTATTCGGCCAACAAGGACCTGGAGATCTCGGCCCGGGCGCATGCCGATACGCGCGACGGACGCCGCACGGTCCTGGAGGCCGACCTCGCCGCCGCCAGCCCGATGATGGCCAGCTTCGGCCGCACGGGCGACCTGCGTCTGGCCGCCCTGGGGACCAAGGTGCGTCCGCCCGGCGCGCCGATGGACATGGTGACCAAGCTGATGGCGCTGTGCGGCCGGTGAGGATCGCGGCGACGGCGTCGCTGCTCGCTTTCGCCCTGGCGGCGGCCGGCGACGCCCAGGCCAAGTCGCCCTGGCGCCTGACCATCGACGCCGACGGCCCCTACCTCACGGTCGGTGACGCCGAGAGCGAAAGCCCGGTCACCTCGCTGCACTGCAAGCCGCACGAGGGCAGGATCGGGGTCACCCTGTTCGTGGAGCGCCGCGTCGCCGACCGCCTGAAGGGCGATACCTGGGTCGACAAGGCCGGCCGCCCCTACCCGTGGCCGACCACGGTGCGCGTCGTCTCCGGCGCGGTCAGCGCCGATGTCGCCGCCAAGACCAACCCCGACGAGATGAACGGCGGCTCGGAAGTGGATCTGGTCCTGTCGCCCACCGCCCCGGTGGTCCTGGCCTTCGCCAAGACCGGCGCCCTGAAATTCACGGCCTGGGGCGAGACGACCAAGGACCCCGCAGTCCCGCCGGCCATGGCCGCCAGGCTGGTGAAAGGCTGCTCGAAGTAGGGCAATCCCTCTCCCCCCGCGACCAAAGGGAGTGGGGGAAGTGTCGCCTATGCCGAAGGCGGGCGACGATGGGGGACACGGTGCGCGACCGGCTCCGCAATCGGTCGCCGACATCGACGCCGCGCTTAGTCCTCAGAGAAGAAAGCGCGTCATGGGACACTTCCCCCATCGTCGCCCGCCTCCGCTGCGCGTCGGCATTGGCGACACTTCCCCCGTCCCGGGGGAAGAGGTGGAGCGAGGGCGGCCCGATCCGCCTAAGCCCGCAGCGGCTTGACCGCCGCGTTGGCGCCCAGGGCCGACAGGGCGCCGCGGACGATGCCTTCGGCGTCGAGGCCGGCCTGGGCGTACATCAGTTCCGGCTTGTCCTGGTCCTGGAAGTAGTCGGGCAGGGTCAGGGTGCGGACCTTGAGGCCGCGGTCCAGGGCGCCGTGCTCGGCCAGGGCCTGCAGCACGAAGGCGCCGAAGCCGCCCATGGCGCCCTCTTCCACCGTGACCAGCGCCTCGTGCTCGCGCGCCAGGCGCAGGATCAGGTCGATGTCCAGCGGCTTGGCGAAGCGGGCGTCGGCCACCGTCGTGGAGAAGCCGCGCGCGGCCAGCATGTCGGCCGCCTTGAGCGATTCCTGCAGGCGCGTGCCGAAGGACAGGATGGCCACGGCCGTGCCTTCGCGCACGATGCGGCCCTTGCCGATCTCGATGGGGTCGGCGAAATCCGGGATCTGGACGCCGACGCCCTCGCCGCGCGGATAGCGGAAGGCGCTGGGGCGGTCGTCGATGTGCACGGCGGTCGAGATCATGTGCGCCAGCTCGGCCTCGTCCGACGGGCCCATGATCACGAACCCGGGCAGCTGGCCCAGGTAGCCGATGTCGAAGCTGCCGGCGTGGGTCGGGCCGTCGGCGCCCACCAGGCCGGCGCGGTCCATGGCGAAGCGCACGGGCAGGCTCTGGATGGCGACGTCGTGCACCACCTGGTCGTAGCCGCGCTGCAGGAAGGTGGAATAGATCACCGCGAACGGCTTCATGCCGTCGGCCGCCATGCCGGCGGCGAAGGTCACCGCGTGCTGCTCGGCGATGCCGACATCGAAGGTCCGGTGCGGGAACTTGGCGCCGAAGATGTCGAGGCCAGTGCCGGACGGCATGGCCGCGTTGATGGCGACGATCTTGGGGTCGCGCTCGGCCTGCTTGATCAGCTCGCTGGCGAAGACCTTGGTGTATTGCGGGGCGTTCGACTGGGCCTTGGTCTGCTGGCCGCTGACGACGTCGAACTTGACCACGGCGTGCAGCTTGTCGGCGGCGCTCTCGGCCGGGGCGTAGCCCTTGCCCTTCTGGGTCACCACGTGGACCAGCACCGGCTTGTCGTTGATCTCGCGCACGTTCTTCAGCAGCGGGACCAGGTGTTCCATGTTGTGGCCGTCGATCGGGCCGACGTAGTGGAAGCCCATCTCCTCGAAGAAGGTGCCGCCGGTGACCATGCCGCGGGCGTATTCCTCGGCCTTGCGGGCCATGTCGTGGAACGGGCGCGGCAGGTGGCCGGCGACCTTCTTGCCGAACTTGCGCATCGACTGGTAGGCGCCGCCGCTGACCAGGTTGGCCAGATAGGCGCTCATCCCGCCCACGGGCGGGGCGATGGACATGTCGTTGTCGTTGAGGATGACGATCAGCTGGCCGGTGGTCTCGGCGGCGTTGTTCATCGCCTCGTAGGCCATGCCCGAGCTCATCGAGCCGTCGCCGATCACGGCGATGACCTTGTTGTCCTCGCCGCGCTGGTCGCGGGCGGCGCAGAACCCGAGCGCCGCGGAGATCGAGGTGCCGGCATGGGCGGCCCCGAAGGGGTCGTATTCGCTCTCGGCGCGCTTGGTGAAGCCCGACAGGCCGCCGCCCTGGCGCAGGGTGCGGATACGATCGCGCCGGCCGGTGAGGATCTTGTGCGGATAGACCTGGTGGCCGACGTCCCAGACGACGATGTCGCGCGGGGTTTCGAACACGTGGTGCAGGGCCACGGTCAGCTCGACCACGCCCAGGCCGGAACCGAAGTGTCCGCCGGTGACCGAGACAACATCGATGGTTTCGGCGCGAAGTTCGTCAGCCAGCTGACGAAGCTCGGGGATCGACAGGCCGCGCGTGTCCGCAGGACTCTTCACGGTGTCGAGCAAAGGGGTGTTGGGTTTCATGCTGGACTGCATCCGACCGAGTTACGCGCCCCGCGCTCGGGCGGGGAGACTCTTATGATTTCCGATCTAGCACAAAATCGACCGCCGACCGCAAAATTTGGCCGGCGTCGCCGAACTGATCGAGGTGCGCCTTGGTTTGCGCCGTAAGCAGAGCCAGGCGCTCGCGCGCCGCATCGACCCCCAGCAAAGTCACATAGTTAGCCTTGCCCTTGTCGGCGTCCTTGCCCGCCGCCTTGCCCAGGTCCTCGGCCGTCGACTCGGCGTCGAGCAGGTCGTCGACGATCTGGAACGCCAAGCCGATGTCGTGCGCAAACGCCATCAGCGACTGGCGTTCGGAGTCCTTCGGCTTGGCCATGGCGAGGGGCAGTTCGAAGGCGCAGGCGATCAGGGCGCCGGTCTTCATGCGCTGCATCCGCGCCACCGTGCCCAGGTCGTCGCGCACGCCCATCAGGTCGATCATCTGGCCGCCGACCATGCCCTTGGCGCCGGAGGCTACGGCCAAACGCCGCACCAGCTCGGCGCGCACCGATCCATCCTCGTGGGTGTCCGGATGGGCCATGATCTCGAAGGCCACGGTCAGCAGGGCGTCGCCCGCCAGCACGGCGGTGGCTTCGTCATAGGCCTTGTGCACGGTCGGGCGGCCACGGCGCAGGTCGTCGTCGTCCATGCACGGCAGGTCGTCGTGGACCAGGGAATAGGCGTGCACGCACTCCAGCGCGCAGGCGGCGCGCAGCACCGAACGCTCGGCCAGGCCGAACATGCGGCCCGTCTCGATGGCGAAGAAGGGGCGAAGGCGCTTGCCGGGGCCTAGCGCCGCATAGCGCATGGCTTC
Organism: Pseudomonadota bacterium; assembly: GCA_018241335.1. Lineage (GTDB taxonomy): Bacteria > Pseudomonadota > Alphaproteobacteria > Caulobacterales > Caulobacteraceae > Acaudatibacter. The sequence goes on from JAFEEA010000110.1 coordinate 6,654, forward strand.
TGTCAGGCGCGACTCCGGCCCGTCGGCGCGCGGCAGCAGCTCGTCCAGGGCGACGGTGACGACGTCGGCCGATTCGGCGATTCGCTTGGAAAGGTCAGGCGCGACGACGGTCACGAAAAGTCCGCCGGTTCAACGCCTTGAGGCCCCTGTGCCCCCATCACGATCTTCTCCACACGCAGTTGAGCTTCCTTAAGCTTGGCCTCGCAATGCGCCTTCAAGAGGGCGCCGCGTTCGTACACCTGGATCGAGCGCTCGAGCTCGGCGCGGCCCGACTCCAGCTCGGAGACGATGCGCTCCAGCTCGTCCAGCGCCTGCTCGAAGGACAGGCCCGCAATGTCCGCGGCGTCGGTCATGGAAACTCCGGAAGTGAAGCGGCGCACCCTAGCCACGGGCGCAGCCGGGGGCAATGCGAGGCGAGCCGGCGCGACCCCCTCGGGACCGGCCGGCGGACAGGGCGCCGGCGTCTAGCGGCGCTGGTCCACGTCGCGCACGGCGCCGCGCGCGGCGCTGGTGGTGAAGGCGGCGTAGGCCCTCAGCGCCGTGGACACCTTGCGCTCGCGATGGCCGGGGCTCCAGGCCTTGTCGCCCTTGGCCGCCATGGCGGCGCGGCGCTCGGCGATCACCGCGTCGGAGACCTTCAGGTCGATGGCGCGATTGGGGATGTCGATAGCGATGGTGTCGCCGTCCTCCACCAGGCCGATCAACCCGCCCTCGGCCGCTTCGGGCGAGACATGGCCGATCGAGAGGCCCGAGGTGCCGCCGGAGAACCGCCCGTCGGTGATCAGGGCGCAGGCCTTGCCCAGGCCCTTCGATTTCAAATAGCTCGTCGGGTAGAGCATTTCCTGCATACCCGGCCCGCCGCGCGGCCCCTCGTAGCGGATCACCACCACGTCGCCGGCCTTGATGCGGTTGCCCAGGATGGCGCTGACGGCGGCGTCCTGGCTCTCGAACACCCGCGCGGGGCCCGAGAACACCAGGATGCTCTCGTCGACGCCCGCGGTCTTCACGATGCAGCCGTCCTCGGCCAGGTTGCCCTTCAGCACCGCCAGGCCGCCGTCCTTGGAGAAGGCGTGCTCCACGTCGCGGATGACGCCGCCCTGGCGGTCGACATCCAGCGCGTCCCAGCGGCGCGACTGGCTGAAGGCGGTCTGGGTCGGCACCCCGCCCGGCGCGGCGCGGAAGAACTCGTGCACGCTGGCGCTGTTGGTGCGCCGCACGTCCCAGCGCTGCAGGGCCTCGCCCAGGCTGGCGCTGTGCACGGTGGGAGCCTCGGTGTTCAGCAGGTCGCCGCGTTCCAGCTCGCCCAGGATGGCCATGACGCCGCCGGCGCGGTGGACGTCCTCCATGTGCACGTCGGCCTTGGCGGGGGCGACCTTGGAGAGGCACGGCACCTTGCGCGACAGGCGGTCGATGTCGGCCATGGTGAAGTCGACGCCGGCCTCGTGGGCGGCGGCCAGCAGGTGCAGCACCGTGTTGGTGGACCCGCCCATGGCGATGTCCAGGCTCATGGCGTTCTCGAAGGCGGCGAAGCTGGCCACCGAGCGCGGCAGGACCGAGGCGTCGTCCTGCTCGTAGTAGCGCTTGACGATGTCGACGATCAGGTGGCCCGCCTCCAGGAACAGGCGCTCGCGGTCGGCGTGGGTGGCCAGGGTCGAGCCGTTGCCGGGCAGCGACAGGCCCAGGGCCTCGGTCAGGCAGTTCATGGAATTGGCGGTGAACATGCCCGAGCAGGACCCGCAGGTCGGGCAGGCCGAGCGCTCGATGGCGGCGACCTCGGCGTCGCTGACCGCCTCGTCGGCGGCCGCGACCATGGCGTCGACCAGGTCCAGGGCGACTTCCTTGCCCTTCAGCACCACCTTGCCGGCCTCCATCGGCCCGCCGGAGACGAACACCGAGGGGATGTTGAGGCGCAGCGAGGCCATCAGCATGCCGGGGGTGATCTTGTCGCAGTTGGAGATGCAGACCATGCCGTCCACGCAGTGGGCGTTGGCCATGTATTCGACGCTGTCGGCGATCAGTTCGCGCGAAGGCAGGCTGTAGAGCATGCCGTCGTGGCCCATGGCGATGCCGTCGTCCACGGCGATGGTGTTGAATTCCTTGGCCACGCCGCCAGCCCGCTCGATCTCCCGCGCGACCAGCTGGCCCAGGTCCTTCAGGTGCACGTGGCCCGGCACGAACTGGGTGAAGGAGTTGACCACCGCGATGATCGGCTTGCCGAAGTCGGCGTCCTTCATGCCGGTGGCGCGCCACAGGCCGCGGGCGCCGGCCATGTTGCGGCCGTGGGTGGAGGTGCGGGAGCGGTAGGCGGGCATGGGCGATCTCTGAAACGGACTATGCGGACTATATAGGAGACGGTCGGGAGAAGGGACGGCCCGGTCGCCGCCGGCGCGATCAGGCCTTGGAGACCTCGAAACGCCGGGCCGACCAATAGCGGAAACCCTGGTCCACCGTACAGCGCCAGCCGAGGCGCTTGAGCGATTCGCCGACCATGCCGTTGAAGAAGCCGTGCGCCACCACCAGCACGTCCTGGCCCGTGGCGGCCAGGTCGATGAGCTGGCGGGCGGCCTCCTCGGCGCGCAACTGGGCCTCGGCGCGGGTTTCCTGGCCTTCGTTGTGGTCGAAGAACCACCACCACACCCGGGCGATGAAGCCCCACAGGCGCGGCGACAGCTTCAGCCACTCCGGCCAGTTCGGCGGCGGCAAGGGCGCCTCGATGAACAGGGGGTCCTCGGCGAAGGCGCGGCCGAGGCTGAGCGCCTGGGCAGTCTGGATCGAGCGCAGTCGAGTCGAGGCGATCAGGAACCCGGCCCGCTCGGCCATGGTTTTCAGGCTCGGCGGGATGTCCTGGTCCATCTTGAGGCCGCCGGCCTCGTACTGGGCCCACCAGTCGCGATAGCCTTGGGCGGACAGCCGAATCTTGCGCGACAGGGCCGGCTCGCCGTGGCGGCAGAGCACGACCGCGCCGGGCCGATCGGGCGCGTCCGGAAACAGATCGTCGGCCGAAGCGGCCATGGCGTCGTTCAAATCCTGCCTCGCACCGCCGCCCTGGGCATCGACTATTCCCCCTGCAGCGCCCGCGCATGCGCCAGGGCCGACTGACCCAGGGCCTGCAGGTCGTAACCGCCCTCGAGCGACGAAACAACCCGCCCGGCAGACCTGGCCCGCGCCACCGAGACGATCGCCCTTGTGGCCCAGGCGTAGTCCTCGGCCTCCAGTTGCTGGTCCGCCAGGGGATCGCGGGCGTGGGCGTCGAAGCCGGCCGAGATGATGATCAGGTCGGGCTCGAAGGCGTCGACCCGGTCGAGCAGCGATTCGAAGGTCCGGCGCCATTCTTCGCGCGGCGCCATGGGCGGAACCGTTCCATTGGCGATGTTGCCGACGCCGTGCTCCGAAGGCGCGCCGGACCCCGGCCACAGCGGCGACTGGTGCACCGAGGCCAGGAACAGGCTGGGGTCATGCTCGAACACCGCCTGGGTGCCGTTGCCGTGGTGGACGTCGAAATCCACCACCGCCACCTTGGCCAGGCCCGCCGCCTGGGCGGCCCGCGCGCCGATGGCGACGTTGGACCAGATGCAGAAGCCCATGGGAAAGTCGGGGCCGGCGTGATGGCCGGGCGGGCGCACGGCGCAGAAGGCCCGCGTCCCCTGCCCCGCCGCCACGGCCCGCACGGCGGCGGTCACAGCCCCCGCCGCCAGGTTGGCGGCGCGCAGGGACCCCGGCGACATCTGGGTGTCCTCATCCAGGCTGATCCGCCCCTCGGCCGGCGCGACGGCGGCGATCCGGTCCAGGTATGACTCGGGATGCACCCGGCGCAGGTCGTCGCGGCTGACCGGCGACACCGGCCGGTGCTCCGGCTTCAGGTCGATGTCCTCGTCCAGGGCGCGGGTCACCGCCAGCAGGCGGCCGGGGGATTCCACGTGCCGGTCGCTGGGCCGGTGGTCCAGCATGTCGATGTGCGTGTAGAGAGCCAGGGCCATCCGTCGACCTTATGAGAAGTCAGCCGCCGAGACCATGAGCGAACCCGTCATCCGCAGAGCCGGCCCCGAAGACGCGCAGACCATCGCCGACCTGGGCGCGCGCACCTTCTCCGACACCTTCGCCCACCTCTATCCGCCCGAGGACCTGGCGGCCTTCCTGGCCGAGGCGCACGGCCTGGCGCGCGCGAAAGCGGATCTCGCCAACCCCGCCAAGGCGTTGTGGCTGATGGAGAAGGACGGCGAGGCGATCGGCTACGCCCTGGCCGGCCCGGCCAAGCTGCCGCATCCGGAGGTGACCGACGCCTGCGGCGAACTCGACCGGATCTATGTGCTGAAGGACCACCAGGGCGGCGGCGCCGGCTCGCGCCTGCTGGCCGAGGTCTTCGCCTGGTTGGAGAAAGACGGCCCCCGCGACCTCTGGATCGGGGTCTGGTCCGAGAACCTGGGCGCCCAGAAGCTCTACGCCCGGCACGGCTTCGAGAAGGTGGGAACCTACGACTTCGTGGTCGGAAACACCCGCGACCACGAGTTCATCCTGCGGCGAAAGGCGGCGCGCTAAGGCCCCCGGCGCCGCCCGAAACACTGGACACGCGGCCCCCGAGACCCCAATCTCCGACGGATAAACAATCGTTCGATTTCCGCCTCGAGGCCGTCGCCCATGTTCCTGCACTTCTTTTCCGAGCTGAAGGCCGCCAAGATCCCGGTGACCCTCAAGGAATACCTCATGCTGATGGAAGGCATGGACAAGTCGGTCATCGACCGGCGGGTGGAGGAATTCTACTACCTGTCGCGCTCGGCCCTGGTGAAGGACGAGAAGTATCTCGACCGCTTCGACGTGGTGTTCGGCCACGTGTTCAAGGGCCTCGAGCTGATCTCGATGGAGAAAGCCACCGACATCCCGACGGAGTGGCTGAAGCGCCTGACCGAGAGCTTCCTCACCGACGAGGAAAAGGCCCAGATCGAGGCCATGGGCGGCTTCGACAAGTTCATGGAGATGCTCCAGGAACAGATGAAGCAGCAGCAGGGCCAGGGCGAAGGCGACGAGGACGACGAGAACGCCCGCGGCAACGGCCGCAACATGCCCATCGGCGCCAACGGCTATCACCCCGAGGGCATCCGCATCGGCCAGGACAAGGGCCGCCACGGCAAGGCGATCAAGGTCTGGGACAAGCGCGAGTACAAGAACCTCGACGACCAGGTCGAGCTGGGCACCCGCAACATCAAGGTCGCCCTGCGCCGCCTGCGCAAGTTCGCCCGCACCGGCCAGCCGGACGAGCTGGACATGAAGGGCACGATCAAGGAGACGGCCAACAAGGGCTATCTCGACCTGATCATGCAGCCCGAGCGGCGCAACACCATCAAGGTGCTGATCTTCTTCGACATCGGCGGCTCGATGGACAGCCACATCCGCGTCTGCGAGGAGCTGTTCAGCGCCGCGCGCACCGAATTCAAGAACATGGAGTTCTACTACTTCCACAACTGCCTCTACGAGGCCGTGTGGAAGGACAACCGCCGCCGTCACGCCGAGAAGCTGGACACCTGGGACATCCTCAACAAGTTCGGCAAGGACTACAAAGTCCTGTTCGTCGGCGACGCGACCATGAGCCCCTACGAGATCACCTATCCGGGCGGCTCGGTGGAGCACTGGAACGAGGAGCCGGGCGCGGTGTGGATGGACCGCGTCACCCAGACCTGGGACTCCGTGGCCTGGCTGAACCCCACCCCGCAACGGCACTGGGACCACACCCCCTCGATCGGCGTCATGCGCGACATCATGAAGGACCGCATGTTCCCGCTGACCCTGGAGGGCCTGGAAAAGGCGATGAAGGAGCTGGTGCGCTAGACGCCGGCGCACCCAGGCTTCCCTCGCGGGCGCCCTTGCGCCCGTCCGCTTACGGCCTAAGACTAGCGCTCAAACAACAGTTTGATCCCGAGTCTCAGTGACCGACACCGCCCTTCCGACCCCCGAAGACGCCGCCCCGGACGCCGAGCGCGAGGCCGCGACCAAGGCGCAGGTGCTGGCGGCGGCCGAGCGGCTGTTCGCCCTGCACGGCTTCCAGAACGTCTCGGTGCGCGACATCACCGCCGAGGCCGGGGTCAACCTGGCCAGCGTCAACTACCATTTCGGCTCCAAGGACGCCCTGCTGTTCGAGATCTTCCGCCGGCGCACGGCGGAGCTGAACCGCGAGCGGGCCCGGATGCTGCACGAGGCGGCCGACCGCCACGCCGGCAAGCCGCCGGTGCGCGAGATCCTGCGCGCCCTCTTCGAGCCGCCCCTGCGCTGGTCGACGCCGGAGAGCGGGCGCGGCATTTCGGTCCAGTTCATTATCCGCGCCCGCAGCGAAGGCACCGAGGCCATGCGCGAAGCCCTGCGCACCGACGTCTCGCACCTGCGCCGCTTCGCCGACGCCCTGATCGCCGCCCGGCCGGACCTGCCCAAGGAAGAGGTCTACTGGCGGCTGCACTTCTGCCTGGGCATGATCCACAACAATCGCTTCGCCGAGTTCGACCGCCTGCACGTCCTCTCGGACGGCGCCACGCGCGAAAGCGATGTCGAGGCCCTGCTG
>JAFEEA010000111.1 GCA_018241335.1 Pseudomonadota bacterium
CCCTCGACGATGTCCACGAAGCGGTCCTCCACCACCAGCTCCACCGTCAGGCGCGGATAGGCGGCCAGGAAGGCGGGCAGGCGCGGCGCGATGGCGAACTGGGCCGCCGGGGCGGGGGCGTTGATGCGCAGGGTCCCGGCCACCGCCTCGCCCAGCTCGCGCGCCTGGTCCACCGCCTCGGCGATGTCGTCCAGCGCCGGGTTCAGCCGGGCCAGCAGCAGGGCGCCGGCGTCGGTGGGGTGGACGCTGCGGGTGGTGCGGTTCAGCAGCCGCAGCCCCAGGCGCTGCTCCAGGGCCGCCACCCGCTCGCTCACCGAGGAAGGCGAAAGCCCCAGCTCCTTGGCCGCCTGGCGAAAGCTCTGGCGGCGCGCCACGGCGGCGAAAAGGGTCAGGTCGGCCAGGTCCATTGATCGATATTCCGAACAGTACGTCCGGAATTGTACGGCTTATCGACGGGCCGGGCGAGGGCGATATTGGCCGCAAGGCGGGAGCGACCCGCCATCCCCACCACACGGAGCACGCCATGAAACAAACTACCCTGGGCAGGACCGGGCCGACGGTGTCGGCGCTCGGCCTCGGCTGCATGGGCATGTCGCCGGACTTCTACGGCGAGGCCGACCGGGCCGAGAGCATCGCCACCATCCATGCCGCCCTCGACGCCGGGATCACCCTGCTCGACACCGGCGACTTCTACGGCATGGGCCACAACGAGATGCTGATCGCCGAGGCGCTCAAGGGCCGCCGGCGCGAGGATGTCCAGATCAGCGTCAAGTTCGGCGCCCTGCGCGGGCCTGACATGAGCTTCGGCGGCAACGATGCCCGCCCCGCCGCGGTGCGCAATTTCCTGGGCTATACCCTCAAGCGCCTCAACACCGACTACATCGACGTCTACCGCCCCGCGCGCCTCGATCCCGACACCCCGATCGAGGACACCATCGGCGCCATCGCCGACCTCGTGAAGGCGGGCTGGGTGCGCCACATCGGCCTCTCCGAGGTGGGGTCCGAGACCATCCGCCGGGCGGCGGCCGTGCACCCCATCGTCGACCTGCAGATCGAGTATTCGATCATCGCCCGCGACATCGAGGACAGCATCCTGGCCACCTGCCGCGACCTCGGGATCGGCGTCACCGCCTATGGCGTCCTGGCCCGCGGCCTGATCAGCGGCCACTGGAGCCGCGACGCCGCCACGCGCGCGGCCCGCGACTTCCGCGGCATGACCCCGCGCTTCCACGGCGAGAACCTGGAGCACAACCTCGCCCTGGTGGAGGCGCTGCGGGCGGTCGCCGTCGCCAAGGGCGTCAGCGTCGCCCAGATCGCCATCGCCTGGGTCGCCGCACAGGGCGACGACATCGTGCCACTCGTGGGCGCGCGCCGCCGCGACAGCCTCAATGAGTCCCTCGGCGCCCTGGACGTCACCCTGACGCCCGCGGACCTGGCGGCCATCGAGGCGGCTGCGCCCAAGGGCGCGGCGCGGGGCGAGCGCTACCCGCCCGCCATGCTGGCCCATATGGACAGCGTGCGCGGTTAGGCCTAAGGGGCCGGCCATGGTCCGGATGATCTCCACCCGCACGAACCAGCAGCAACGCCAGCTTCCCCTGGCGGCGCTGTTCGGCGCGCGGCCTGGAAAGACCGGCTGACCGGCCCCTCGTCCAGACCACGAACCCCGAACCACCCCGCCCAACCGGCGGGGTCTTCGTTTGGACCAGAGCGCCGGCGGCCAACACCGGAGCTGATCCCATGACGTCCTTCATCCCCTTCGCGTCCGACGACGAGGTCGCCGCCATCGGCGCCGGCCTCATGGACCGAACCCTGCCCAAGCCGCGCTGGACCCACGGCGCCCATTTCGCCGCCGCCCTCTGGCTGATCGCCGAGCGGCCGGACCTCGACCCGGCCCGCGCCATGCCCCCGATGATCCGCGCCTACAACGAGGCCACCGGCGTGGAGAACACCGATGCGTCCGGCTACCACGAGACCATCACCCAGGCGTCCCTGCGCGCCGCCCGCGCCTTCCTGGCCGCCCGCCCGGCCGGCGAGGCGCTGCACGCGACCTGCAACGCCCTGATGGCCTCGCCCCTGGGAAATCGCGACTGGCTGCTTAGCTATTGGTCCAAGGGGCTGCTGTTCTCGGCGGCGGCGCGGCGGGCCTGGACCCCGCCGGACCTGCAGCCGACGCCGTTCTGAAGGGGAGGGGGCCATTCGCATCCTGGCCATCTGCGGCAGCCTCAGGGCCGCCTCGTCCAACCGCGCGGCGCTGGAAGCGGCCGCCCTCCTGGCCCCCGCGGGCGTGACGGTCAGCCTCTATGCGGGGCTGGCCGGCCTGCCGCACTTCAATCCCGACCAGGATGACGCCCCGCCGCCGCCCGCCGCCGCCCTGCGCGCCGAGGTCTCCGCCGCCGACGCCCTGCTGATCTCCAGCCCCGAGTACGCCCACGGCGTCGCCGGATCGATGAAGAACGCCCTCGACTGGCTGGTGGGCTCGCTCGACTTCGCCGGCACGCCGGTGGCCCTCATCAACGCCTCGCCGCGCGCCAGCCTCGCCCAAGCGCAGATGACCGAGACGCTGCGCACGATGGCCGCGCGCGTCGTAGATGAGGCCTGCATCGACCTGCCGCTGATGGGCCGGGGCCTGGACGGCGCCGGCGTCGCCGCCGATCCGGCCCTCTCCGCGTCCCTGGCCGCCGCGGTCGGCGCGCTTGCGGACGCCGCGCGCGCCTGCCCACGATAGCAGAGAGGCCCTGGCGTGATCGCCAGGGCCCCGCATTCAGGTCCACGCCAAGCCGTCGCCTTCAAGACTCACAGCGGCGGGCGCCAGATGTCCCGGCCCGCCCTGATGTGGATATCCAGGACCTCCAGCCAGGAGGCCCGCACCTGCAGCCAAAGCCATTTGCCGATCGCGGCCAGTCGCCGCGCCCGCTCACCAAGTTCAAATCCAAAATAGGTTTCGTTCACGCCGGTCAGTGACCGTCGAGCCATGGGTCGCCCCTCAAGTCTGTTGGTGGGAGGCGGAACCTAGGGCGGATTCTCATCCCCGGGCAGTCTTGAAGATAACTTTGTTCGGCTTAGCTTATAGGGGCGAGACGGCCATGGAACGCGTCCCGGTTGCGCGCGCCACCCCATATCTTGTGCCGATAAGCGCTTCGCGGCGTTGCACAATTCGTTCAAAGTCTCTATTTTACAGGGTTCCATCCCCCGCCTGAGAGACTCCATGGCCCGCGTCACCGTCGAAGACTGCATTGAAAAGGTCCCCAATCGCTTCAGCCTCGTGCTGCTGGCGGCGCATCGCGCCCGGGCGATTTCGGCCGGCGGTCAGATCCTCGTGGATCGCGACAACGACAAGAACCCCGTGGTGGCCCTGCGCGAGATCGCCGACGACGTGCTGGACTCCGAGGACCTGCGCGAGAACCTGATCGGCACCCTGCAGCGCGTCGACGAGCACTCGGAAGCCGAGGAAGAGGCCGAAACCCTGGCCCTGCTGGCTGATCCCAGCCACATGCAGATGAGCGAGCAGGAACTGGTGCGGGCCCTGCAGAGCGACCGCGACGGCGGTCAGGAGGAGCGGTACTGAGCCCGGACGGCGCAGACCCACTCCCTGTCACGGCGGCGGCGCCGCCCGTCGCCGCCATTCCTCCTGAGCCCTCGGCGGACCCCGCCGGGGCCCCCATCGAGGCTGCGGTCGAGGCTGACCCCACGGCCTCCCCGACCAAATCCGAAGGGGCCAAATCCGACGGGGCCAAGGCTCCCGAGGCCAAGCCGGCCGAACGGCGTCGCTTCCTTCGCCAGTACGAGCTGATCGAACGCGTCAAGGCCTACGAGCCGGACGCCGACGAGGACCTCCTCAACCGCGCCTACGTCTACGCCGTGCGCATGCACGGGGCCCAGACGCGGGCCAGCGGCGACCCCTACTTCGCCCACCCGATCGAGGTGGCCGGCATCCTCACCGACTACCGCATGGATACGGCGACCATCGTCACCGCCCTGCTGCACGACGTCATCGAGGACACCGACGTCACCCGCGCCGAGATCGACCGCCTGTTCGGGGCCGAGATCGGCGAACTGGTCGAAGGCGTCACCAAGCTCTCGCGCCTGGAAATGAGCGCCGAGTACAAGCGCCAGGCCGAGAACCTGCGCAAGTTCATCCTGGCCGTCTCCAAGGACGTCCGTGTGCTGATGGTCAAACTGGCCGACCGCCTGCACAACATGCGCACGCTGCACTTCATCAAGAGCGCGGCCAAGCGCGAGCGGATCGCCCGCGAGACCCTCGACATCTACGCCCCCCTGGCGCGCTCCATCGGCTGTCATCGCATCTGTTCGGAGATGGAGGAACTGGCCTTCAGCCAGCTCAATCCCGTCGCCCGCACGGCCATCATGCGCCGCCTCGACGCCCTGCGCCGCGAGCAGGGCGGGGCGGTGTCCATGGTCAGCCAGGAGATCGCCTCGCGCCTTCAGAAGGCCGGCATCTCCAGCCGCGTCTTCGGCCGCGAGAAGAACCCCTTCTCGATCTGGCGAAAGCTGCAGCGCAAGTCGATCGGCTTTTCCCAGCTGTCCGACATCTTCGCCTTCCGCGTCATCGTCGACGGCGAGGACGACTGCTACCGCGCGCTCGGCGTCATCCACCGCGCCTGGCCCAGCGTGCCCGAGCGGTTCAAGGACTACATCTCCACGCCCAAGCGGAACAACTACCGCTCCATCCACACCACCGTCGTCGGCCCGCGCGGCATGCGCATCGAGATGCAGATCCGCACCGAGGACATGGACCGGGTGGCCGAGGACGGCGTCGCCGCCCACTGGCGCTACAAGAACAACAACTACGGCTTCGACCCCGAGGCCGCGGCGGCGGCCGGCGGGCGCGACCCGCTGGCCAACCTGCGCCAGCTCGTCCAGGTGCTGGAGCACGGCGGCGACGCCGAGGAGCTGATGGAGCACGCCAAGCTCGAGATGTTCCTCGACCAGGTGTTCGTCTTCACGCCCAAGGGCCGCCTGATCAGCCTGCCCACCGGCGCCATGCCGCTGGACTTCGCCTATTCCGTCCACACCGACGTCGGCGACACCGCCGTGGGGGTCAAGATCAACGGCGAGCTTCGCCCCCTGCGCACCGTGCTGATGAACGGCGACGTGGTCGAGGTGATCCGCGGCGGCAAGCCCTCGGCCCCGCCCGACTGGCAGAGCCTCACCGTCACCGGCCGCGCCCGCTCGGCCATCCGCCGCCACATCCGCCAGGCGGAGAAGGACGAGTACCTGCGCCTGGGCAAGTCCTACCTGGAGCAGACCTTCGGCCGCGCCGGCAAGGACCTCGCCTCCGTCTCCCTGCGCCCGGCGCTGGAACGCTTCGCCGCCGCCACGGACGCCGAGCTGTTCGATTTCATCGGCCGCGGCCGCGTCGCTCCGACCCAGGTCCTCGAAGTGGTCTTCCCGGGCCTCAAGGAGACCGAAAAGGCCGCCGCCTCCCAGCGCCACCGCATCGAGGACGGCAAGGACGCCAAGCTCTACGTCCGCGGCGCCGAGCTGACGCCGGCCAAGTCGCTGAAGTTCTCGCATTGCTGCAGCCCTGTGCCCGGCGACCGCATCGTCGGCATCTCCGAGCCCGGCAACATCGTCGCCGTCCACGTCATCGACTGCCCGACCCTGGCCGCCTTCGAGGACCAGGAAGACCGCTGGATGGACCTGCACTGGACCACCGAGGCCGTGCGCGACACCCTCTCGCGCACGCGCCTCAACGCCACCATCACCGACGCCCCCGGCGTCCTCGGCCAGGCCTGCACCATCATCGGCGAGGCGGGCGGCAACATCGTCGCCGTGGACATGCGCCTGCGCCACTCCGACTTCTTCGACGTCGCCTTCGACATCGAGGTCCGCGACGCGCGCCACCTGACCCACATCGCCGCCGCCCTGCGCGCCTGCCCCAGCGTCGAGACCGTGGAGCGGGGCGTCATTTAGCGCCCTCCCGCCCGGCCCAGTTTGGCCCGTCCCCAGTTTGGCCCGTTCCAAGAGAACTTTGGTCATTCGTCCAAGGCGGGACGCGCCGGCGCCGCGCTAGCCTCCAGGCCGATCATGGGCAGGGTGGGCGCGCGGCGTTGAGCGACAGCGGACGGATCGATCCGGAGGTGGCGACCTTCGTGGACCGGGTCCAGCGGGACTTCGCGCGCCACGAGGGCCTGGCCCAGATGCCCTTTCCCCAGCAGCGCGCCGTCGCCGAGGCCGTCCGCGCGCCCTGGCGGCAGGGCGGTCCGGTGATGGCCCGCACCTGGGATCGCACCGTCTCCACCCCGGCGGGCGATGTGCGCCTGCGCTTCTTCGACCCCGGCCGTCCCACCGGCGCCGGCCCGGCGCTCGTCTATCTGCATGGCGGCGGGTTCACCACCTTCAGCCTCGACACCCACGACCGCCTGATGCGCGAATATGCGGCCCGCACCGGCCTGCTGGTGATCGGCGTCGACTATGCGCTCTCGCCGGAAGCCCGCTTTCCGGTCGCGCTCGACCAGGTGACGGGGGTGCTGGACTGGCTCTTCGCGGCCGGCGAGGCGGTGGGCGTCGATCGCGCCCGCATCGCGGTCGGCGGCGATTCCGCCGGCGCCAACCTCGCCCTGGCGGCCTGCCTGGCGCTGCGCGACCGCGGCCCGGGGCCAAGGCCGGCGGCCATCCTCAGCAACTACGGCTTCTTCGACGCCGACTTCTCGACGCCGTCCCAGCTTCGCTTCGGCGATCCCGGCGCCATGCTCACGCGGGACGAGCTGGCCGCCTTCCTCGACAACTACCTCGGTCCCGGCTGGCGCGCGCCCAGCCCCCTGGCCCTCCCGGCCCTGGCGGACCTGAAGGGCCTGCCGCCGTCCTTCCACGTCATCGCCGAGTGCGATCCCCTGGCCGACGGCGACCAGGCCATGGCCGCCCGCCTGCGCGCGGCCGGAAACCGGGCCGACAGCGTCGTCTATCCGGGCGCCACCCACAGCTTCCTCGAGGCGGTGTCGATCTCCGCCCTGGCCGACCGCGCCCTCGCCGACGGGGCCAGGTGGCTGCGCCAGGTCCTGGCCGCCGGTCCGCCGGGATGAGGCGCGGCCCCGCTCAAGGTCTGGGCGCCGGCGCCGCCGCGGGCGCGGGGGAGGGCGGCTTGCCGCGTCGAACCGCCCCGATCCTCCGCCGCCGGATTGAATCGCGGCCCAGGCCTGATACCGATGAAGCTGGCGATGATCAGCGCAGACGGGCCATGAGACGCAGCGCGGACTACGAGCAGGTGCCCCGGCCGGTGGTGGCCCTGGCGGACGAATACCCGGCCGGCTTCGTCGATCCGGCGCACAGCCACCGCCGCGCCCAGCTCCTCTACGCCACCACCGGGGTGATGTCGGTGGTCACCCACGAGGGCAACTTCGTGGTCCCGCCGCAGCGGGCGGTCTGGATCCCCGGGGGAACCGAGCACGAGGTCTCCTGCCGGGGCGCGGTCTCCCTGCGCACCCTCTATATCGAGCCGGACGCGGGTGAGCGCCTGCCGCGCCAGACCTGCGTCGTCGAGGTCACCCCCCTGCTGCGAGCCCTGATCCTCGAAGTCATGCGCTTCACGCCCGAATACGCCGTCGAGGGGCGCGAGGGCCTGATCGTGCGCCTGCTGCTGGACGAGCTCCTGACCCTTCCGGTCGCCGACCTGCACGTGCCCATGCCCCAGGACCCGCGCCTGGCGCGCCTGTGCCGCGCCATCATCGACGACCCCGCCGGCGACGCCGACCTCGACCAGATGGCCGAGATGGCCCGCATGTCGCGCCGCACCCTGACGCGCCTCTTCCGGCTCGAGACCGGCATGAGCGTCGCCTCATGGCGCCAGCACGTGCGCCTGATGGAGGCCCTCTCGCGCCTGGCCTGCGGCCAGCCGGTGACCACGGTCGCGCTCGACGTCGGCTACGACAGCCCCAGCTCCTTCACCGCCGTGTTCCACAAGGTCTTCGGCGCCGCGCCAAGCCAGTATTTCGCCCGCCTGCAATGAGCCTCAGCCCCGACGATCCGCGTCAGGCCTTCTACGGCCCCGGCGCGCCGGAAGATGTGGCCCGCCTGATCGCCGCCGCCCCCCTGGCCTGGCTGGTCAGCGCCGAGCCGTTCGCCGCCACGCCCCTGCCGGTGACGGCGGTCACGGGGGCGGACGGTGCGCTGGTCCGCCTGGACGGCCACTTTTCCCGCCGCAACCCGCACGTCGACATCCTGCGCGCCGCGCCCGAGGCGACCTTCCTCTTCCTGGGACCGAACGGCTACGTCTCGCCCTCCTGGATGACCGACCGCACCCAGGCGCCAACCTGGAACGTCGCCTCCCTGCAGGTCGACGCGCGCCTGCGCCTGATCGAGGACGAGGCCGGCATCCTCGCCTCTCTGGATGGCCTCATCGCGGTCCACGAGGCCGGCCGCCCCCGCGCCTGGTCCGCCGCGGAGATGGGCGAGCGCCTGAACCGCCTGGCCCGAGGCGTCGTCGCCTTCGAAGCCGAGGTCCTGGCCCTGCGCCCCTTCTTCAAGCTCGGCCAGGACGACCGCGACGACGTCTACGCCGACGTCCTGACGGCCCTGGACGCCGAGGGCCCCGCCGACCTCGCCGCCTGGATCCGGCGCGCCAATCCGGGGCGGGGCGAGCGATAGGCTATTCCCCCGCGTCGACCCGGCGGCGCATGTCCGCGTAGGACGCCGCGATCAGCGCTTCCAGCGCCGCCTCGTCGGCCGGCTCGCCCCAGCGCAGCTTCACGTGCCGCATGCGCTTGCCCGTTCCCTGCAGCAGCCTGGCCGGGTCGGGCAGGAAGGCGCCGTTGAAGAAGCCGACGTTCACATGGGCGTTGAAGGCCGCGACATAGGCGAAGGCCGCATCCTCCACGCAGGCGGTGGGACAGTGGTCGTGCATCAGCTCGCGCACGTCCGGCCCGCACCGGCGCATCCGCTCGAACCACGGCCGCGCCATCAGCCGCAGCGCATCCGCGCCCGCGTCGAACCAGGCGTGGACGGCCGGGTCGCGCGACACCGCGCACGGAAACCGCATCAGGCTGGTCATGGCCTAGAGCTTTGCCGGTGTGAGTTTCGCTTTAGTCGAGTTGGTCCATTTCAGCGTCAGGGCGCACCCGGGGACCGCCAAAGAATTTGACGCTCTTCTTACCGGTCCGTCGCTCGGCGCGGGCGCGCAGACGCCGCCACGTGCGACGGCTCTTTCGTACGCCCTCGCCGCCTGCGTTGGGTCGGCCTTCCCAAACGGAGCCATTGTCCTGCTTTCGTGTCTCGCCGCGACGGTGATTTGGTTTGGTGCTCATGCCGCAAATCCTCGCGCCAATCTCGCGCCCTGATTGAAGATGACGCAGCGAATTGCCGCGGGCAAGTCGCCAAGCCGGTCTAGAGCTCGCGCCCCACCGCCCAGATCGCGAACCCGTACATCTTCGCCGCCAGGGCCAGCTCGGCCAGCCGACCGCCGCCGCCGTGGCCGCCGCTCATCTCGACCGACAGCAACATCGGTCCGCCCTTGGCCCGCGCGCGCAGGGCGGCGATCCACTTGGCCGGCTCCCAGAAGCCCACCCGGTCGTCGGCGATGGCCGTGGTCGCCAGCACCGGCGGATAGGTCGCCGCGGCCACGTTCTCGTAGGGGCTGTAGCTGGCGATGTAATCATAGGCGGCCGGGTCGGACAGCGGGTCGCCCCACACCGGCCGGGTCAGCGGCACCAGCGGATGGGTGGCGTCGCTCATGGTGTTCAGCATGTCCACGAAGGGCGCCTGTCCGATCACCGCCCCCCACAGGTCCGGCCGCAGGTTCGCCGAGGCCCCCACCAGCAGGCCGCCGGCCGAATAGCCGTGCGCCGCGATCCGCCCCTTGGCTGTATAGCCGCCCGCGATCAGGGCCTCGGCGCAGGCGATGAAGTCGGTGAAGCTGACCTTCTTGTTCAGCCGCCGCGCCTGCTCGAACCAGTCGCGTCCCTTCTCCGACCCGCCGCGCACATGGGCTACCGCCCACACCCAGCCCTGGTCGACCAGGGCCAGGTTGGGGATCGAATAGGCGGTCTCGTAGCTGTAACCATAGGCGCCGTAGCCGGTCAGCATCAGGGGCGCGCGGCCGTCTAGCGTCAGGCCCTGGCGATGCAGGACCGTGACCGGGATCTCCGCGCCGTCCGCCGCCCGCGCATGCAGGCGCTTCAGCACATACCGCTCCGGCCCCAGCGCCGCCGGCAGGGGCGTGCGGGCCAGCGCCGTCCGCGCGCCGCTGGCCAGGTCGACCGAAAGCCAGGTCCTTGGCCGGCGCGGGGACTCATAGGTCACCGTCACCGCGCCGCCGTCGTAGGGCGAGGGCTGCAGGGCCACGACATAGGCCGCCTCATCGAAGGCGACCGGCGTGTCGGCGCCGCCGGGCGCCGGATCGCGGGTGATCACCAGGGTCGGGTTGCCCTCCACCCGCTCCACGCGCAGGAAGGCGCCGGCGAAGGCGCGCATGTCGATGATCGTGCGTCCCGGCTGGTGCGCGCGCCACTCGCGCCATTGCTCGCGGCCCGGCGAGGCCTGCGGCGCCGTCATCAGCTTGAAGTCCACGGCGCCGTCGGCGTTGGTCAGCACCACGAAGCGCTCGCCCCAGTGCTCCAGGCTGTAGAGGTGGCCGGGTGTCCTTGGCTCGACCAGCACCGGCGCCGTCTCAGGCGCGCGGGCGTCGACCAGGCGCACCTCGCTGGTGACGTCGTTCCAGCTTTTCAGGAACAGCCAGCGGCCGGAGTTGCTGGGCGCCACATGCAGCAGGAAGCCGGGGTCCTTCTCCTCGTGGACCAGGATGTCCGGCCCGCCCCGCGCTCGTCGGCGATAAACCCGGGCCGGCCGGCTGGCGGCGTCGCGCCAGGTCCAGAACAGCCACGTCCCGTCGGCCGAGAAGGCGAAGTCGCCATAGGCCTCGCGCGGCCCTTCGATGAGCTCGCCGCTGGCCAGGTCCTTCAGCACGATGGCGTACTTTTCCGCCCCGGTGACGTCCTCGGCCCAGGCGAAGAGGCCATGGTCCGGGCTGTGGGCGGCGTTCTCGGCGTTGAAATAGGCGTGGCCCCGGGCCCGCGCCTGCAGGTCGACCAGCAGGGTCTCGGGTCCCCCGCCCGCCGGCCGTCGCAGCCATCGCGGTTGGCGGGCGCCGGCGTCGAAGCGGGTCAGATAGGCCCACGGCCCGTCCACCAGCGGCGGGCCCTCCGCGTCCGGCCCCAGCCGCGCCTTCATCGCCGCCAGCAGCCGCGCCTTGATGGGCGCGGCCGGCGCCAGGACCTGCCGGCAATAGGCGTCCTCGCGTCCCAGATAGGCCCGGATCTCCGGGTCCAGGGCGCGGGCGTCGCGCCAGACGTCCTTCCAGTTGGCGGGCTTCAGCCAGGCGAAGTCGTCGATCCTCACCCGGCCGAGCTGCTCGATGCGCACGGGGCGCCGCGGCGTCGCCGGCGGTCGGATCGCGGCGGCGGCCCGCGCCGCCAGCGCCGGCAGGGGCGACAGCGCCGCCCCGATCAGGCCCAGCAGCGTGCGCCGCCTCACGCCGCGCCCTCGCGCAGCGCCTTCAGCCGCCGTTCCCCGGCGATGCGCGGCCCGCGCCGCTTCCACCACAGATAGCCGCCGGTGATGCTCATCTCCGCCGTCGCCAGCCCCAGGACGAAGATCAGGGCCACGCCGGCCAGGCCGATCACCTGGCCCGAGTGCAGGGGATAGAGCGCCCGCGATAGCTTGCGCCCGGCGCTGTCCCGGTACGGATTGTCCTCGAAGGCGAAGCGCCCGTCGCCGTCGTACCAATAGTCGATGGGCCCCAGGCCCTCATAGGTCTCCGCCCCGGTGCGAGTCATCAGCACCCCATAGAGGTTCCGCTCCGGCGAATAGCTGAGCCGGGCCGGCCGCCAGGCGAGCCCCCGCGCCGACGCCCGATCCCGCGCCTCGGCCAGGATATCTCCAAATCCCACGGTGGGCGCCGGCGCCGTGACGGGCGGCGGACCGTCGAAGGGCGTCGGCCTCGCCGGCGAGACCGCCTGCACGATGGGCGTGAACGCCTCGTCGAAGAAGTTCATCGCCACCGAGGTGAAGGCCAGCACCGTGGCCGGGATCAGCAGCCACAGCCCGCTGGCCCGGTGCAGGTCCAGGAAGAGCCGCGGCAGGGGGTTCTTCAGGCGGAAGGTCCAGAGCGCCGCCCACTTCGTCCAGAACGGCCCGCGCACCGGGAAGGTCAGGTAGAGGCCGACCAGGTTGCCGATCACCCAGCCCAGCGCCGCTAGCCCCATGATCCAGCGCCCCGCCGTTCCGGCCAGAAGGGTGTAGTGCAGCAGGAATATCCCCTGCACGATGTGTCGCCGATCCCAGCCCGGCCCACCGGAGCGGACGCCGGCGAGGTGGCCGTCGGCCCGGTCGATGAAGACCTCGGAATAGGGCAGGGGATGGCCGCCATCCCGCGCGGCGACGCTGACCGGCACCGTGTCGCCGGCGCCGACCGCGGCGGGAAAGCTCAGCACCCGTAGGTCCGGCCGCGCCGCCTGCAACGCCGCCACGGCCCGCGTCGGGTCCAGCGGCGCATCGGCCGTGGTCCGGTGGAACAGGTCGCCGTTCAGGGCCGCGTCCAGCGGCTTGTCCACGCACAGCACGCAGCCGGTCACCGCGGCGATGGCCAGGAAGACCAGCGTCGCCAGGCCGAGATAGCGGTGGACCGCCATCCAGAACGGGCGAACTGCGCCGTCGGCCATGACCGCTCGATCCTTCCTCCGAAGACCCGTCGCCGCGCCCGCTAAGCGATGCGCGAACGCCTCACCACTTGTGGGCCAGGGTGACGAACACCTCGCGCCGCTGGCTGTAGTAGCAGGCCGAGGACGAGGTGCAGCGCTGGACGTACACCTTGTCGGCCAGGTTGTTGATGTTCAGCGACAGCCGCCAGTCGTGGAAGTCGTAGTGGGCGATCAGGTCCGCCAGGGTCTCGGACGGCGCCAGCAGGGTGTTGGGCCCGTCGCCGTAGGACGAGCCCAGGTAGCGCAGGCCGACGCCGAGGCCCAGGCCCGCGAACATCCCCGTCTGCTGGGTGTAGTCCACCAGGACCGAGGCCTTGTCACGCGGCACGGTGGG
>JAFEEA010000112.1 GCA_018241335.1 Pseudomonadota bacterium
GGGGCCTGCGACATGGCCGCCCGGCTGCAGGCGGCGCTGCGCCGCGACGCGCGGGTGCAGGCGACCGTGGCCGCCGCCGACCACGCCGCCGGGGCGGCCGGAACGGTGATCTTCGTCTGGAACGGCGACTGGATCCGTCGCCGGGACCAGGACGGCAACGGCCTGGCGGCGGTGCGCGAGGCGATCATGTGGGAAGTCGGTTTCGCCCCGCCCGCCTGTCGCGCCGAGGCCGTGCACGGCCTGGTGCTGATCTCCCTGAACGACAGCCCCGGCGCCGCGCGCCTGGCCCTGGGGTCGGGCGACTGGCGCTGGTCGGACCTGCTCGGGCGGCGCTAGGGACCCGGCTCCGGAGAGGCGGCGCCCTATCCCCCGATCACCGCGTCCAGTTCCCGGATGGCCAGGACCAGGTGGTAGAAGCTGCTGGCCGGGACCGGCTCCTCGATGAAGGCGCCGGCGGGGTCGAGGCGGTCGCGCCAGAGGCCGCGCCGGGGGGTGTCGAGGTAGCGCAGGATGGCCTGGGCGGCGCTTTCGGCGGCGCTCCAGCAGGCGGGCGCGTCGGTGACCGCGGCGGCGGCGACGTTGGCCTTGAGCCTTTCGGTCTGCGGCCACAGGCGGGCGGAGAGGTCGCGGGCCTCGAGGTCGCCGTCCAGTTCGTTCACCGCCACGCCGCGGATGCGGTCGACGCCGGACTGTTCGGCCAGGCCGATCAGGTGCAGGGCGATGCGCAGGTCCTGGGCGCGGCCGGCGCTCTGACACCACTTGAGCAGCAGCCACGCCCATTCGAACTGGTGTCCCGGCTCGACCCGGCGCTGGGCCGGATCGTCGGGCGCCGCCCAGTCGGGGCCGAAGACCTCGCTGAGGGCGCCGGTGTCGTGGTCGATCAGGCGGCTGTGGGCGAGCTGGGCCTGCCGGTCGGCCAGGGCCTGCCAGACCGTGCCGCCGCCGATCTCGCTCCAGGCCAGGAAGGCCTCGAAGAGGTGCATGTTGGGGTTGGCCAGGAGGGCGTCGCCGCTCAGTTCCTTGAAGCCGCCGCCGGGGTGCGGGGCGAGCTGCCCCAGCAGGCGCTCGGCCGCCAGGTCCGCGCCCGGCTCGCCGGCCTGGTGGGCGGCGGCCAGCGCCAGCAGCACGAAGGCCTGGTCGTAGAGCTCGGCCTCGTCCGACGCCCGGCCGTTCGGGGGGATCACCGTGCGAAAGAGGCCGTCCGGGCGGCGAAAGCGCGTCTCCAGGGCGGTCAGGCCCGAGCGCATCGCCGCCCGCCAATCGCCGTCCCAGCCCAAGGCGGGGGCCTGGGCGAAGGCCCAGGCCTGGCGGGCCTGGACGCGGGCGCGCTGCGGCGCGGCGACCGGCCCGCCCGTCAGGTCCAGCCGATCGCGCCATCCCCCGCGGTCCGGGTCGTGGCCGCGCTCGGCCCACAGAGGGTAGGCCTCCCGCAGCAACCAGGTCTTGAGCGCGGCGAGCGCGCCCACGAGGCCGGCCGAAGCGCTCACGCGTCGGCCTCGGCGAGCGCGGAAAGGTAGGCGCCATAGGGGCCGGCCCGCGCGGCGAGGCCACGCAGCTGGGCGCGGTCGATCCAGCCGTTCAGGAAAGCGATCTCCTCCACGCAGCCGACCCGCAGGCCCTGGCGCTCCTCGATGGTGCGAACGAACTCCCCGGCCTGGATCAGGGCGTCGTGGGTGCCGGTGTCCAGCCAGGCGTAGCCGCGGCCGAGATTGACCACCCGAAGGTCACCCTCGTCGAGGTAGCGGCGCATCAGGTCGACGATCTCGGTCTCGCCGCGGGCCGACGGCTTCAGCTCGCGGGCGAAGGCGCTGGCGCGGCCGTCGAAGAAATAAAGGCCGGTGACGGCCACGTTCGAGCGCGGATGGGCCGGCTTTTCCTCCAGGCTGAGCACGCGCCCGCCCTTGTCGAATTCGACCACGCCATAGCGGCCGGGGTCGGCCACCGGATAGCCGAACACGGTGGCGCCCTGGCGGGCCTGGTTCGCCTGGTCGAGCAGGCCGATGAAGCCGCCGCCGTAGAAGATGTTGTCGCCGAGGACGAGGACGCTGGGCTCGCCGGCGGTGAAGTCCTCGCCCAGCACATAGGCCTGGGGCAGGCCCTCGGGGCGGGGCTGGACGACATAGCTGATCGACAGGCCCAGGTGGCCGCCGTCGCCGAGCAGGCGCCTGAACTGGCCCTGGTCGTCCGGCGTGGTGATGAGCAGGACCTCCCGGATCCCGGCCAGCATGAGCACCGAGAGCGGGTAGTAGATCATCGGCTTGTTGTAGACCGGCAGCAGCTGCTTGGAGACCGCCTGGGTCAGGGGGTAGAGGCGCGTGCCGGCCCCACCGGCCAGGATCAGGCCTCGTCTCATGGGCGCATCGAGCATTGCTGTCCTTCTCCCCGGGAGAAGGAAAGCGAGAGTCGCGCGCCGATCAAGCCCTCTTCAATCCCAGGCGCGCGCCGGTGAAGCCGCGTTCGCGGATGGCGTTCCACCAGGGCTCGTGGTCCAGGTACCAGCGGACGGTGCGGGCGATGCCGCTTTCCAGGTCGACGCTGGGGCGCCAGCCGAGGTCGGTCTCGATCTTGGCGTTGGAGATGGCGTAGCGAAAGTCGTGGCCGGGGCGGTCGGCGACGAAGCGGATCAGGTCGGCGTGCGGCCAATCGCGCGGGCGCGCGCGATCCAGCGCGGCGCAGAC
This sequence comes from Pseudomonadota bacterium, assembly GCA_018241335.1. GTDB lineage: Bacteria > Pseudomonadota > Alphaproteobacteria > Caulobacterales > Caulobacteraceae > Acaudatibacter. The sequence continues at coordinate 2,679 of JAFEEA010000112.1, forward strand.
CATCCGTACGATATCGAAGTTGGAGCGCTCGGACTCGCCGCCGATGCAGTAGGTCTCGCCCGTCTGACCGTGGACCAGCACCCGCAGCAGGGCCGCCGCGTGGTCCTCGACATAGAGCCAGTCGCGCACCTGGGCGCCGCGGCCGTAGAGCGGGATCGGCCGGCCTTCCAGCCCGTTGACGATCACCGTCGGGATCAGCTTCTCGGGGTGCTGGTAGGGGCCGTAGTTGTTGGAGGTGTTGGTGATCACCACCGGCAGGCCGTAGGTGCGGTGCCAGGCGCGCACCAGCATGTCTGACGAGGCCTTGCTGGCCGAATAGGGGGAATTGGGATCGTAGGGGCTGGCCTCGTCGAAGGCCCCCTCCTCGCCCAGGGTTCCGAACACCTCGTCGGTTGAGACGTGGTGGAAGCGAAAGCCGGCCCGCCGCGAGTCGGGCAGGCGCGTCAGGTGGGCGCGCGCCGCCTCCAGCAGGGTGGCCGTGCCGGTGATGTTGGTGCGCACGAAGGACAGCGGCCCGTCGATGGAGCGGTCCACGTGGGACTCGGCCGCCAGGTGCAGGACCGCGTCGGGCAGGTGCCGTGCGAAGATCTGCGCCATCGCCTCGGCGTCGCAGACGTCGGCGTATTCGAAGGCGTAGCGCGGCGAATCCTGGGCCGGGCCGATGTTGTCCGGATCGCCGGCATAGGTGATGGCGTCGACGTTCACCACGGCGAATCCCTCGCCCAGCGCGCGCCGCACGACCGCCGAGCCGATGAATCCGCAGCCACCCGTGACCAGGATCTTCAACGGCTGGCTCCTTCGCTGGCGCCGCGCGTCGTCGCCGCGCTATGGTTCGCGCCGCACAGGTTCAACGGAAGTCCCCCGCCTTGGTTGATTCACCAAACTCGCCCATCTTGGCCATCGACACATTGAGAGTTCGTTTCGACACGCACGATGCTGTGGTCGAGGCCGTTCGGGGGGTGTCGCTGGCGGTTTCGCCCGGGGAATGCCTTGGCGTGGTGGGCGAGAGCGGGTCGGGCAAGAGCCAGACCTTCATGGCCGCCATGGGCCTTCTGGCCAAGAACGGCCGCGCCGAGGGTTCGGTGCGCTATCGCGGCACGGAGCTGCTGGGCCTGAAGCCGGCGGCGCTGAACCGCATCCGCGGCTCGAAGATGACGATGATCTTCCAGGACCCGTTGACGGCCCTGACCCCGCACGTGCGGATCGGCGACCAGTTGATCGAGCCGCTGATGCTGCACCTGAAGCTCAGCAAGGCCCAGGCCATGGAGAAGGCCTACGAGTGGCTGAAGAAGGTGCGCATTCCCGAGCCCGGGCGGCGGCTGAAGCAGTATCCGCACGAGCTCAGCGGCGGCATGCGCCAGCGGGTGATGATCGCCGGGGCCATGGCCTCCGACCCCGACCTTCTGATCGCCGACGAGCCGACCACGGCCCTGGACGTCACCGTGCAGGCCGAGATCCTGGACCTGATGGCCGAGCTGAAGCGCGAGACCGGCGCGGCCATGGTGCTGATCACCCACGACATGGGCGTCATCGCCCGCCTGGCCGACCGGGTGTGCGTGATGAAAGACGGGGCCTATGTGGAGGAAGGCGCGGCCGAGGGCCTGTTCGCCGATCCCCAGCAGCCCTACACCCGCGCCCTGCTGGAGGCGATCCCGCGGCTGGACCGGGCCGACCGCGGCGGGCGGCCGACGCCGGCTCCCCTGCTGCCAGGCGCGCCGGTGGTGGTCGAGGGCAAGGACGTCAAGGTCTGGTTCCCGATCCGCGAAGGCCTGTTCGGCGCCAAAAAAGACCTGCGCGCCGTCGACGGGGTCGACTTCCAGATTCGCCAGGGCGAGACCCTGGGCGTGGTGGGCGAGAGCGGCTGCGGCAAGTCCACCCTGTCGCGGGCGGTGCTGAACCTTCTGCCGGCGACCGCGGGGACGGTCACCCTGCTGGGGCGCGACATCACCCACGCTGATCGCGACGCCATGCGCGCGGCGCGCAAGGACCTCCAGATCGTCTTTCAGGACCCCCTGGCCAGCCTCGACCCTCGCGCCGCCATCGGCGAGAGCATCGCCGAGCCGCTGACCGTCTATCGCCCCGATCTCGACCGCGCCCAGCGCGAGGCCGAGGTGGTCAAGATGATGCAGCAGGCCGGGCTGTCGCCGGACCTGATCAACCGCTACCCGCACGAGCTCAGCGGCGGCCAGAACCAGCGGGTCGGCATTGCCCGGGCGATGATCATGAAGCCCCGGCTGGTGATCTGCGACGAGGCGGTCTCGGCGCTGGACGTCTCGATCCGCGCCCAGATCATCGACCTGCTTATCCAGCTTCAGCGCGGCATGGGCCTGGCGATGATGTTCATCAGCCACGACCTGGCCGTGGTGCGCGAGATCAGCCACCGGGTGATGGTGCTGTACCTGGGCCGGGTGATGGAGCTGGCCGACCGCGACCAGATCTACGCCAACCCCCAGCATCCCTACACCAAGGCGCTGCTGTCGGCCGCGCCGATCCCCGACCCGGTGCGCGAGCGGGGCCGCGTGCGCGTGCGCCTGGACGGCGAACCGCCCAGCCCCATGGATCCCCGCTCGGCGCTGCGGTTCCTGCCCTCCAAGTTGACCCTCGATCCCCTGGCGCCGGTCTATGTGCCGGCGCTGCGGGAAGTGGCCCCCGGGCACCTGGTCAGCGAGTACGACGCGGCCTGACGGCGGACGGGACCGCCTGACATCAGGCGCCTGATAAGGTTGACGCCTCGGGTTGCGAACGGCTTCAATCGCGCTCGGAAAGGACCCTCGACGGTCCTTTGGGGGAACGACCATGACCGACGATACGCCGCGCCGCGCGCGCAGCATGGCCGAGTTCGGCGAGATCCAGAGCCGGATGGGGTCGCCCGACTCCGTGCCGAAGGCCATCGCCGCCTGGAAGCCCCGGCCCACGGATGTGGTGATCACCCCCTTCGGCAAGTGCGGCACCACCTGGCTGCAGCAGACCTTCCACACCCTGCGCACGCGCGGCGACATGGACTTCGACGACATCTCGCGCGTGGTGCCGTGGATCGAGACGTCGGGGATGCTGGGCCTGGACCTGGAGGCGCCCCAGCGCGCCGAGCCGCGCGGGTTCAAGAGCCATCTCGGCTATGACCAGCTGCCCAAGGGCGCCAAGGCGATCGTGGCGCTGCGCGATCCCAGGGACGCCCTGGTGTCGATGTACCGGTTCATGGAGGGCTGGTTCCTGGAGCCGGGCGCGGTCAGCATCGACGCGTTCGCGCAAGGCTGGGTGAACGCCACGCACGAGCGGCCGAACTACTGGTCGCACCTGGTCAGCTGGTGGGCGCAGCGCGACAACCCGGACGTCCTGGTCCTGACCTACGAGGACATGACGGCCGAGCCCGAGGCCAACATCCGCCGCGTGGCGGCGTTCTGCGGCATCACCCTGGACGACGACCTGCTGGCCCTGACCCTCGAGCGGTCGTCACTGGCCTACATGCTGGCGCACAAGGATCGGTTCGACGACCTGATGATGCGCCAGCTTTCGGAAGCCCGCTGCGGCCTGCCGCCGGGCAGCGACTCTTCCAAGGTCCGCAAGGGCGGCGTCGGGGGCCACCGCCAGGAGCTGAGCGCCGAGATCGTCCAGGCCCTGGACGCCAAGTGGACCGAACTGGCGACGCCGGCCACCGGCCTGGCCGACTATGCGGCCCTGCAGCAGGCCCTGCGCGCCAGCCGGCTGAACTGATCGGCGCCCCCGCGTCGCGTCGGAAGGGCCGGCGGTCGCACGGTTTCAAGGCTGTGACGGCCCGGTCTTGCACCGGCCTCATTCGCCGCGCCTAACGGGGCCGGACCTCGGAGGACCTGCCATGCGCCGGCGTTTCGCCATCCTGCTTCTTGCCGGCCTTCTCGCCGCGGGGACGGCGTGGGCCCAGGTCGGCGGCGGCGGGCCGGACGGCGGCGAATACGGCGGACCGGGCGGTGGGCGCGGTCATGGCGGTCACGGCCGTGGCGATGGCGACGCTTCCAGGCCGCGCAAGCCCGACCGTCCGCCGCCGCCGGACAAGCCGGTGAACCAGATCGAGATCGTAGGCGTGGTCCGAGCCATCGATCCCAGGACCGAACAGATCACCATCGCCTATGAGGCCGTGGACGCCCTCAACTGGCAGCCGGGCGTGCTGCCCTTCGTGGTCGGCAAGAGCGCCATGCTGAACGCCGTCAGCGTCGGTCAGAAGGTTCGCTTCAAACTGGACAGCCAGAGGATCTCGGATATCCGGCCCTTCTGAGCCGCCTTCAGAACCGGGTCGCGTAGCGCCGCACAGCGGCCTCGAAGGCCTCGTGGTCCAGGTGGCCGGCGAAGTCGGCGATCTGGTGCGACAGGGATGCGGCCTCCAGCATCCAGGTCTTGGCGCGCTTGACCCGGTCGGCCTGGCCCGAGCGCGCGGCGGAGAAGATCAGGGCGCGCAGCACCAGGGCGCCGGCCAGGGGATAGCGGCCCTCCAGCGCCCTCGCCGCCGGTTCGAGGATATCCACGGCCTCGCCATCCAGCTCGTCGGACCGCGCTTCGACCAGGGCCGCCGCCTCCTTCAGCGCCGGCCAGGCGACCAGGAAGGCGAGCGCCGGCATGATCTGCGGAAGGGCCAGCGCATGCTCCAGGGCCCGCTCGGTCGCCTCGACGTCGTCGAACCCGGAAAGACCGCGCAGATAGGACCGCAGCAAGTCTGGCGTGAGATGACGCAGGAAGGCGGCCCAGCGCGCGGCCTGGGCGGCCTCGGTCTCGCCGCCGGCTTCCAGAAAGTCGATGGAGACGGCCTCCCAGGCCGCAAGGCCGGGATCGGGCGTCTTGGGGCGCTGGCCATCCGCGAACGGATCGGAGAGCGCCAGCGCCCTGCCGGCCTCGTCCGTCAGGCCGGCGGCGAGGAACCGGGCGGCGATGCGGGCGCCGATAGGCGGCAGGACGGCCTCGGACGTCGACCAGGTGGCGGCGTAGGCGGCGGCGTCGCCCTGGGCGTCCAGCAAGGCCTGGAGGGCGGCGCGCCAGCCGGCGTGGATGCGCCGGTGGCCGGCCGTCTCGGTCTCGATGCGCGCCCGCAGCTCGGCGATGGCGAGGGCGTCGAGCGCCGGCGCCAGGGCCTCCGCCGCCGGCCCCATGGTCGCCAGGCGCAGGTCCGCCAGCACGGCCATGGCGAGGGGGACGATCCCCGGCGGCGTCGATCCGGCCGCGGCGGCCAGGGCGGCGAGGTCGGCCAGGGCCTCGGCGAAGATCTGGGCGACCTCGCCCTTGGCGTCCTTGGCCCGCGCCAGCAAGCCGCGCTCCAGGCCGACGAACCGCAGCATCAGCGTCACCGCCGCGCGGGGGTCCGCCTCGGCCAGGGGGCCGGCGATAGAGGCGCGCAGCAGGTCGAGGTCCTGGCGCAGGGCCTTGACCCGTCGCCAGGGGATGCGGCCGTGGGCGGCGGCCAGCGCCTCCACCGGCTTCTCGATTTCCTGGACCAGGGCGTCGGCGCCGACCGACGCCGCCAGCGCCAGGCGCGCGCGGCGCTTGACGGCCGGCTGTTCGTCGGCGGCCTCGATGAGGATCTGGGCAAGGCGCGCCGCGCCCAGCGCCTCCAGGTTGGCGGCGGTCAGGGCCTTGGACTTGGCCCGCCGGGCAGGCGTCTTCGAATCCACGAAACCTGACCTATCAGAGCCCGGGGCCGGCGACGACCGGCCGCCCGGCACCGGCGGGCGCCGACCTCAATGGTCCTGCGGGAGGCGGGCCTCCAGCAGCAGGTCGATGCGGGCCTGCAGCTCATCCATCTTGGCGTGCAGGTCTGCGATCTGGGCCTCGGCGCGCAGATTGGTCTCGTAGTCCAGGCGCACCTCGATGCGATCCTTATGGGCCTGGCGGTTCTGGCTCATCATGATCACCGGCGCCTGCAGGGCCGCCAGCATCGACAGCATCAGGTTCAGGAAGATGTAGGGGAAGGGATCGAAGGCGTGCGCGGCCAGGATCACCGTGTTCAGGATCGCCCAGCCCACCAGGAACAGGCTGAAGGCGATGATGAACCGCCAGGAGCCGCCGATGGCGGCGACGCGGTCGGCCAGGCGCTCGCCGAACGTCATCTGTTCGTCGAACACATCCAGGGGATTGCGCGGAGCGGACGCGCGGCGGAACTGGTCCGCCAGGAAACGGATTGCGGTATTCATCACTCACCTCACTCGCGACCGGCCGCCAGCCTGTCGCGGGTGAGCCGACAACGTCAGCGCAGCGACAGCCTGGACGGCTCGGTCGATCGACTCTGATCGTTGCTGGGCATGACCCTTCTCGGGACGGATGACGGGATGAGCCGGGGAGGCGCCGTGAAACGGGGCCGCCCTCAAGCTCGGGTGGGCAAATGGTCCCGGACGGCGGCGGTGTCAACCCGGCCTTGCCAAGCTGACGGCCTAGCGCGCAACGTCGCGACCGATCGGAGCAAACGCATGACCGAGGCGGCGCATCGCGGCCTGGCCGAGGACGACCCCCGCAACCGGGGGCCGATCGATCACTTTCGGCCCCTGGAGCTGACCGAGGCCCACGTCCGGCGGCGCCTGGAGCGGGCCTTTCGCCACGACGGCCCGGACCAGATCGAGGCGCGGGTGCAGCGCTTCCTGGCCGAGATGGCCGCCCACCCGCCGGCCCCGCCGCCGCCGCTGAGCCAGCCTCTGGAAGCCGTGGCCGATCCGTGGATGGGCATGGGCGCGCGGCCGGATCTGATCGAGCAGCTCTGGCGCCTGGAGACGGCCCTGCCGTCGCGCTGCCGTTGGGTGGTGTGGGGCCGCCCCGCCCTGGTGCGCCCCGACAGCGGCGTGGTCTTCGCCATCGCGGTGGGGACCATCGGCATCGCCGCCCGCCTGCCCCCCGCCCTGTGCGGCGCCACGCCCGCCGTGCGGCCGACCAGCCTGGGCGAGCCCTATGACAACTCCACCGCCGGCCCAGAATGGCACTTCCTGCCCCTGCCGGCCGACGAGGCCCACGCCCTGGCCGCCTACGCCTTCGCCGCCGATCCGGCCTCTCCCTAGGGCCCGGGACCGGACAGCTAGGCGGCGTCGCGTCCGAGCGACGGGCGCGGCGCGGGCGCGCCGTCCATCGCGCGGGCCACGGCGGCCATCAGGTCGGCGATCTGGATCGGCTTGGAGGCGTGGTCCGAAAATCCCAGGGCCAGGTACTTGTCCCGGCCGCCGGAGACCACGTCGGCCGTGAGGGCCACCACCGGCGTCAGGCGGTTGGGGCCGTCGGCGGCGCGCAGGCGCTGAAGCGCCTCGATCCCGGTCATGCGGGGCATCTGGATGTCCATCAGCACCAGGTCGAAGGCCTGGGCGCCGAGCAGGGTGAGCGCCTCCGGGCCGTCCGTGGCCCGGGTCACCTGGTGCCCGAAGGCGCTCAGCAATTGCTCCAGGACCAGCAGGTTGACGTCATTGTCGTCGACCGCCAGCACCCGAAGGGCCGGGATCGGTTCGACCGGCGCCGCCGCGGCCTCGTCGCCGGTCGTGGCCGGCCCCTGGGCGATGGCGAGCGGCAGGCGGACATGGAAGGTCGAGCCCCGGCCCGGGGCGCTCTCCACAGAAATCGTGCCGCCCATCAGCTCGACGAGCTGCTTGGAAATCGCCAGGCCCAGGCCCGTGCCGCCGTACCTCCGCACCGCCGACTCGTCGTCGGCCTGGGAGAACCGTTCGAACAGCACCGGCGCCAGCTCGGGATCGATGCCGAGCCCGGTGTCGGAGACCGAGAAACGCACCCGCACATGGCTCTCGTCGATCGGTTCGGCCGCGACGGCGACGGTGATCTCGCCGGCGTCGGTGAACTTCAGGGCGTTGCCGATCAGGTTGAACAGCACCTGACGGACCCTCAGGCCGTCCATCAGCACATGGTGGGGCGCCGCCTCGTCGAGATGCAGGCGCAGGTCCAGGCCCTTTTCGGCCGCCTTGCCCTCCCAGAACACCACCAGGCGGCGCGCGAAGCGGTCCAGGTCCTCGGGGCGGAGCTGGATGTCCATCTTGCCGGCGTCGATCTTGGAGATGTCGAGGATGTCGTTGAGGATCGACAGCAGGTATTCGCCGCTCTGGATCAGGGTGTCGATGCGCTCGACCTGACGCGGATCGGTCTCCGCCCCCCGCATCAGCTGGGCCATGCCCATGACGCCGTTCATCGGGGTGCGGATCTCGTGGCTCATGGTGGCCAGGAAGTTGGACTTGGCGCGATGGGCCCGCCGCGCCTCCTCGCGCGCCTCGTCCGCGGCCGCGCGTTCGGCCTCGGCGGCGTCGCGCGCGGTGCGCAGGTGGCCGATCAGCTGGACGGTCTTGCGATGGGCGCCGTCCCACTCGTTCATCACCTTGACCGTGGATCCGGAGATCAGGCCGAGCGTGACGCAGAAGGAGGCTAGGGCCGCGATCAGGGGCGCGGCCCCGACGGGGCCGAAGCCGACGACGCAGCCAGCCGCCACGGTGACGATGGCCGGACCGGCCGTGCCCCAGAACACGCGCTTGGAAAACGAACCGGAGGCGATGGCCATGGAGACCAGGGTCATGGCCACGATGCAGGCGTAGATGACCGTCCGCGCATCGCCCTTGAGCGTCGCGGCGGCGGCGGGGCCGACGATATAGAGCGTCGAGCGGCCCGCCAGCATCCAGGCCAGGCGGCGCAGGCCGCGATGCGAATCGGCGCCCGGCGAGGCCAGCAACAGCCTGTTCAGCCGCCGCTGCATCGCCCAATCGGCCAGGGCGTTGCACAGGGCGACGGCCACGCCGACGTAGAGATGGCCCAGCAGCGCCAAGCAAACACCTATCCAGGCGTCGAAAACCCAGTGCAACTGGTACGGGAATATCAGGCCCGACAAGGTCAGCTGAAAGGGCGTATAGCTGGGCGGCGCCCCTTCTACATCGAAATCCCAGGTGACTTCACCGGGCCTGGCGGTGGGCGTCGACATGAATTCCCCCGAAGCGCGCTTGACGGCGGGCGCGCCGGCGAAACAACTGCCCGAAATGAGTTAAACCGAGACCAAGCGGCGACCTTGCCGGCTGCGACAAGTTGTCAGCCCAGCCGCCTGAGGCGAGAGGATCAACAAAGGTGGCCAGCAGCGATCGGGGCGAGCTCACGGTGACGGTGGCGACGGCGGAAGAGCGGCCGATCATCGCCAACCTGATGCAGCTCTACACCCACGACTTCTCGGACTTCTGGTTCGACCGGGCCGAGGGCGAGTTGGGCCCAGACGGCCGCTTCGCCGAGTATCCGCTGGATCCATGGTGGTCGGACCCCGGCTGCGTGCCCCTGCTGGTGCGCGTGGGGGGCAAGCTGGCCGGGTTCGCCCTGCTGAACGCCGCCTCGCACTCGGGCCGGCCGGTGGACCGCAACATGGCCGAGTTCTTCATCGTGCGGAAACACCGCCGGGGCGGGGTCGGCGCCGCCGCGGCGCGGGCGATCTTCGGCCTCTACCCCGGAATCTGGGAGGCGGCGGTGGCCCGCCGCAACGTGGGCGCCCTGTCGTTCTGGCGCCGCGCCATCGGCGGCTACGCCCACGCCGAGGCCATCGAAGAGACGGATCATGACGACCCGCACTGGAACGGGCCGATCCTGCGCTTTCGCGCCTCGGCGCCAGGCTAGGGGCCGTTTCGCGGGGGCCCGAAGGCGTTGTAAGGCTGGGACAGACTCGCGCCCTGGCTGCGCGCGGGGTGGGGGCGATCATGGGCTTGAGGACGAAGTTCAACCTGCTGCTGGCGATCGTCGCCCTGGTGGGCGTGGCGCTGTTCGCCCTGGCCTCCACGCCGATCCTGGAAGGCCTGGCGCGCGAGCAGGTGACGCAAAGCTCGCGCATCATGATGGAGAGCGCCGCGGGCACGCGCAAATACACCGCCGAGCAGGTCGCGCCGCTGCTGGCGGCGGACATGGGGGCGACGTTCCATCCCCAGGCGGTGTCGGCCTATGCGGCCAAGAAGAACTTCGACGTCCTGCACGCCCGGTTCAACGACTTCACCTATCGCGAGGCGGCGCTGAACCCCACCAACCTGGAGGATCGCGCCAGCGACTGGGAAGCCGACATCATCAACGACTTCCGCGACCATCCCCAGAAGACCGAGAGCGTGGTCGTCCGCCAGACCGCCTTGGGGCCGACCCTGGTGCTGGCCCGTCCCCTGGTCAGCAAGGCGGCGTGCCTGACCTGCCACTCCACCCCCGACGCGGCGCCGAAGTCGATGGTGGCCATCTATGGCCCGACGAACGGCTTCGGCTGGAAGCTGAACGAGATCATCGGGGCGCAGAT
>JAFEEA010000113.1 GCA_018241335.1 Pseudomonadota bacterium
GGCCCCAGCTCCAGCGCCCGCCGCGTCGGCTCCAGCCCGTGCGGGCGACGGATGAACAGGGGGTCCTCGAACAGGTCGCGCAGCCGTCCCAGCGCATGGCTCACCGCCGAGGCGCTGAGGCCCAGCCGCGCCGCCGCCGCCTGGGCCTGGCGCCGCCGCAGCAGCTCGCGCATCACCAGCAGCAGCGTCCCGTCCAGCCGCCTGATCTTGTTGAGGTCGAATTCGGCCATGGCGTGAATTCGATATTCCCGAACCGGGCCGGGGCGAAGCCTATTCGCTCAGCAGCCGCCGCGACGCCGTCTCGGTGCGCTCTTCCAGCAGCTTCATGAATTCCTTGCGATGCAGGCCGGGCGGGATCGGCTCCAGGAACTCGTAGACGATCTTGCCGGGGATGCGGCGGATGCCGTGGGCCGGCCAGTGGACGCCGGAGTTGGTGGCCACCGGCACGCAGGGCACGTCCAGCTCGCGATAGAGGGCGGCGACGCCGGGCTTGTAGTCGGGGTCGGCGCCCGGATCGTGGCGGTGGCCCTCGGGGAAGATGACGATCTGGCGCTCTTCCTTCATGCGATCCTTGGCGTCGGCCACCAGCTTGCGCAGGGCCTTGGCGTGGGCCTCGCGGTCGACCACGATCATCCCGGCCTTGGCGGAGTACCAGCCGTAGAAGGGGATGATCATCAGCTCCTTCTTCATCACATAGGAGAAGTCCGGCAGCACGGCGAAGGGGCCCATGGTGTCGTACATGCACTGGTGCTTGGCGGCGATCAGCGAGCGGCCCTTGGGCAGGTTCTCCAGGCCGCGGAACTCCACGGCGATGCCGCAGATGGGCTCGATCATGGCGTTGACGCCCCGCGCCCAGAACGCCATCGCCGCGATCATCCAGCGCCGCGGAGCCAGCAGCAGCGGGATCATCGCCAGGCCGACGATCACCGACCAAAGATAGAAGGCGATCATCCACAGGATGGAGCGCAGCAGGATCACGCGGTCGTCCTCAACTGGCCGGGGTCGTCGCCGGCGGGTGGCGCGGCCCTTCTCCCACGCTCAGAACCGCTTCGCGCATCAGAATCACCAGGTACTTGCAATATTCCAGCGCGATCCGCCGCGCGCCCTCGGTGGATCCGGCCCAGTGGGCGGCGTCATAGGCGGGCGTGGCGACCGGATAGGCGGTGATCTGCGCCTCCGGCATCGCCGACTTCAGCTCCAGCATCGCCCGCGGCATGTGGAAGTCGGCGGTGACCAGGATCAGGCGGGTGAAGCCCATGCCCCTGGCCCACTCGGCCGACTCGCTGCCGTTGCCGATGGTGTCGGCGGCGGTGAAGCCCAGGTCCACGCAGCAGTCGAAGATCGGCTTGGCCGCGCCGGTGACGCCCAGCATGTCCTTGCGGGTGGCCTTGCGGCTGACCCCCGAAAGCAGGAGCCGCTCGCCCTTGCCGTTCTCCAGCAGGCGGGTGGCCGCCTCAAGCCGCAGGTCCGAGGCGCCGGTCAGGGCGACGATGCCCTGGGCGGGCGCCGGCTCCTCCGCCGGGGTCGAGCGGGCGACCCGGTCGGCGAAGGCCAGCAGGCCGGCGGTCCAGATCGCCAGCGCCACCAGGATGGCGGCCAGGCCTCTCATGGGCGGGCGCCCATCACGTCATCCGCCTCAGTGCGCCCTCGGCCGTCAGCCGGGCGGCGACGGCGGCGATCAGGGCGGCCGTGAACGGGCAGGGCAGGGGGGCGAACAGGTCGGTCCATTCCAACGGCAGCAGGGCGGCGATGGTCTGGCCGCGGTCATAGAGCTTCAGCGCCGCCGCGCCCACGGCGGCCAGGGTCCCGCCCCAGAAGCCGGCGAAGAAGGCCATGCGCGCGAACCTGGCCTGGAACTGGCGAGCGATGAAGGCGTCGGTGGCGCCGGCTAGGTGCAGCACGGTCACCAGCTCCTGCCGCGTCGCCAGGCCCTGGCGGGTGGCGAAGGCGATCAGGGCGGCTGCGGCGGCCACGATCATCGCGAAGAGGCCGGTGGCCACCCAGTCCGCCAACGCCCCGGCGCTCATGATCTGGCGGGTCCAGAGGCTGTGGTCGTCGACGGTGGCGTCCACCCCGGCGGCCTTCAGCGCCGCCTGCAGCGCCGCCGCGCCGGCCGGGGCCTTCTTGTCCAGTTCCACCGCCACCAGGCGAGGCACGGGGAGGTCCGGGGGCAGGGGATCGGGCCCCAGGAACGGCTTGACCAGGGCCTCGGCCTTGTCGCGCTCCAGGGCCCGCGCCTCGGTGACGCCCTTGACCCCGGCCAGGGTCTCGGCGGCGCGGGCCGCGGCGGCGTCGGCGCTTTCCTTGTCGGTGGCGCGCACCACCACAGTGGCCGAGCCGACCAGCTGCGCCTTCCAGCCCTGCGCCGCCCGTCCGGCCGCCAGGGCGCCGATCACCGACAGGCTGGCCAGCATGCAGAGCACCACCAGCACGAACAGCAGGGTGAGCTGGCGCCCGTCGCTCTCGGGCAGCATCGGCGCCGGCCACCAGCGCTTGACGTCCAGTTGCGGGGCGGCTGGCGTGTCGCTCAAAGCCCCGCCTCCTCGTCCGCCTCGGCTTCGGGGGCCGGCGGCGGCGTCGATCCGGACCGGCTCACCCCTTCATAGCGGGTCAGGCGGCCGTTCTCGAGGTGCAGCACCGGCTTGCCCGACCGCGCCACCATCTCCTCGTCATGGCTGGCGATCAGCACCGTCGCGCCCATCCGGTTCAGTTCCGAGAACAGGCGCAGGATGCGCAGGCTCATGGCGAAGTCGACATTGCCGGTGGGCTCGTCGGCCAGCAGGATGTCGGGCCGGTGGATCACCGCCCGCGCGATCGCCAGCCGCTGCTTCTCGCCGCCGGAGAGGGCCTGGGGCATGGCGTGCATCCGGTGCGACAGCCCCACCCAGGACAGCAGTTCGGCCACGTCCTGGCGATAGCTGGTGGGCTTCTGGCCCAGCACCCTCAGCGCCAGGGCCGCGTTGTCGAAGGCCGACAGGTGTTCCAGCAGCCGGAATTCCTGGAACACCACCCCGATGCGCCGGCGCAGGAACGGCCGGTCCTTGGGCTTCACCTGGGCCACGTCGCGCCCGAACAGCTCCACCCGCCCCCTCGAGGCCTGCTCGGCCAGGTAGATCAGCTTCAGCAGCGTCGATTTGCCCGACCCGGAGGCCCCCATCAGGAAGTGGAAGGAACCGCGCGGCAGCGAAAATCCCACATCCTTCAGGACTTCGGGCTCGCGCCCATAGCGCATCGACACGCCTTCGAAGGCGACCACCGGCGCGGTTTCTGCGGATTGGAGGGCGCCTTCAGCCTGGGAGGTGTCGGGGTTTCTGGACATAGGGCCCGAAATCGGCGACCTCGAAGTGTTCCTAGCCCGGGATACCGATTCGCAGGCCATGATACTTACCTGTCCTGAGTGCGCCACCGGCTATTTCGTCGACGACGCCCAGATCAGGCCGGGCGGCCGAACGGTGCGCTGCGCCGCCTGCGGCGCCCGCTGGACGGTGCACAAGGACGCTCCCCTCGAACTCACCGCCAGCGATACCGAGGGCGCCCTCGCCAAGGAGCCGCCGCCCGCGGAACTCGAGCCCGCGCCCCTCACCGGCGACGACCTGCCCAAGGTCTTCCGCGAGCGCGCCAGCGAACAGCAGAAGATGCGCCAGGCCATGGTCGCCGGCCTGATCTGGGGCGGTCTGGCGGTCGCCCTGGTGCTGATCGTCGGCGCCCTGATCCTGTTCCGCGAGGCGGTGGTGCGGGCCATCCCCTCCACCGCCGCCGCCTACAAGGCCATCGGCCTGCCGGTGAACCGCATCGGCCTGACGATCGAGGGCGTCCATGCCGAGCCGGCCCTTCAGGACGGTCACGCGGCCCTGTCGGTGTCGATGTCGGTGCGCAATGTCGAAGACCATCCGGTGGAGTCCCCGCCGCTCAGCATCGTGCTGCTGAACGCCCAGGGCAAACGCGTCGGCGGCCAGATCGTGCGCCCCGCCAATCCGCGCATCGCGCCGGGCGAGCAGAAGTTCTTCGCCACGGCCATCCTCGACCCGCCGCTGACGGCCCACGACCTGGAAGTGACCTTCGCCCTCGACGTGGTGGGCAAGTACCCCATCGCCCGTCAGGTCAAGGCCGCCGCATCCGCCGCCACCCCGGCCCTGCCGCCGTCGCCCGCCCTGCGCGGCGAAGCCTCGCCGGAAGCGCCGCCCCCGGCCGACACCGCCGCCACGGCCGCGGTCGCCGCACCGGATCAGCCCAAGGGCGCGACCGCCCCGCCTCAGCCATCTTCCATGGGCAAGGCGGCGACGCCCTCCGCTCGCGCGCCGATATCGCCCGCCAAGCCCGCCCCCACGAAGCCCGCCGGAGCCTCGCATGACTGACGTCCCGCCGGGCCTCACCGTCCTCCTCGGCGAGGCTGAGGTCGCGGCCGCAGTCGACCAGGTCGCCCGGATCATCGCGCCGCGTATCGACGACGAGACCGTGGCCGTCTGCCTGCTCACGGGCGGCATCTGGTTCGCCGCCGACCTGACCCGCGCGCTGGCCCGTCACGGCCGCCACGTGGCGTTCGACGGCCTGTGGCTGGCCTCCTATGGCGACGCCAAGGCCAGCCGCGGCCGATGCGAAGTGCGCGCCGACCTGCAGCGCCCGCTCGAGGGCCGCCGGGCCCTGGTGGTCGACGACGTCTTCGACACCGGCCTGTCGCTGAGCGAGGCGGCGCGCCTGGTCCGCGACGCCGGGGCCACCGAGGTTCTCACCGCCGTCTTCGCCAGCAAGCCCTGGCCCCAGCCCCGCGCCATCGAACCCGACTTCGTGGCCTGGCAGGCCCCGGCCCGCTTCCTGGTCGGCTACGGCATGGACGTCGCCGGCAGGATGCGCGGCCTGCCCTTCGTGGCGGCAGCGGACTAGGGCCGGATTCCTTCGGGTCCCTCGGCCCCGGTCAGTCCCTCACCACCCCGCTCACCCCGGCGAAGGCCGGGGCCCAGGGAAGCTTATCCGCCACCCGGAGTGCCGCCTGGGATCAGAGCCGGCGGAAACCTGAGAGGCCAACCCGGGTCCCGGCCTTCGCCGGGATGAGCGGAGGTTGAGGGGGATTTTCGCGCAAACGTCAAAAAGCAGATCGGCGGCAGCGGCAAATTCTGACTCCGGTGTTCAAAATAGAGTCACTCGCACCGCCCGGTCGTCGAAAGTTAACAACAATATAACGTCAAACTCTGACGCCTCGTTTAAAATAAAACTCTTGAAATCCCGATTCGAGTCGCCATCCTTATCAATGATCAGGAGCGGACGGCCGGAACGTCGCCGCTGTCAAAGCCGGGGGGCGCGCCAGGAGGAGGTGACATCACCTTTTTCTTGGAGAGCTGTTCATGACCCGGACTTTCATCGCCGCCGCCGTCGCCGCCCTGGCCTTCGCCGGCGCCGCCAACGCCGAAAGCGTCACCGTCAAGCTGACCGGCAAGAGCGCCGACGCCATCCACCACGACATCCGCATGGCCGCCCGCCGCGTCTGCGACGAGGAGCTGGTCGGCGTCTACGACAACTACTTCCTCAAGAGCTCCTGCGTGGCCGCCACGGTCGCCAAGGCCGAAGCCCAGCTCGGCACGGTGACCACCGCGTCGGCCGCCAACCTGGGCCGCGACGCCTCGGCCACGACTCACTAAGCCTGACGGGCTATAGCCAGGGGGCCAGCGGCTCCCTGGCCAGTATCTCGTCATAGGTCGGGCGGGGACGGATCACCGCATAGTCCCCGCCGCGGACCAGCACCTCGGGCACGAGGGGGCGGGTGTTGTATTCGCTGGCCATGACCGCGCCATAGGCGCCGGCGGTCATGAACGCCACCAGGTCACCGCCCTGCAGGGGCGGCAGGGCGCGGTCCCGGGTGAAGGTGTCGCCCGTCTCGCAGACCGGCCCCACCACGTCATAGACCACCGCCTCGCCCTCGCGCGTCCGCACCGGGCGGATGTCATGATAGGCGTCGTACATGGCCGGCCGGATCAGGTCGTTCATGGCCGCGTCCAGCACCAGGAACCGCCGCCCGTCGGGCCGGGCGTTGACGTGCACCACTTCGGACACCAGCACCCCGGCGTTGGCGACGATCATCCGCCCCGGCTCGAAGGCCAGCTGCACGCCCAGGCCGCCCACGGTGCGCGACAGCATGGCCGCGTAGTCCTCCGGCGACGGCGGGTCCGGCTGGTGGAAATAGGGGACTCCCAGGCCACCTCCCAGGTCCAGCCGCTCCACGCTCAGCCCCTCGCCGCGGAGGCGTTCGACCACCCCGCGCATCAGCTTGAAGGCCGCCTCCATGGGCGCAAGGTCGGTGATCTGGCTGCCGATGTGGCACGCCACCCCCACGGGCTTCAGCCCCGCATTGTTGGCCGCCTGGGCGTAGAGGCGCTCGGCCTCGCTGATCGACACCCCGAACTTGTCCTCGGCCTTGCCGGTGGTGATCTTGGCGTGCCCGCCCGCGCCCACATTGGGGTTGATGCGGATGGCGACGGTGGCGCGCAGGCCCTTTTGCCGGGCGATCTCCGAGACCAGCGCCATCTCCGGCTCGGATTCCAGGTTGATCTCGGCCACCCCCACGTCCAGGGCGAAGGCCAGTTCGCGGGCCGTCTTGCCGACGCCGGAGAAGACGATCCGGTCGGGCGGGATGCCGGCGGCGAGCGCGCGGCGGATCTCGCCCTCGGACACAGTGTCCGCCCCGGCGCCGAGCCGGCCCAGGGTCTTCAGCACCGAGACGTTGGAGTTGGCCTTGACCGCGAAGGCGATCAGCGGCTCGCCCAGCTCGGGCCGGCCGGCGATGGCGTCATGCAGCACCTGGTAGTGCCGCTCCAGGGTGGCGCTGGAATAGACATAGACCGGCGTGCCCACCTCGCGCGCGATGCGCGAAAGGGCGACGTCCTCGCACCACAGCTCGCCCTCGCGGACCTCGAAGTGGTTCATTGCGGCGGTTGCGGGTCGCTGGGCCCGGCGGAGGGGGCGCTGTCGGGCGGCAGGGGCGCGGGATGGCCGCGCGCGGCGCGGTCCTGGGCGTCCTGGCGGCCCTTGGCCTCGGCGTCCGCCTTCTGCTGGGCCTCGTAGTCGGCCTTGGCCTTGTCGCCCCACAGCGGCGCCGGCCGCTCCAGCTCGCCCACCTTGCCGCACGCCGACAGGGTCAGGGCTGCCAGGGCGAGGGCGGCCAGGGCGGGGACGGGCAGGGCGGGCAAACGGGGGCGGCTCATCGAAGGATCTCCTGCCAGCGGGCGGCCTGGGCGCGCACCTGGTCCGGCGCCGTGCCGCCATAGCTGGTTCGGCTGGCGGCGGAGGCGGCGGGGGTCAGCACCCCATAGACATCGGCGGTGATGCGTCCGTCCAGCGCCTTCATCTCCGCGATCGGCAGGTCGGCCAGGTCGACGCCCAGCGCCTCGGCCCGCTTTACCGCCGCCCCGGTCAGGTGGTGCGCCTCGCGGAAGGGGATGTTCAGGGTTCGCACCAGCCAGTCGGCCAGGTCCGTTGCGGTGGCGAAGCCGGCGCCCGCCGCGGCGGCCATGGCGGCCTTGTTGGGCTCCAGGTCGTCGATCATGCCGGTCATCGCCAGCAGGGCCAGCTCCAGGGCGTCGAAGGCCTCGAAGGTCGGGACCTTGTCCTCCTGCATGTCCTTGCCATAGGCCAGCGGCAGGCCCTTCATCACCATCGTCAGGCTCGTCAGCCCACCCATGATGCGGCCGATCTTGGCCCGGATCAGCTCGGCCGCGTCCGGGTTCTTCTTCTGCGGCATGATCGACGAGCCGGTGGTGAAGGCGTCCGAGAGCCGGATGAAGTTGAACTGCGGCGTGGTCCAAAGGACGATTTCCTCGGCCAGGCGCGACAGGTGGATGGCGCACAGGTTGGCCGCCGACAGGGCCTCCAGGGCGAAGTCGCGGTCGGAGACGCCGTCCAGCGAGTTGGCCATCGGCCCGTCGAAGCCCAGGGCGTTGGCGGTCATGTAGCGGTCGATGGGGAACGACGTCCCGGCCAGGGCGGCCGACCCCAGCGGGCTCTCGTTCATCCGCGCCCGCGCATCGGCGAAGCGTCCGGCGTCGCGCCCGAACATCTCCACATAGGCCATCAGGTGATGGCCGAAGGTCACCGGCTGGGCCGCCTGCAGGTGGGTGAAGCCAGGCATCAGGGTGTCGGCGTTGGCCGCGGCCTTGGCCACCAGGGCGCGCTGCAGGGCGATGATCTGCTCCACCGTGCGGTCGCAGGCATGGCGCACCCACAGGCGGAAGTCCAACGCCACCTGGTCGTTGCGCGACCGGGCGGTGTGCAGCCGGCCCGAAGCCGGGCCGATGATCTCGCCCAGGCGCGCCTCGACGTTCATGTGGATGTCTTCGAATTCGTCGCGGAACGGGAAGTCGCCCGCGGCGATCTCCTGCTCGATCTTGTCCAGTCCCTCGGCGATCCTGGCGGCGTCCTCGGCCGACAGGATCCCCGCCTTCGCCAGCATGGCGGCGTGCGCGCGCGAACCGGCGATGTCCTCGCCCGCCAGGCGCTTGTCGAACCCGATCGACACATTGATCGCCTGCATCAGCGCATCGGGCTTGGCGGAGAACCGCCCGCCCCATAGAGAATGGCCGCTCTTGTTGGAGGTCATATGCGAGACGTCCCTGCCGCCGCGCGCGCGGCGAAATCCCGTGGTTGGCAAAGGCGCGCGGTCACCCTGGCCGGCGTCGCGGCGCTTCTATACGGTACCGCCGGGTGTTCCAACCCGCCGGGGAACATCAAGGCCCTGGCCAGGGGCGGCATGGCCAAGCTGGCGTTCACCGAACACGCCAACCCGCCGCCGGCGACCCCCTTCACCGACGCCGCCGGCAAGGCGCACACCATCGCCGAGTTCAAGGGCAAGGTGACGGTGGTGAACATCTGGGCCAAATGGTGCGCCCCCTGCGTCACCGAGATCCCCAGCCTGGCGCGCCTGCAGGCCGCCTATGCCGGCAAGCCCGTGGCGGTGGTGACGATCGACATGGACAAGGGCGAGGACATCGGCCCGGCCCAGGCCTTCATCGCCAAGAACGCGCCCCTGACCTACTACTCCGAGCCCACCTACGCCTTGCCCTACGCCCTGCGCCCGGTGGTCCAGGACATGCCCACCACCATCATCTACGACAAGGCCGGCGTCGAACGCGCCCGCCTGGCCGGCGGGGCGGACTGGTCCGGCGACGACGCCAAGGCCGTCATCGACGCCCTGCTCAAGGGGTGAGCCTGGCGCGGGAGCTCGAGCCGGTCTCCGACCGCGCCTGGTCGGCCGAGGCCCGCGCCGACCTCGGGGGCTGGCGCCTCAACGCCTCGCGCGGCTTTTCCGGCCGCATCAACGCCTGCTGGCCGCTGGCGGCGCCGGACCGGCCGGTGGGCGACGCCATCGCCGCGGTCGAGGCCTGGTACGCCGCGCGCGGCCTGCCGCCGGTATTCAAGCTGGCTGAGGCCGCCGTCGAGCCCAACGATCTGGCCGGCCGGCTTCAGGCCCGCGGCTACCGCTCCCACACCGAGACGCTGATGATGACCGGCCCGGTCGCAGGCGCGGCCGATCCTGGCGTTCTTGTCGGCGAAGCGCTCGATCCCGACTTCGCCGCCGTCTTCGCGGCCGCCGGTCACGCCGACCCCGCCGACACCGCCGAGCGCCTCGGCGCCCTGGAGCGCACGCCCCGCCCGCGCGGCTTCGCCCGCTTCGACGTCGCCGGCGCGCCGGTCGCCATCGGGGCGGTGGCGGTGGACGGCGACTGGGCCGGAGTCTTCGCCATGCGTACGGCCGCCGCCCATCGCCGGCAGGGCCTCGGCGGGCGGATCTTCCGCGCGCTCTTGGATCACGCCGCCCGCGAAGGCGCCCGTCGGGCCTATCTGCAGGTGGAAGCCGTCAACGCCCCGGCCATCGCCCTCTACCAGCAGGCCGGCTTTTCCACCGCCTACAGCTATCTCTACTGGACCAAGCCCTGAGCCCGCGATTGCCTGGGCCTCCCGTCGCCGGAGCCACGCCATGTCGATGATCGGCCCCCTCAAGCTCAAGGCCCAACTCCTCTGCGACCATGAGATCGCCATGGGCCCCGGCAAGGCCGACCTGCTGGAGGCCATCGACAGCGAAGGCTCGATCTCCGCCGCTGGCCGTGTCCTGGGCATGAGCTATCGCCGCACCTGGCTACTGGTCGACGCCATGAACCGCTGCTGGACCGAGCCCCTGGTGGAAGCCACCGCCGGCGGCGGCCAGAAGAGCGGTGCGCGCCTCACCGGCGCCGGTCGCACCGTCCTCGCCGCCTACCGCGCCCTGGAGGACGCCCTGGACAAGGCGGCCGCGAGCGCCCCGCTGAAGACGCTCGAGACCCTCTTGCGCGCGACGCCGCTGGAACCGCGCCACGGGGGCTAGGCGAACCCCAGCTCGGCCCGCAGCGCCGCCGGCGTCACCCCTCTGGCCCTCAGGTCGCGCAGGGTCTCGGCCTTGTCCCGCTTGGCGTAGCGGCGGCCGTCCGGGCCGGTCAGCAGCCGGTGGTGGCGATAGACCGGCGTCGGCAGGCCCAGCAGCGCCTGCAGCAGGCGCTGGACATGCGTCGCCTCGGCCAGGTCCTCGCCGCGGATGATGTGGCTTATCCCCTGCAGGGCGTCGTCCACGACCACCGCCAGGTGATAGGCGACGCCCACGTCCTTTCGCGCCAGGACCACGTCGCCGGCCGTCTCCGGCCGGGCCTGGATCACCTGCGGCGCGCCCTGGCCATCCTCGACGAAGCTCAAGCCCTCGAACCCGCCCAGGGCCTCTCGCGCCGCCGCCAGCGAGAGCCGCCAGGCATAGGGCCGCCCCTCGGCCAGCAACCGCGTCTCCTCGTCCGGGGCCAGGGGGGCGCCGACATAGGCTTCCGCCGGTCCGTGCGGCGCGCGTCCGATGTCGTCCAGGATCTCCTTGCGGGTCTTGAAGCAGCGATAGACCAGACCCCTTGCCTCGAGGCGCGCCAGGGCGTCGCGATAGTCGGCCAGGTGTTCGGACTGGCGGCGCACGGGCAGCTCCCACGCCAGGCCCAGCCAGGCCAGGTCTTCCAGGATCGCGGCTTCGAATTGCGGGCGGCATCGCGTCGCGTCGATGTCCTCAATGCGCAGCAGGAAGCGCCCTCTGGCGGCGCGCGCGGCCTCGTAAGCGGTCAGGGCCGAAAAGGCGTGGCCCCGGTGCAGGTAGCCGGTGGGGGAGGGGGCGAAGCGGGTCGCGAAAGGGGCCGCGGTCACGGTGCGGGCGTTCCGGGCGGAAGGGGAAGGGCGGCGCGCCGGATCAGACGGCGGGCTGCTTGTCGCGGCCGGGCCGCACGAAGACGCCCAGGTGGTCCAGGATGGCGCGGATGAAGCCTTCCTCGCCGCCCAGGCTCTCCTTCAGGGCGTCGAACTCGCGGAAGCTGGCCATCTCGGCCAGGCCATGGGCGGCGCACCAGGCGGCGATGGTGGCCAGTTGCAGCTCGGCCGGGTCAGGGTCGCCGCCGGCGGCGATGATGGCGCATTCGACCTGGTTCCAGCCGCTGGAGGCGTCCTTGGCGTGCTCGGGAAACTCGGTGCGGTCGCGCATGCCGTCGTACATCACCCGGTAGAGGGCCGGGTTCTGGCGCGCAAAGGTCACGTAGGCGACGCCGATGCCGGAGAGGGCGCTGCGCTGGTTGGGGGCGGCCTCGCGCGCCTTGGCGACTTCGGCCCCCAGCTGCTCCCAGCCTTCCTCGGCCACCGCCTCCAGCAGCTCGTTCTTGTCCTTGAAGTGGTGGTAGGGCGCCGCCGGGCTGACCCCGGCCTCGCGCGCCACGGCTCTCAGGGAAAGCGCCGCCGGGCCTTCGTTTTCCAGGATCCGGCGGGCGGCCTGCACAAGCGCCCGGGACAAATCCCCATGGTGGTAGGGCTTGGCGGCTGCGCTTGCAGTTTCTCTCATGGCGGGCACCGTAATTCTCTATCTGATCGCTGTAAAGATTTAAGTTGACACCGTTTAGATCGGTGCTATCTAAGCACCGTCCAGATGGGACATCCCCTGCTCCCCCAGGGGATTTGAACTAGCGCCGCCTCTCCCCAGGCGGCGAAATATCAAAAAGGAATATGGTTATGTCTCTCGCAAGCTTCTCCGCGTTTGAACGCATCTTCGACCGCACCGCGGCCGTTCTGCTCGTGGTCATCGGCCTCGCCCTCGGCGGCGCGACCGCCATCGTCGGCGCCTAATACGCCCCGAAGATGCAGACCAGACGACAGGTTTGAGGGGGGCCACCCGGTCCCCCTCAAACGCATCAGTCACAGTTACGATCCCCGCTAGCAAGACCCGCGATCGCCCGCAATCGCGCCTAGAGATCGCCGCCTGAAAAGGCCTCCAGGACCGATGGTCCTGCTTCCCCCAGCGCCCGCTTCGCCCCAAAGTGACGCATCGCCTCGCGCAGAGGACCCGTCATGGCCCAGGGCCCAGCCGTCATCGCCGCCCTTGCCGTCCTTCTGGCCGGCGAGGGCGCCGCCGCGCCCGTGGCGCGCCTTGATCGCCAACTGCCAGCCCAACCGCCCCTGGCGCCCGGCGACGAGGCCGTGCGAGCCCCCGCCCGCACGCCTTGGCCGGCCTGCGTCGCCCGGGCGGCGGGCGAGGCCGAGCGCGCTGGTGGCCGGCTCGAACGCGCCCTCGTCACAGGGAGCGCCCAATGGGGCCTCATCTGGCGCGCCGACGTCGCCTTGCCGGACGCGCGGCCCGGCCAGGTCGCCCGCGCCGTGTGCTGGAGCGACCAGCTCCAGTTCGTCCGGGGCCGCGCCCTGCCGGCCCTGCCGTTCGCGCCGGCGGGATCCAAGCGCCCCGCCGCCGTGCGCTGCAACTACACCCCCATCGACAATCCCTGCCGCCAGGAGCCGGTGCGCATCCTCTGGCTCTGCGTCAGCCCCCAGCTCTTCCTCTACGCCGACGGCCACGCCGAGCCGGC
>JAFEEA010000114.1 GCA_018241335.1 Pseudomonadota bacterium
TGGAGAACCCGGCGCTGTCGCCCGCAATGCGGGCGCGGCGGGCCAGCCTGCTGCAGGCGCGGGCCCTGCACCGCCTGGCCGGCGGCGACACCGCCGGCGCCCTGGTCGACCTGGACGGCGCCGACGCGGCGGTGGCTGGCGAGGCCGACCCCTTCGTCGCCCGCAGCCTGGGAATCTCTCTGGCCCTGGCGCGGGCCAGGGTCCTGGCCGAGCGCGGCGATGCTCTGGCGGCGCGTGAGCTGGCGCTGAAGGCCTGGCGCCAGCGCCCCTACGACGCCAAGGTCGCCATCGTCGCCGCCATGGTGCTGGCGGCGGCCGCCCCGCCCGGGAGCGCGCCGTCGGAGGACGAGCGGGCGCTGCTGGCCCGCTGCGCCCAGCTCAGGCCGCGGCTGGCGACGCCGGCGCTGGCGGGCCTGCTGGCCGCCTCGCCCGCCGCGGGCGCGCCATGGCGGCCGACCCTGAGCCTGGGCAGCCCGGCCCTGGCCCTGTTCGACGACCTGCCCGCGCCGGAGGCCCAGGCCATGGCGGCGCCTTGGGCCGAGGCCCGGCGCGGGGCGCTGACCGGGCGCGGCTCGATCAACGACCGCAACCTGCAGGGCTTCCGCCTGACCGAGCATCCCGAGCTGGGCACGGTCACGGCGGAGTTCCGGGCCCGCGGCGCCACCGCCGACCTGGTGGAGGAGGGCGCCCTGCTGGCGGCGGCCAACGCGGCCCTGGCGGCGGGAAAGCCCGGCTTCATCGTCCTCGATAGCGGCGACACCGACCTCTATGAGAACAACAGCTACTACGGCGTGGTCCTGTCGACCCGGCTGAGCAACCGAACGACGGTGCTGGAGATCCTGCCGGTCGACCCAAAGGCCCTGCCGGCCGCCCACGGCGCCGACGGCTGGCGGGTGCTGGACGCGGCGGCGGTGCGCGCGGCGCTGGCGCCCCTGTTCCCGCCGCCGGCGCCCCGGGGCTAGCGCTTCACGCCCAGATCCGTCTGGCGCATACGGGTGCGGATCGTGAACACCCCGTCGCCCGACAGCACCCCGCCGCGCGCGAAGAGGCGGCCGAACTGCCAGTTGGAGAGGCCGAGTTCGGGGCGGTTCAGGGCGTACTGGCCGTCGACCCAGCGGGTGAAGCCGTCGCCCACGAAGCCGGCGTTGGCCCCGGCCCAGAAGCGGTCGTGGGCGGCCGGATCCTCCGACACCAGCGAGCCCACGAACTGGGGGCTGAAGCGGTTGAAGAGGGCGATGGCCTCGTCCAGGTCGGCGACGATCTTGAGCGAGACCTCGGGGGAATCTTCCCATTCCCACTCGGTGGCCAGGCCCGCCAGCGGCAGGATCTCGGCCAGGGGCTCGTCGTGGTCGCCATCGGCGCGGCGCACCGTGGCGCGGGCCTGGCGCCAATCCTGCGGCAGCCAGTCGAAGTCGCCCTCGACCACGTGCAGCTTGCAGCCATGGCCGCGCGCGTCGCCGGCCTGGGCCAGGGCCTCCAGGAACACCGGCACCAGCTCGCCGGCCCGTTCGCGCACGATGCAGCAGACGTTGAGCGTGTTGCACACCTTGCGGTCCAGCGAGGTCCGCACGACGGCCGCGAAGCGCGCCGCGTCGGCGGTCACATCGGCCACCAGCCAGGCGCCGCCCGTGCCGTGCAGGCTGACGGGCACGCCGCTCTGACGGGCGACCCCGCCCAGCTGCGCCACCGCCGGGCCGGAGCCCCGCGCCACGGCCAGGGCCAGGCGCGCGTCGGAGAACAGGGCCCAGCCGGCCGACCGCTCGGCGCTGTCCACCAGCACGGCGGCGCCCGCCGGCAGGCCGGCTTCGGCCAGGGCGGGAGCCAGAGCATGGCGGTCGATGGCCCGGGCGGTGCCGAGCGCGTCGCTGCCGATGCGGAAGACCACGGTGTTGCCGGTGCGGATCACGCCCGCGGCGTCGGCGAAGACGTTGGGCCGGCCCTCGAACACGAAGCCGACCACGCCCAGGGGCGCGGTCACCTGCTCGACGCTCCAGCCGTCGTGCTCGACCCGCTCGACCAGGCGCTCGCGCCCGCCGGGGGTGTCGCGCCATTCGCGGAGGCCCGCGATCATGTCGGCGCGCATCTTCGCCGTCGCCTGCAGGCGCGTGGTGGAGCGGCCGCGTCCTTGCGCCTGGCGCACGTCCTCGGCGTTGGCCCGGGCGATCTCGCCCCACGCGGCCTCGTCCTCCAGCTTGCCGGCGAAGGCGTCGAAGAACTGGGTGATCTGTGCGTCGCTCACCGCCGACATGGCGGCGAAGGCGGCCTGGGCGCGGCCCACGGCCTCGGCGGCGATGGCGTGCGCGGCGGCGGGCACGTGCAGCAGGTCGCCGCTCTCCTGCACCACCACCAGCCGGTCGCCCTTGGCGAAGGCGGCCGCCAGCGCCGCGTCGACGAAGGCGACCTTGTCGCCGCCATAGACGATGGGCATGCCGGGCTTGAGGGCGTCCAGGGTGGTCATGGCGCCGCTTTAGCGAAAAGGCCCCGCCGCGTCAGCCCTTGCGGCGCGCGCCGGTTCCTTTAGGCGGGGGGGCATGAGTGAGGCGATCGACACGGCGTTGCGGGACTTCGTGGTGCGGGCGGGCTTGGCGCCGGCCGGCGCCCCCCAGGCCTGGACCTCCCTCACCGGCGGCGTTTCCTCCGACATCTGGCGCGTGGAGAGCCCGGGCCGGCCGGTCATCTGCGTCAAGCGCGCGGTGGCCCGGCTGCGCGTCGCCGCCGACTGGCGCGCCCCGGCCGAGCGCACCCGCTACGAGTGGCGCTGGTTCGATGTGGCCCGCTCGATCGTCCCGGGCTCCGCCCCCAAGGTCCTGGCCCACGACGACGCCCTGGGCGCCTTCGCCATGGCCTACCTGGAGCCCGCCGACCATCCGCTCTGGAAGCGCGAACTGCTGGAGGGCCGGGTGGACGTGGCCGCCGCCGGGGCGGTGGGCGAGCGCCTGGCGCGCCTGCACGGCGGGACGGCCGGCCGGGCGGACATCGCCGCCGCCTTCGCCACCGATGATCTCTTCCACGCCCTTAGGCTGGACCCTTTCCTGCTGGAGGCGGCGCGGCGGCGCCCGGAGGTCGCCGGCCCCCTGACCGCCATCGCCCGGCGAACCGCCGCCACGCGCCTGGCCCTGGCCCACGGCGACGTCAGCCCCAAGAACATCCTGCTGGGTCCGGACGGGCCGGTGTTCCTGGACGCCGAGACGGTCTGGTACGGCGACCCGGCCTTCGACCTGGCCTTCTGCCTCAACCACCTGCTGCTCAAGCACCTGGTGGTGAAGGATCGCGCCAAGGCCCTCTTCGCCAGCTTCGAGGCCCTGGCCGGGTGCTATCTCGCCGGCGTCGACTGGGAGGCGGCGGACGATCTCGAGGCGCGCGCAGCCTCCCTGCTGCCCGGCCTGATGCTGGCCCGCGTCGACGGCAAGTCCCCCGCCGACTACCTGCCCGAAGGCCCCTTGCGCGAGGCGGTGCGGGCGGTCGCCATCCCGCTGCTCCAGACCCCGCCGTCGCGCCTGGCCGAGGTGGCGGTTGCCTGGTCCCGCCGCCCCGGCTAAGCCCGGCCGTCATCGATCGGGAGAAGCGCCATGCAGACCAAAGCCGCCGTCGCCTGGAAGGCCGGAGCGCCCCTGACCATCGAGACCGTCGAGCTGGAAGGCCCCCGCGCCGGCGAGGTGCTGGTCGAGATCAAGGCCACGGGCGTCTGCCACACCGACGAGTTCACCCGCTCGGGCGCTGATCCGGAAGGGCTCTTCCCGGCCATCCTGGGCCACGAGGGCGCGGGCGTGGTGGTGGACGTGGGCCCGGGGGTCACGACGCTCAAGAAGGGCGACCACGTGATCCCGCTCTACACGCCCGAATGCCGGCAATGTAAGTCGTGCCTGTCGCGGCGCACCAACCTCTGCACCGCCATTCGCTCGACCCAGGGCCAGGGCCTGATGCCCGATGGGACCAGCCGCTTCTCGATCAACGGCGAGAAGGTGTTCCACTACATGGGCTGCTCGACATTTTCGAACCACACGGTGCTGCCCGAGATCGCCCTAGCCAAGGTGCGCGAGGACGCCCCCTTCGAGAAGATCTGCTACATCGGTTGCGGGGTCACCACCGGCATCGGGGCGGTGATCTGGACCGCCAAGGTGTGGCCGGGCGCCAATGTCGTGGTCTTCGGCCTGGGCGGTATCGGCCTCAACGTCATCCAGGGCGCGCGCATGGCCGGCGCCGACAGGATCATCGGCGTGGACCTCAACCCGGCCAAGGTCGAGATGGCCCGCAAGTTCGGCATGACCGACTTCATCAATCCCGACGAGGTCGGCCGCGACAAGGTGGTGCAGGCGATCGTCGACCTGACCGGCGGCGGCGCCGACTTCAGCTTCGAATGCATCGGCAACGTCCACACCATGCGCCAGGCGCTGGAATGCTGCCACCGCGGCTGGGGCGAGAGCATCATCATCGGCGTCGCCGGGGCAGGCCAGGAGATCGCCACCCGCCCGTTCCAGCTGGTCACCGGCCGGGTCTGGAAGGGCACCGCCTTCGGCGGCGCGCGCGGCCGCACCGACGTACCCAAGATCGTCGACTGGTACATGAACGGAAAGATCGACATCGACAGCCTGATCACCCACGTCATGCCGCTTGCCGACATCAACAAGGCCTTCGACCTGATGCACTCGGGCGAGAGCATCCGCAGCGTGGTGACGTTCTGAGCTAGTTGAAGACGCCTTCTAGCTGTGTGATCGCGGCGCCGAATTCCTTGCGCGTTAGCTCGATGTAGAGACCCGCGCTCATCGCGGCGCTCACCGATCGAAGAGCCGCCGCCACAAGTCCGGCGGTGATCGCCGTCTGGATGTTCAGCGGCACGATCGCCTTGGCGTCGTCGGTCGGCGAAAAGATGACGAAGGCCAATTGAGCGGCGATGCACGCGAGGCCGGCTAGCGACATCTTTCCAAGTTGCCCCCAGCCCAACCTGATGCTGCGCGCTATGGCGGCGAACGGACCGAGGCCTTCCATCAGTCGGATCGGTCCGGCCGCAGCAAGTCCCGCCACCACGAAGATCGACGGGAACAGGAACAGCATCACTCCAAGGGTGACGGCGATCAGAGTGAAGACACCGATGATCAGGAGCGCCCACAGGTTCCTGAGCGATACGATGAGCCGTTCCCTCTGGGGTCGGGCCCGCCCCGCCGAGTGATCGAGCGTGGCGATAACGATGAAGCCGTCGAAAACCGCGCCGAGGGGGATCGTGACCGCAGCCCACACGAATTGTGTTGCGTCGAGGAACATCCGAACCGGCCGCAGTGATCCTGCCGAACGAAAACCGACGTCCTCGGTGTGCGCCGTTCGTTCTGGCGGCGGGGGGAGGGTGACCTTCATCGACACGCCGGTTGGCGGATGGAAATGGAGCTGCGCCCAGAGCGGGGCCGCAACGAGGATCGCACCCAGGAGCGCGACCACGAGGGCGTTGGCGCCGAGAGCAGAGAGGGCCGCACTGATCGCCCTGGTGAATCGGAACGCTGACGGATCCATGATTTTGCTTCAACCATGCCGCGCGATCACCTGTCCATCGCCCGCACGCGCCGCCCCCTTCTCCTGTCATCCCGGAAGGCCGCGCAAGCGGGCTATCCGGGACCGCCGCAAGCGCTAATGCCCGCCGCCAGCATCCTTCGCAGGCGTTCTCGGCGGTCCCGGATAGGAGCTGCGCCCATTCCGGGATGACAGCGGTGGGGGGACTTGTTCGGCGCCACCGACCGCCTCGCGCGTTTGCTTCGGTAGCGAAGGAGACGAAGCCATGGCCGAACAGCATTCCCGCCGCATCGCGCACGGGCAGCGCATCATCAACGAGGTGGTCTTCGAGCCCGACCCGGTCCTCAAGGCGCGCGTCCGCTTCGTGCACAAACCCGGCGAGCCCCTGCCGCCCGGCGCGGTGGAGGCCTTCAACGTCATCGACGTGGCCGAGATCACCGACGGCCCTTCGGTCTGGGAGGCGCGTGAGCACGACGATGGCGACGAAGAGGATCGGCGCGACTAGCACGCGCCGTCTCCGCAGTTGGACGCCGCCCCCGCACGCGCGCTAAGACGGGGCGGTGAGCGCCGCGCCAGACATCACGCCGGAGGGATCGGCCCAGCCGGACGCCGCCGACCAGGCTGCGCCCGCGCACCATCGCCCGCGCCACCGCCGCCCGTTGCTCAGCTTCCTGGCCTTCCTGCGCAGCGAGATCCGGGCCAGCGAGCTGTGGCTGGTGGTGATCGCCACGGCGGTGGGGGCGGCGTCCGGCCTGGCCGCCCTGGCCATCGGGGCCGCCGCCCACAGCATGCAGATCTTCCTCTACGGCATCGATTTTGACTCCCGGCTGAGCGCGGTGGCGGCGATCCCGCCGGCCCGGGCGGCGGTGCTGCCCCTGGGCGGCCTGATTCTCGGCGGCGTCACCTGGCTCTGGACGCGCCGCCGTCCCCAGCCGGCGGTAGACCCGGTGGAGGCCAACGCCCTGCACGGCGGGCGCATGTCACCCGGAGATAGCCTCTTCGTGGTCGGCCAGACCATCCTCTCCAACGGCTTCGGCGCCTCGGTGGGGCTGGAAGCGGCCTACGCCCAGATGGGCGGGGCCCTGGCCTCGCTGACCGGCGGCTGGCTGAACTTGCGGCGCAGCGACCTGCGCACCTTCGTCGGGGCGGGGGCGGGGGCGGCCATCGCGGCGGCCTTCGGCGCACCCCTGACCGGCGCCTTCTACGCCTTCGAGGTGGTGATCGGCTCCTACACGGTCGCCAACATCGCCCCCGTGGCCGCCGCGGCCCTGGCCGGCGCCCTGATGACCAAGCTGATGGGCGTCGACCCCCTGGTCATCCACGCCAAGGCAACGGTCGCCCTGTCGGCCACCAACTACGCCCTGTTCGCAGCGCTGGGCCTGATCTGCGCCGTCTTCGCCGTAGGGCTGATGCGGCTGGTGGCGTGGACCGAGCGCGTCGCCTCCCTGGTGCCGGGGCCCAAGCTGCTGCGCCAGGCCACGGGCGGGGTCCTGCTGGCGGCCCTGGCCCTGATCGCGCCCCAGACCCTTTCGGCCGGGCACGGGGCCATGCACCTGGACCTGACCCGCGACCTGGTCATCAGCGCCCTCATCTTCCTGATCGCCACCAAGGCCGCCGCCTCGGTGGTGTCGCTGGGCTTCGGCTTTCGCGGCGGCCTTTTCTTCGCCTCGCTCTACCTCGGTTCGTTGATCGGGCGGCTGGCGGCCATGGGGCTCGACGCCACCGGCTGGCATGTGGGCATCGAGCCCCTGGCCGGGGCCATGGTCGGCATGGGGGCCCTGGCCGTGGCGATCATCGGCGGCCCCTTCACCATGAGCTTCCTGGTGCTGGAGACGACCAACGACTTCGGCCTGACGGCGGCCACCCTGACCGCCTCCCTGGTGGCCAGCGTCCTGGTGCGCGAGACTTTCGGCTATTCGTTCTCGACCTGGCGGCTGCACCTGCGCGGCGAGACCATCCGCAGCGCCCATGACGTGGGCTGGCTGCGCACCCTGACCGCCGGGCGGATGATGCGGGGCGATCCCGCCACCATCGCCGCCAGCGCGCCGCTGTCGGAGTTCCGCCGCCGATTCCCCCTGGGCTCGACCCGGCGGGTGGTGGCCCTGGACGAGACCGGCCAGTACGCCGGCCTGGTGGCCGTCTCCAAGGTCTACGCCGACGAGGACGGCGAAGGGTCCGTGGGCGAGAACATGACCCACCAGGACGACTGGCTGCGGCCGGAGATGGACATCAAGGCGATCATGAAGGTGTTCGACGCCACCGAGAGCGACGAACTGGTGGTCCTGGACGACAAGCGCGACGTGCTGGGCCTGCTGTCGGAAGCCTACGCCACGCGCCGCTACGCCGAGGAACTGGAAAAGGCCCGCCGCGACCTGGTCGGCGGCGACTAGGGGCAGGGGGACGAGGATGGGACAGGCGACGCTGGCCGAACGGCTGGGCTATGGGGCCGACGCGCGGCTGCTGATCGTCAACTGCGACGACTTCGGCTCCAGCCAGGCCGCCAACGCCGCGATCCTGCGCGCCCTGGACCATGGCGTGGCGACCAGCGCGACCCTGATGGTCCCCTGCCCGTGGGCGCGCGACGCCGTCCGCCAGTCCCAGGGCCGGGACATCGGCGTCCACCTGACCCTCACCTGCGAATATCCAGGCTATCGCTGGCGCTCGCTCACCGGCGCCAAGAGCCTGCACGACGACGAGGGCTTCATGCCGGCCACGGTGGAGGAGGTCTTCCGCCGCGCAGACCCGGCCGAGGCCTACGCCGAATGCCGCGCCCAGATCGAGACGGCCATGGCCTGGGGGCTGGATCCCACCCACCTGGATTCGCACATGGGCACGGTGCAGATCGATCCGCGCTTCTTCGACGTCTATCTGCGCCTGGCCGACGAGTTCGACCTGCCCCTGCGCATGCCGGGCCGCGGCCAGGACGAGAAGCTGGGATTCCGCGGCCGTGAGCGCGCCGCCGCGCGGGGGCTGCTGTTCAACGAGAACTTCCTCTCGCCCTGGCCGCGCGACACGGGACAGGTGATGGCCGAGCGCATCCCCGGCCTGGCGGCAGGGGTATCGGAAATCTACGCCCACCCGGTGGACGACGGGCCGGAACTGCGCGCCTACGACCCCGACCACCCGGACATCCGCGCCAACGACGCCGTCGTCTTCAGCGATCCGGCCATGACCCGCCTGCTGGACGACGCCGGCGCCATCCGCATCAGCTACCGCCCCCTGCGCGACCTGCAGAGGGCGGAACGGCGGGGATAGGGCGAGCGCTCACCTTCCGCGATCGCTCCTCCCTCACCGTCCTCCCGGCGCGCGAGAGGCGGCGTGGCGCGCTTCGAAGGGCGCGCCAGGGCAGGGCCCTACCGCCATGCGCCGCTCCGCTGCCGCTTCGCGACCCCTTGGAAGCGTGCGTATGGGTCCTCGGCACGAGGCCGAGGATGACGGAGGTGGGGGAGTGGCGGCGGAAATGGTCCTGCGCCCAACGGGTCCCAGTTCAACGGACATCCACCCCTCCACCGTCACCCCCGGGCGCCAGTCCCGGGGGGCCATGAACGCGTGAGGACGCGTGGCGCGCTTCGAAGGGCGCGCCAGGGCAGAGCCTGTCCGCCGCGCGCTGCTCGGCTGCCGCTTCGCGACCCTCAGGAAGCGTGCGTATGGGTCCTCGGCACCAGGCCGAGGATGACGGAATGAGGGGCAACGGCGCGCAGGCTGGTTGCGGCGCCGAATCCGCTCGATCCTGGCCGGGCCATGCCCAGCCTTCGCCCAGCGCCTTCGCCGCCCCCAGCCACCGTTAATTACGGTGATTTACGGTGTCTCACCGGTCGATCTTGGTCGACAGGACGATGGACGACGTCGTCCGCTCGACCCCCTCCAGGGCGCCCAGGGCGTCGATGAGGGCGTCCATGTCGGCGGCGTTGGCGGTGGCCGCCTCGGCGATAAGGTCGAAGGGGCCGCTGACCGATTGCAGAAGGCGCACGGCCGGCATCTTGCGCGCCGCGGCCACCACGGCGGCGGCCTGCTTGGGGGCGACGGTGAGCAGGACATAGGCGCGGATCAGGCCCCGCTCGTGGGCGTCGGACAGGCGAACGGTGTATCCGGTGATCACGCCGGAGCGCTCCAGCCGCTCCAGCCGGCTCTGGACGGTGGTTCGCGACAGGCCGAGCGCGCGGGCCAGCTCGGCGGCGGGGGCGCGGGCGTTCTCGCGCAGCCTGGCCAGCAGGGCTTGGTCGATTTCGTCCATCTGATCATCTCCGTCGGCGAAGCGACGAAATCATCTCGTCGATCCGTCGGTCTGGCAATGGCGATCGACCAGCGCGCGGCGGACACTGACTCGCCGCAACTTCGGGGAGACCTCGCCATGAAAGACATCGCCGTCATCGGCGCCGGGCACATCGGGGGCGCCGTCGCCGCGCTCCTCGCCGACACCGCCGACTATCGCGTCACCGTCATCGACCGTTCCGCCGACCAGTTGGCCGAGCTGCCCGCCGACGCCCGCATCGAGCACCTGGTCATGGACGTCACCGACGTGAAGGGCCTGGCCGCGGTCCTCAAGGACAAGTTCGCGGTGTTGAGCGCCGCGCCCTATCACCTGACCTTCTTCGTCGCCCAGGCGGCCAAGGCCGCCGGCTGCCACTACCTGGACCTCACCGAGGACGTGGCCTCGACGCGCAAGGTCAAGGCCCTGGCCCAGGGCGCCGAGACAGCCTTCATCCCGCAGTGCGGCCTGGCCCCCGGCTTCATTTCGATCGCCGCCGCCGACCTGATCCGCGGCTTCGACACCCTGCACGACGTGCGCCTGCGCGTCGGGGCCCTGCCGAAGTATCCGTCCAACGCCCTGAACTACAATCTCACCTGGTCCACCGACGGGGTGATCAACGAGTACTGCGAGCCGTGCGAGGCCATCGTCGACGGCCTGCCGCGCCAGACCCGGGCGCTGGAGGAATGCGAGGCCTTTTCGCTGGACGGCGTCGCCTATGAGGCCTTCAACACCTCCGGTGGCCTCGGCACCCTGTGCGAGACCCTGGCGGGCAAGGTGCGCAGCCTGAACTACCGGACGATTCGCTATCCGGGCCACGCGGCGATCATGAAGGCCCTGCTGAACGATTTGCGCCTGCGCGACCGGCGCGACCTGCTCAAGGACATCCTGGAGAACTCGCTCCCGGCCACCATGCAGGATGTGGTGATCGTGTTCGTCACCGTCTCGGGCCTCAAGGGCGGCCACCTGGTCCAGGAGACCTACGCCCACAAGATCTACGCCCAGACCTTCGGCGGGCGACTGCTCAGCGGCATCCAGATCACCACCGCCGCCAGCCTCTGCGCCGTGCTGGACCTGCTGGCCGAGGGGCGGCTGCCCACCAAGGGCTTCGTGCGCCAGGAAGAGATCGCCCTCGCCGATTTCCTGGGCAATCGCTTCGGTCGGGTGTACGCCGCCGACGACGCGGCCGCCCACGCCGCGACCCGTCCCCACCTCGTGGAATCCGCCGCATGACAGTGCTGTTCGCCCCCAACATCGCCGACGAGGCCGCCGCCCTCCTGACCCGCCTGGGCGTCGCGCCCGGGGCCTTCACGGGCGGCGGGCGCGAGGTGCGCTCGCCGATCACCGGCGAGACCATCGCCAAGGTCCACGACGCGTCGACCGCGGACGCCGCCGCGGCGATCGAGGCGGCGCATGCGGCCTTCGCCGCCTGGCGCAAGGTCCCGGCGCCGCGCCGCGGCGAACTGGTGCGCCTGCTGGGCGAGGAACTGCGCGCCGCCAAGGCCGATCTCGGCCTGCTGGTCACGCTCGAGGCCGGCAAGACCCTCTCTGAGGGCCTGGGCGAGGTCCAGGAGATGATCGACATCTGCGACTACGCCGTCGGCCTGTCGCGCCAGCTCTTCGGCCTGGCCATCGCCACCGAGCGGCCGGACCACCGGATGATGGAGACCTGGCATCCGCTGGGCGTGGTGGGGGTGATCAGCGCCTTCAACTTCCCCGTGGCCGTATGGTCCTGGAACTCGGCCCTGGCGCTGGTCTGCGGCGATCCGGTGGTGTGGAAGCCGTCGGAGAAGACGCCTTTGACGGCCCTGGCCGTGCAGGCGATCTTCGAGCGCGCCGCGGCCCGCTTCGGCGACGCCCCCGCCCATCTCTCCAGCGTCATCATCGGCGGTCGCGAGGTCGGCGAGGCCCTGGTGGACCATCCCAAGGTGGCCCTGGTCTCGGCCACCGGCTCGACGGCCATGGGCCGCGCGGTGGGGCCCAGGCTGGCGGCCCGCTTCGCCCGCTCCCTGCTGGAGCTGGGCGGCAACAACGCCGCCGTGGTCGCCCCCTCGGCGGACCTCGACCTGACCCTGCGCGGCGTCGCCTTCGCGGCGATGGGCACGGCCGGGCAGCGCTGCACCACCCTG
The DNA here is from genome assembly GCA_018241335.1 of Pseudomonadota bacterium. GTDB lineage: Bacteria > Pseudomonadota > Alphaproteobacteria > Caulobacterales > Caulobacteraceae > Acaudatibacter. The sequence continues at coordinate 11,878 of JAFEEA010000114.1, forward strand.
CGCCGCCTGTTCGTGCACGAGAGCATCTACGAGGGCTTCGTGGCCAAGCTGAAGGCCGCCTACGCCTCGGTGCGCATCGGCGATCCGCGCGACCCGGACACCCTGATCGGACCGCTGATCGACGAGGGTTCCGCGGCCGCCATGCGCAAGGCCCTGGACGACGCCACGGCGGCCGGCGGCAAGGTCACCGGCGGTGAGACCGTCAAGGGGCCGGGGCAGGGGGTCTATGTCCGCCCGGCGATCGTCGAGATGACCGCCCAGGCGGATGTCGTGCGGCGCGAGACCTTCGCCCCGATCCTCTACGTCATGCCCTATTCGGACCTGGACCAGGCGATCGCGCTCAACAACGACGTGCCCCAGGGCCTGTCGTCCTCGATCTTCACCCTCAACGCCCGCGAGGCCGAACGTTTCGTGGCCGGGTCCGACTGCGGCATCGCCAACGTCAACATCGGCCCCTCCGGCGCCGAGATCGGCGGGGCCTTCGGCGGCGAGAAGGAAACCGGCGGCGGGCGCGAAGCCGGCTCGGACAGCTGGAAGGCCTATATGCGCCGCGCCACCAACACCGTGAACTACGGCGAGACCCTGCCCCTGGCCCAGGGGGTCAAGTTCGACATCTGACGGAGCCCCTCATCCTCCCACGCCTTCGGCGCGGGCCCCTCCTTCTCCCTATGGGAG
>JAFEEA010000115.1 GCA_018241335.1 Pseudomonadota bacterium
CCCCGGGGCGTCGGCCAGCGCAGTGACGGCCTCGACATCAAGGCGCCGCAAGGAACGGTCGTTCGCGCCGCCGCCGACGGCGACGTGGTCTATTCCGGCGACCAGGTGCCGGGCTTCGGCAATCTCGTGCTGGTCAAGCACGCCGATGGTTGGGTCACTGCCTACGCTCACCTCGACCGGCTGAGCGTACAGATGCGCCAGACCGTCACCCAGGGCCAGGAAATCGGCCAGGTCGGCGTCTCCGGCGGGGTCACCGAACCGCAGCTCCACTTCGAGGTGCGCTACGCCCCCAACCCGGCCGACAAAGCCAAGCCGGTCGACCCGACCCTGGTCCTGCCGAAGTAAGGGCTCAGGCGCTCAGGGCGGCGAGGTGGCGGCTGAGGTTGCCGTCCTTCAGGTCGCATAGTTGGCGAAGGTCGCGGCGTGTCGAGAGGCCCCATTGCCTGACCTCGGGGAGGGGGCTTATGGCGGGCGCGACCAATGCCCCAGCCAGGAGGAACCGGCATGATCGGCAAGCTGAACCACGTGGGCGTCGCCACGCCGTCCATCGAGGAGTCCTGGAAGCTGTACCGCGACGTCCTCGGCGTCACCGACATCACCGAGAAGAAGGCCCTGCCCGAACAGGGGGTCTGGGTGTCGTTCGTGAACCTGCCCAATTCCCAGATCGAGCTCATCGAGCCCTATGGCGCGGACTCGCCGATCCACGGCTTCCTCGCCAAGAACCCGCGCGGCGGCCAGCACCACGTCTGCTTCGAGGTGCCGGACATCGTCGCCGCCCGTGACGAGATGCGCGCCAAGGGCGCCACCGTGCTCGGAACCGGCGAGCCCAGGATGGGCGCCCACGGGGTTCCCGTGATATTCGTGCACCCGAAAGACATGGGCGGCGTCCTCGTCGAACTCATGGCCGAGCCCGAGCACACACACTGATGATCCTGCCGCTGCCCACCAACATCGCCATCTACCTGACCATCTGGTGGACGGCGCTGTTCTGCATCCTGCCCATCGGGGTGCGCAGCCACCACGAGGAGGGCATCCCCGTGCCCGGCGGCGGCGACCCTGCCTCGCCGGTGAACCCGCGCCTGGTGCGCAAGTTCATCACCACCACCTGGGTGTCGGCCCTGGTCTTCGCGGTGTTTTGGCTGGTGCTGCGCTTCAACGTCATTCCGTTGCCGACTTTCCCGCACAACTAGGCGCGCGGTCACCGCCGCGCGTTGCCAACGACGGGCGGCCGAGGCTATCTCAGCGACCCGTCGCAACCGAGGATGCCTCATGCGCCTGTCGCGCTATTTCCTGCCTGTCCTGAAGCAGACGCCCTCCGAGGCGCAGATCCCGTCGCATCGCCTGATGCTGCGCGCGGGCATGCTGCGCCAGGAGGCGGCGGGGATCTATGCGTGGCTGCCGCTCGGCCATCGGGTGCTGAAGAAGATCGAGCAGATCGTGCGCGAGGAGATGGATCGCGCCGGCGCCATCGAGCTCCTGATGCCGACCCTGCAACTGGCCGACCTGTGGCGCGAGAGCGGCCGCTACGACGACTACGGCAAGGAGATGCTGCGCATCACCGACCGGCACGAGCGCGAACTTCTGTTCGGGCCCACCAACGAGGAGATGATCACCGAGATCTTCCGGGCCTACGTCCATTCCTACAAGGACCTGCCCAAGAACCTCTACCACATCCAGTGGAAGTTCCGCGACGAGCAGCGCCCCCGCTTCGGCGTCATGCGCGGCCGCGAGTTCCTGATGAAGGACGCCTATTCCTTCGACCTGGACGAGGCCGGCGGGCGGCGGTCCTACAATCAGATGTTCGTGGCCTATCTGCGCACCTTCGCGCGCATGGGCCTGACGGCGATCCCGATGAAGGCCGAGACCGGCCCGATCGGCGGCGACCTTTCCCACGAGTTCATCGTCCTGGCGGAAACGGGGGAAAGCGCGGTCTTCTGCGACAAGCGGGTGCTGGACCTGCCGATCCCGGGCGCCGGCGTCGACTACGACGGCGACCTGACCCCGATCATCAAGCAGTGGACCACGCTCTACGCCGCCACCGAGGACGTGCACGACGCCGCCCGATACGAATCGGAGGTTTCCGAGGACAATCGGATGACCGCGCGCGGCATCGAGGTCGGCCAGGTGTTCTTCTTCGGGGACAAGTACTCCAAGCCGATGAAGGCCAACGTCACCGGCCCCGACGGGGTCGACCGGCCTGTGCAGATGGGCAGCTACGGCGTCGGCGTCTCGCGCCTGGCCGGGGCGATCATCGAGGCCTGCCACGACGACGACGGGATCATCTGGCCCGAGGCCGTGGCGCCGTTCGGCGTCGGCATCGTCAACCTGCGCCCCGGCGACGCCGAGGTCGATGCGGCCTGCGCCAAGGCCTATGACGTGCTGACCGCCGCCGGCAAGGAGCCGCTGCTGGACGACACCGACGAGCGCCCCGGCGGCAAGTTCGCCACCATGGACCTGATCGGCCTGCCCTGGCAGCTGATCATCGGCCCCCGCGGCCTCAAGGACGGGGTGGTGGAGCTCAAGCGCCGGGCTACCGGCGAGCGCCGCACCCTGTCGCTGGACGACGCCCTGACCACGATCGCGGGCTGAGGCCATGGCGCCCGCCGGCCCCTTCAGCGCCTGGGAACGGACGCTGGCCATGCGCTACCTGCGCGCGCGGCGGGGGGAGGCGGGCGTGGCCCTGATCGCCATCATCGCCTTCGTGGGCATCACCCTGGCGGTGGCGGTGCTGATCATCGTCATGTCCGTCATGAACGGCTTTCGCACCGAGCTGATCGGCAAGATCCTGGGCTTCAACGGCCACGCCTACGTGGTCGGCGGCGCCATGACGCCGGACGCCCGCGAGGCCATGGTCAAGCGCATCCGCGCCTTGCCCGGCGTGGTGCAGGCCGCCCCGGTCGTCGAGGCCCAATCCCTGGTCCAGGGGCCGGACGCGGCGGCCGGCGCCATCGTTCGCGGGGTGACGCCGGCGGACCTGATCGCGACCCGGATCGTCAGCGGCAACATCAAGCGCGGCAAGCTGGACGGCTTCGGCCAGGGCGAGGACGGCGGCGACCTGGTGATCATCGGCCAGAAGCTGGCCGACAACCTGGGCGTCGGGCCGGGCGACCCGATCTCGATCACCTCGCCGTCGGGCGGGGCGACCGCCTTCGGCACCCTGCCGATCCGCAAGACCTACACCGTCGCCGGCACCTTCAGCGTCGGCATGAGCGACTACGACCAGGCCTTCATCTACATGCCCCTGCAGCAGGCGCAGCTGTTCTTCGGCCGCGACTCCAGCGTCGACTTCATCGAGATCAAGCTCGACAACCCCGACAAGGCGCCGGCCATGAAGGCGCAGCTCCAGGCCCTGGCCGGCCGCGGCGCCGTGGTCACCGACTGGACCGAGAAGAACCAGAGCTTCTTCACCGCCCTGCAGGTCGAGCGCAACGTCATGCGCCTGATCCTGATGCTGATCGTCCTGATCGCGGCCCTGAACATCATCTCTGGCCTCGTCATGCTGGTGAAGAACAAGGGGCGCGACATCGCCATCCTGCGCACCATGGGCGCCGGCAAGGGGGCGATCCTGCGCATCTTCCTGATGTCGGGCTCGGCCATCGGCGTACTGGGCATGAGCTGCGGGCTGGTGCTGGGGGTGCTGTTCTGCCTCAACATCGAGGGCATCCAGGGCTTCGTGGAGGGCGTGACCCACACCAAGGTGTTCAACCAGGACGTCTATTTCCTGGCCCACGTGCCGGCCAAGATCGACTGGATCGAGGTCGCCTATGTGTCGGGCTGGGCCCTGTTCGTGTCGCTGGCGGCGTCGATCCTGCCGGCCTGGTGGGCCTCGCGCCTCGATCCGGTCGAGGCCCTTCGCTATGAGTGAGCCGGTCCTTCGCATCCGCGGCCTCAAGCGCGACTACGTCACCGGGACCCGCGTCCTGTCGGTGCTCAAGGGCGCGGATCTGGACGTCTTCCCGGGCCAGGTGGTGGGCCTGATCGGGCCGTCCGGCTCGGGCAAGTCGTCGCTGCTGCACGCCGCCGGCCTGCTGGAGCGCCCCACCAGCGGACAGATCCAGGTGGCGGGCCAGGACTGCCAGGACCTGAACGACGCCGCGCGCACGCGCATCCGCCTTGCGACCATCGGCTTCGTCTACCAGTTCCACCACCTGCTGCCGGAGCTGACCGCCCTCGACAACGTCGCCCTGCCGGCGATGATCGGCGGGCGCTCCAAGAAGGAGGCCCGGGCGAGGGCGCGAGACCTGCTGGCGCCGCTCGGCCTGGCCGAGCGCCTGGACCACCAGCCGGCCCAGCTCTCCGGCGGCGAACAGCAGCGCGTGGCGGTGGCGCGGGCACTGGCCAACGGGCCGCGCCTTCTCCTGGCCGACGAGCCGACGGGCAACCTCGATCCCGAGACCTCGACCCAGGTGTTCAAGGCGCTCTACGACCTGGTCCGCGCCACCGGCGTCGCCGCCCTCATCGCCACCCACAACCTCGATCTGGCCCAGCACATGGACCGGGTCGTGCGCCTGCGCGACGGGGTGCTGGTGGAACTTCAGCGCAAGAAGGCCTGAGATGCCGATCAGGGCCGTGGTGTTCGATGTCGGCGAGACCCTGGTCGACGAGACCCGCAACTGGGGCGCCATGGCCGACTGGCTGGGCGTGCCCCGGTTCGCCTTCTTCGGCGCCATGGGCGCGGTCATCGAGCGGCGCTGGCACCATCGGCGCGTCTTCGAGATCGCCGCGCCGGGACGGGACATGGAGGAGGAGTTCGCCAAGCGGCGCGCCTCGGGCTGGCGCTACGAGTTCCTGCCGGACGACTTCTATCCCGACGCCCTGCCGTGCCTGCGCGACCTCAGGGCCGCGGGCTTTCGCGTGGGCCTGGCCGGCAACCAGCCGGAGGGGGCCGAGGAGGCCCTGGCCGAGGCTCAGGTTCCGGCCGACTTCATCGCCTCCTCCGCCCGCTGGGGCGTTGAGAAGCCGTCTCCGGCCTTCTTCGAAAAGGTCGTGCAGACCGCCGGAGTGCCGGCCGCCGAAATCGCCTACGTCGGCGACCGGCTCGACAACGACGTGCTGCCGGCAGCCGCGGCCGGCATGACCGCGGTCTTCATCCGACGAGGGCCGTGGGGGTATGTCCACGCCGGCTGGCCTGAGGCGGCAGGCGCCCACCACCGGATCGAGAGCCTGGCGGAACTGCCCGGGCTGCTGAAGGAATAGGGCGCGACGCCGGACGGCGCCGCGCCCACGTCCGTCCTAGTACTTCACCCGCAGCGTCGCGCCGAACATGCGCGGCTGGCCCAGGAAGGCGTAGTAGGTGTTCAGGCTGGGCACGCTGTTGGGCAGCGGGCTCGAGAAGGTCTGGTAGACCCCGTCGAAGGCCACCTGCTTGTAGTACTGGTTGAACAGGTTGGTGGCCCACAGCTCCACCGCCCAGCCGCCGTTGTGGGCGGCGATGCCGACCCGGGCGTTCACCAGGGTGAAGTCCTTTTGCACCTTGTTCGGGTCGAGGTCCGAGCCGGTGTTGTAGGACGTCACGAACTTGGCGTCGGTGGCCACCTTCCAGTCGACGTCGCCGACCAGCGGGTGGGTGTAGCTGACGCCGCCGGTCAGAGACCACAGCGGCGCCAGGGAGACGCGCTGGCCGGGCAGCAGGTTCAGCGGGCTGCCTGGCGCCTGCAGCACCGCGCGGTTCTTGGCCGAGTTGGGATAGTAGGTGTCGGCGTAGGTCAGGCCGCCGTTGAGCAGCAGGCCCCGCACGGGGTTGTAGGCGACGTCCACCTCGACGCCCTTGGAGACGACCTGCGGGATGGAGGTGACGATGAACTCGGTGCCCGTGAAGGCGTTGAGCTGGAAGTCGCGGTAGTCCTGATAGAACACCGCCGCGTTCAGGGTCATCCTGCGGTCGAGCAGGGTGGCCTTTTCCCCGATCTCGAAGGCGTTGACGTGCTCCGGCTGGAAGCTGGTGTCTAGCTCGGGCGTCAGGGTGGAGTTGTTCTGGGTGGTCACCGCCGCCAGGTTGAAGCCGCCCACCAGATAGCCCCGCGAATAGGAGCCGTAGACCATCAGGTCGCGGTTGAAGCGATAGGCCGCCTTTACCGTGCCGGTGACCGTTTCTTCGCTCAGGCGCTGGGAGTCGGTCAGGTTGTTGAAGGCCGGATTGGTCAGGCAGTAGAGCCCCACCACGGCCTTGTCCGACGTGCCCGCGGCGTTCTGGGCGTAGGCGCAGGCCGCGCCGTTGTCGGTGTTGTCGTAAAAGCTCGACAGCGCCTTGTGTTCGTGGGTGTAGCGGATGCCGCCGGTCAGCTCGAGCTGGTCGGTGACTTTGAAGCTCTCCTGGGTGAACACCGACTCCGAGTGCTCGACCTGATGATAGACGCCGATCGAACCCTTGCCGACCGGGAAGGGGTCGCCGGAGAAACCCGCCAACAGGGGCAGGCCGCCGGTCAGGGCGCCCAGGAAGGTGTCGAGGTCGCTCCCGAACGCCTGGTCGACGCGCTGGTCCAGGGTCTCGTGCGAGAAGAACGCGCCGACCATCCAGTCCAGCCGCGAGGTCGAGCCGGCGTAGCGCAGTTCCTCGCTGAACTGCTTGAAGCTGTTGAAGTTGTCGTTCGGCGTGAACAGCAGGTCCGCGGCCGTGGCGTCAGTGTCGCCGCCACCCTGGTTATGCCATTCGCGATAGGCGGTGATCGACGTCAGGGTGGCGTTGTTCAGCCACGGCGTCTTCCAGTGCGCCTCGGCCGAGACGCCTTCGTCGCGGATGTTCTCCACCAGGTCGCGGTTCAGGAAGGCGGTGTAGCTCTTCGGGTTGGCGGGGTTCGGGGTCGTACCCGCGCCGAAGAGGGTGTTCAGCAGCCCGGCGGCCGCGCCGGTCTGGATCGGCACCGCGGCGCAGCAGTGGTCGTTGCGCTTGGTGTAGTCGGCGATGAAGTTGACGTCGAAATCGCTGGTCGGCTGCCACAGCAGCTGGCCGCGCACGGTGAACATGTGCTGGTCATTGGGTCGGTGGACGTCCGAGCCGGTCGGGGCCGAGACGTTGTAGTAGCCGTCGCGCTGGCGGTCGGCGATGTAGAGCCGGCCGGCCAGCTTGTCGCCGGCGATCGGGCCGGTCACCGACACCGAGCCGCCGTAGCCGTTGTAGTTGCTGAAGGTGGCCTCGCCCTCGGCGCCGAAGACGAACTTGGGCCGCAGGGTGGTGATCTGGATGACGCCGGCGGTGGTGTTCTTGCCGAACAGGGTGCCTTGCGGGCCCTTCAGCACCTCGATGTCGGAGAGTTCGCCCAGGTCGTTGAAGGCGACGCCGTTGCGGGGCCGGTAGACGCCGTCGATCACCACCCCCACCGAATCTTCCAGCCCGATGTTGTCGGACACGGTGCCGACGCCGCGGATGCGGGCGGTGGTTGACCCTTCGCTGCCGGTGCTGGTCACCGTCAGGCCAGGGGTCAGCACGGTCAGATCCTTGATGTCGTGGACGCCGGCGTCGCGCAGCTGGCGGGCGCTGAGGGCGGTGACCACCACGGGCACGTTCTGCAGGTTCTGTTCGCGCTTCTGGGCGGTGACGATGACCTCGCCCACGGCGATGTCGCCGGAGGCTGCCGGCGCGGCGGCCGCCTGAGCGGCGTGCGTCGCGCCGGCGGCGCCGAGCGCGGCCATTCCCGCGCCGATGGAAAGCAGAGCCCGCCGGGTCGCGGCGTTTCCTCGTCCGTACATCATTGAAATCCTTCTTATGAGAACTCACGCGGCGGCGCGGATGGGGCCGGGGAGGGGAGTCCGCATCGCCGGGCGCCGCATGGACGCCGCGTCGCGACCATGGTCAAGCCGGAGGCGCGGCGGTATTCGAAGATGAGCGCCTGAATATCGGACGATGTGGCGCAAAGAGCGCACTCGATTTCAGCAAGCAGATAGATAAGGCAAATAACGGCGGTCAATTTGCGTTGTTGAAATTCGACATTGTTGCGCAAATTGGCGGTGGCATGGGTTGAGATTGCAGTTTCTGTGCCGAAACAATTGGAGGCGCCGCGCACGATGTTTTTGGCGTCGACGCGCATCCGCCCGCCCGAAAAGGGCTTGACGGCGTTGGAACAAAGAGGCAACAAGAACAAACAGCGTACAAACGAAAGGTCATCCCCATGTTTCAGATCGCCCGCGACGGACTGGCGCTTGCTTCGGTGGCGAGCTTCGTTTGGATGGTCTGTCAGGTGGCCCAACTGGCAGGATGAGTCGGTCCCGAGGGGCGGGCGCGCCGGGCGAGGGCCCGGCTGAAGGCGTGACGAGGCGATGGCTGACCTCAGTGGTCTGAAGAAGGAAGACCTTTCGGCGGCTGAGGCCCCGCGGACGCCAAGCCTGTCGGAAGCCTTCGTTCACCTGCGGGTGCGGTCGGCCTATTCGTTGCTCGAGGGGGCGATCAAGGCCGACTACCTAGGGCCCATGTCGGCGGCGGCGCACATGCCGGCCGTGGGCATCGCCGACCGGGCGAACCTCTGCGGCGCCCTCGAGTTCTCGGTCAGCTGCAAGGACGCCGGCGTGCAGCCGATCATCGGCTGCGCCCTGCCGGTGCGTGGCATCGGGGAACGGCCGCCCGAGCGCTGGGCGCGCTGTCCCACGGTGACGGTGCTGGTCCAGAACGAGACCGGCTATCGCAACCTCAGTGTACTCTCCTCCGCCGCCTTCCTGGACATCGAGGCCAATGAGGAGCCCAGCGTCGCCTGGGAGAAGGTCGCGGCTCACGCCGAAGGTCTGATCCTCCTGTCCGGCGGGACCGACGGTCCGATCGACACCCTGTTCGCGTCGGGCCGACCGGCCGAGGGCCGCGCGGCCCTGGACGCCATGCATGCCGCGTTCGGCGACCGCTTCTATGTCGAGCTCCAGCGCCACGGCCTGCCGGCCCAGGCGCACGCCGAACCTGGGCTGGTCGCCTGGGCCTACGACCAGGACGTCCCCCTGGTCGCCACCAACGACGTCTATTTCGCCAAGCCCGCCACCTACGCCGCCCACGACGCCCTGCTGTGCATCGCCGACGGCGCCTTCATGGGCCAGGACGAACGGCGTCGGGTGACGCCCGAGCACTGGTTCAAGGACGCCGAGGCCATGCGGCGCCTCTTCGCCGACCTGCCGGAGGCCTGCGACAACACCCTCCAGATCGCTCGCCGCTGCGCCTTCATGGTCAAGAAGCGCGATCCGATCCTGCCGCGCTTTCCCACCGTCGGCGGGCGCTCCGAGGACGATGAGTTGGCCGAGCAGGCGCGCGAGGGCCTGCGCCTGCGCCTGAAGGCCGTGCCGCCCCCGCCGGAGGCCGAGGCCGCCTATTGGGAGCGCCTGGAGCGCGAGATCGGCGTCATCCAGCACATGGGATTTTCCGGCTACTTCCTGATCGTCTCGGACTTCATGAAGTGGTCGGTGGCGCACGGCATTCCGGTGGGGCCGGGGCGGGGATCGGGGGCCGGCTCGCTGGTCGCCTGGTCGCTGCTGATCACCGGCGTCGATCCCATGCGCTACAGCCTGATCTTCGAGCGCTTCCTCAATCCGGAGCGGGTGTCGATGCCCGACTTCGACATCGACTTCTGCCAGGAGCGCCGCGAGGAGGTGATCTCCTACGTGCAGGAGAAGTACGGCCGCGACCGGGTGGCCCAGATCATCACCTTCGGCACCCTGCAGGCCCGCGCCGTGCTGCGCGACGTCGGCCGGGTGATGCAGCTGCCGCTGGGCATGGTCGACCGCCTGGCCAAGATGGTGCCCAACAACCCGGCCAATCCGGTCACCCTGGCCAAGGCCATCGAGATCGAGCCGCGCCTGCAGCAGGCCCGCCGTGACGAGGATTCGGTGGCCGAGCTGCTCGACGTCGCCCTGCAGCTGGAGGGGCTCTACCGCAACGCCTCCACCCACGCCGCCGGGGTGGTGATCGGCGACCGGCCGCTGACCGAGCTGTCGCCGCTCTATCGCGACCCGCGCTCGGAGATGCCGGCCACCCAGTTCAACATGAAGTGGGTGGAAAGCGCCGGCCTGGTGAAGTTCGACTTCCTGGGCCTGAAGACCCTGACGGTGATCGACCGGGCCCTGCGCTACCTCAAGCGGCGCGGCGCCGACTTCGCCCTGGGGACCATGCCCCTGGACGACAAGCCGGCCTACGACCTGATGACGTCCGGCCAGACCCTGGGGGTGTTCCAGCTGGAAAGCCAGGGCATGCGCGACATCCTGCGCCAGCTTCGGCCGACCAACCTGGAAGAGGTGTCCGACCTTATTTCCCTCTACCGGCCGGGGCCGATGGATTCGATCCCCGAGTACGTGGACGCCAAGGCCGGCCGCAAGCCGGTCGACGTGGTCCACCCCCTGCTGGAGAAGGTGCTGGGCCGCACCTTCGGGGTGATCGTCTACCAGGAGCAGGTGATGCAGATCGCCCAGATCCTGGCCGGCTACAGCCTGGGCGAGGCGGACCTGCTGCGCCGCGCCATGGGCAAGAAGAAGAAGGCCGAGATGGACCAGCAGCGGGCGCGGTTCCTCTCCGGCGCGGCCGAGCGGAACATCACCCCGGCCATGGCGACCCTGCTCTTCGATCGGATGGAGAAGTTCGCGGGTTACGGCTTCAACAAGAGCCACGCCATGCCCTACGCCCTGATCGCCTACCAGACGGCCTGGCTGAAGGCGAACACGCCGGTGGAGTTCTTCGCCGCGTCGATGAGCCTCGACATCGCCAACACCGACAAGCTGGCGGTGTTCTTCCAGGACGCCAAGCGCTTCGGCGTGACCATCGTCAAGCCGGACATCAACCGTTCCGGCGCCGATTTCGAGGTCGAGGACGGCCAGGTGCTCTACGCCCTGGGCGCCGTGCGCAACGTCGGCATGATGGCGATGCAGCACGTGGTCGAGGTGCGCGAGCAGGGCGGGCGCTTCCGCGACCTGTTCGATTTCCTGGAGCGGGTCGACCCGCGCCAGGTGAACAAGCGGGCGCTGGAGAACCTGGCTCGCGCCGGCGCCTTCGACAGCATCCATCCCAACCGCGCCCAGATCGTCCAGTCGGCCGACGTGCTGATGGCCCACGCCCAGAGCGTGGCGGCCGATCGCCTGGGCAACCAGGGCGCCCTGTTCGGAGACCAGTCCGGCGTCGGGCGCCCGCGCCTGCCCAAGGTCGAGATCTGGAACCCGGTGGAGCAACTGGACGAGGAACTGGCCTCGGTGGGCTTCTACCTGTCGGGCCACCCGCTGGACGACCTGGTCTCGGTGCTGCGCCGCCAGCGCACGACCCTCTACGCGGACGTCATGGCCGCCGCCGCGGCCGGCGCGGAAGCCTTCCGCATGGTGGGCATGGTGCGCCGCCGCCAGGAGCGGACCTCGGCCGGCAGCGGCGACAAGTTCGCCTTCGTCTCCCTGTCCGATCCCACCGGCGAATACGAGGTGCTGTTCCCCGGCGAGGTGCTGCGCCGCTGCCGCGAACTGCTGGAGCCGGGCAAGGCCATCGTGCTCAAGGTCCGCGCCAAGGCCAACGACGGCGAGGTGCGCTTCTTCGGCGACGACGCCCAGCTGCTGGACAAGACCATCGAACAGGCGGCCGGCGGCCTTCGCATCCACCTGTCGCCCGCCGTCACCGAGCTGGAGGTGCTGCAAAAGCGCCTGAAGCCGTCTCAGAGCGGGGGCGGAGAGGTGATCTTCGTCGCGGCCTTCGGTGGCGGCCGCGAAATGGAGCTGAAGCTGCCCGGCAAGTACCAGCTCGACCCGGCCATGCGCGGCGCCCTGAAGACCGCGCCCGGCGTGGTGTTCATGGAAGACCTCTAGGGGAGCCGCCCATGCCCGCGCCCTATGAAGGCTCCTGCCACTGCGGCGCGGTGCGTTTCCGCGTCGCGGTCGAACCGTCTGAGCTGACCCAGTGCGACTGCTCGCTCTGCGTCAAGAAGAACGCCCTGATGGCGGCCTTCCACGAGCGCGACTTCACCCTGCTGGCTGGTGAGGAGGCGCTGTCGCTCTACCAGTGGAACACCGGCGTCGCGCGCCACCACTTCTGTTCCCGCTGCGGCATCTACACCTTCCATCGCAAGCGCTCGGCGCCGGACCACTACGGGGTCAACGTCTTCTGCCTGGAGGGCTTCGATGTCGACGCCTTCCCCCGCCGCCGCGCGGACGGCAAGGACATGACCGTCACCCCCGAGGCGTCGGCGCGCTTCCCGGGGCCGGTGGCGGATTGAGCTCCCGCGTGGGCGCCGGCGCCTAGCGCCTTGCAATTCCAAGCATTCCGGCCTATCTGGCCCGCCATCACGCACGCAGGGCGTTCGGCATCACGCGGGTCAATCCCCGCGCGCTTCCGTTCCGGTCCTCCCGAAAGGGGGGTGGGCTCTGCGGAGGACTGAACCGGAAGAAGGAAAAAGGTTCATGGCGCTACCCGACTTCACCATGCGTCAGCTCTTGGAAGCTGGCGCCCACTTCGGCCACCAGACGCACCGCTGGAACCCGAAGATGGAACGCTACATCTTCGGCTC
>JAFEEA010000116.1 GCA_018241335.1 Pseudomonadota bacterium
GCCTCGTAGTCGAAGGGCAGGTCGAACTTCGAGGGCGGGATATAGGCGCCCAGCGGACCGCCCACCTGGACCGCGCGCACCGGCCGGCCGCTCCACGTCCCGCCGCCGATGTCGCCCACGATCTCGCCCAGGGTCAGGCCGAACGGCGCCTCGAAGAGCCCGCCGTTGCGGACGTTTCCGGCCAGCTGGATCGGCATGGTCCCGCGCGATCGCCCGAACCCCAGGGCGGCGTAGCGCTCCGCCCCCTCCGCCAGGATGAAGGGCGCGGCGGCCAGGGTCAGCACGTTGTTGATTACGGTCGGCTTGCCGAACAGCCCCGTGTGCGCCGGCAGCGGCGGCTTGGCCCGCACCTGGCCCCGCCGGCCTTCCAGGCTCTCCAGCAGCGCCGTCTCCTCGCCGCAGACATAGGCGCCGGCGCCGACGCGAACCTCCAGGGCGAAAGGCGCGATCCGGTCCGCCGCCCTTTCGATCGCCTGGCGCATCGCGCGGATCGCGAACGGGTATTCCGAGCGGATGTAGACGTAGCCGTACCCCGCCCCGACCGCGTGGCCGGCGATGGCCATGCCCTCGATCAGGCAGAAGGGGTCGCCTTCCATCAGCATGCGGTCGGCGAAGGTCCCGCTGTCGCCCTCGTCGGCGTTGCAGACGATGAACTTCTCAGGCCCCGGCGCGGCCAGGACCGTCTCCCACTTGATCCCGGCCGGGAACCCCGCGCCGCCGCGGCCGCGAAGGCCCGACGCCTTGATCGCCGCCACCACGGTGGCCGGCGACATGGCCCGCGCCGCCTCCAGCCCGCGCCAGCCGCCTTGGGCGGCATAGGCGTCCAGGTCCAGGGGATCGATCAGCCCGCAGCGGGCGAAGGTCAGCCGCTGTTGGCGGGCGAAGAAGGGCAGGGCTTCCACCGGCCCCAGCCGCGCCGGATGCGTACCCGCCAGCACGGCCTCGGCGTCGTCCGGACCGATCGGCCCATAGCCGACACGGACCCCATCTTCCTCCAGCTCCGCCAGCGGCTCGATGTTGAAGAGGCCGCGGCTGCCGGTGCGCACGACCTCCGCCCCGGCCCGGGCGAAGGCCTCGGCCACGCGGTCGGCGCCCAGGGCGACCGAGGCCATGTCGGCCGAGACGAAGACCCGCCTCATGCGCCCACCGCTTCGGCGATCGTTTCCAGGCCCGCCGCGTCCAGGCGCGCCACGGGGGCGCCGTCCACCAGGGCGCTGGGCCCGATGGCGCAAAGGCCCAGGCAATAGACCGGCTCCAGGGTCAGATGGCCGTCGGCGCGCGTCTCGCCCATGGCGACGCCCAGCCGGCGCTCCGCCGCCCGCGCCACCGCCGTCCCGCCTCGCGCCTGGCACGCCTCGGCCAGGCACAGCCTGACCACGTGCCGCCCCGGCGGCGCGCGTCGGAAGTCGGCGTAGAAGGTCACCACCCCATGGGCCTCGGCGCGGCTGATGTTCAGACGCTCGGCGACCTGGGCCACCGCTTCGTCGGGCAGCCAGCCGATCCGCTCCTGAAGGGCGTGCAGCACCGGCAGCAGGGCGCCGGGCCGGTTCGCGTGCGCATCGACGATGGCGTCGATCTCATCCGGCGTCGGGGGTGTTGGCTCCAAGACGCTCAAAAGCCTGGCCCTTCCGCCGCCATCGTCGGGCGGCCTGGACTCGATGCGCCGGGGCGCCGGCCAGGTCAAGCGGCCACGCCGGTCACGAAAGGACTCGCTCAAGCCGGCGAAGTCTTCCTATCTCTGGGTGGCCGGAACCGCCGATGACAGAACACGCTCCCACCAGCCCTTCGCCCCTCGCGTCCGCCGCGCCGGCGCCGTCCGTCCGTTATCGCGATGGCGCGGCGGCGCCTGCGTCCCGGCTGCTGCCCGAGGAGACGCCGGTCGCCATCGTGCACGACGCCGTGACCTATGCGGTGATGATGGCCACGCCCGCCGACCTTGAGGACCTCGCCGTCGGCTTCAGCCTGACCGAGGGCGTGATCGCGTCGCCCGACGAAATCCAATCGCTGGAGATCGTCACCACGGACCTGGGCGTCGAGGCGCGCCTCTGGCTCGCGCCCGGTCGGGCGGCGGACCTCGCGCGCCGGCGCCTGATCGCCGGCCCGACGGGGTGCGGCCTGTGCGGCGTGGAGAGCCTGGAGCAGGCCGCCAGGATCGTCAGCCGGCCCCTGGCGCCGCTGTCGCCGGTTCGCGCCGCTGAAATCCACCAGGCCGTGACCGCGCTGGAGGCGGCCCAGGCGCTGGGCAAGGACACGCGGGCCGTACACGCCGCCGGGCTTTGGCGGCCAGGCCAGGGGCTCGTCGCGGCGCGCGAGGACGTCGGCCGTCACAACGCGGTCGACAAGGTGGCGGGCGCCCTGGCCCGCTCTGGCGAGGCGGCCGACGGCGTGCTGGTCCTGACCAGCCGCCTTTCCGTCGAACTGGTCCAGAAAGCCGCCGCCATGGGCGCGCCTGTGGTCGCAGCGGTCTCGGCCCCCACGCTGCTGGCCATCCGCGCCGCCGAGGCCGCCGGCGTCACCCTGGCCGGAGTGGTCCGACCGGACGCCTTCGAGGTCTTCACCCATCCTCATCGGATCGAGACCTGAACACTTCGACGGCCGAGAACGCCGTTACATGGAACGTCTAGGCGCGATCGGTGTTTGCTCCTAAGGTTGTTGTCCGGGCGGTCCGGCGACGGGTCGAATGGCCGTCTCGCCACGCCAGTTCTCACGGGGTGTGAAGATCATGAAGCCCATCGCCGCCATCGCCCTTATCGGCCTCTGCGCCGCCGCCGTCGCGGGTTCGGCCGCCGCCCAGCCCGGAGGCGGCCGGCGCGCGATCCTGTATGAGTACCCGAACTTCCAGGGCCGATCCTATGTCGTCTACGGCCGCAACGACGGCCTCGGCCCCACAGGCTTCGAGGACGAGGCCCGCAGCGCGCGCTTCGAAGGCGACTGGACCATCTGCGAGGACGACAATTACCAGGGCCATTGCGAGACCGTGTCCGGCGACGTTCCCGACCTCGGTCGATATGGCCTTAGCGGCGAAATTTCATCCCTGCGCGCCGAATGGGGCGGTGATCGCCGCTACGGCGGCGGCGGGTACGGCGGCTATGGCGACCGCGACGGCGACCGCTGGCGCGACAACCGGGGCGGGCGCACCGCGACGCTCTACGAATACCCGGATTTCCAGGGCCGCTCGTACACGGTCTACGACTACAACCGCGGCCTCGGCTCCACCGGCTTCGAGGACCGAGCCATGAGCGGGCGTTTCGACGGACCCTGGATGATCTGCGAGGATGACGACTTCCAGGGCCATTGCGAGACCGTTTCTGGCGGCGTGCGCAACCTGGACCGGCTCAATCTCGGCCATGAAGTCTCCTCGCTCAGGGCCACGCGCGGCTATCGCTGAGCAAGGCGCGACGCGCGCGGCTCTTGTCTGACCTCGCGGCAGGCGCGATCCCTTGGGCCAAAATCCCAGGGAAACGCGCGCCATGAAGATCGACCTCTTGGACCCGGCGTCCTTCGCCGCCGGCCAGCCGCACGACCAGTTCGCCTGGCTGCGCGACAACGATCCCGTGCATTGGCACGACGAGCCCCATGGCTCGGGCTTCTGGGCCGTCACCCGCTTCGACGACGTCTGGACCGTGGACCGCGACTTCCAGGCCTATTCCTCCGAGCCCACCATCATGATCCAGGACCCTCTGGCAGAAGCCGGCGGATTCGGGCCCTACAAGATGATGCTGATGATGGACCCGCCGGATCACACGGCGTTCCGCAAGCTGATCCGCTCGGAGTTCACCGTGCCGCACGCCAAGATGCGCGAGGGCCGAATCAAGGAGTTGGCCAAGCAGATCGTCGACGCCGTGATCGACAAGGGCGAGTGCGACTTCGTCAACGACGTGGCCGGCGAGATGCCGTCCTTCGTCATCGCCGAGCTGATGGGCCTGCCGCTGGACGACGGGCGCGAGCTCTACAAGCTGACCGAGGTGATCCACACCGCGCCCGAGGCCCTGGCGCCCGGCGCCGGCGGCGCGGCGGTGATGAAGATGTTCGAGTACGGCCGCTCCGTCATCGACACCAAGCGCGCCAAGCCGGGCGACGACCTGGCCTCGCGCCTGCTGGCGTGCGAGGTCGACGGCCGCCGCCTCGACGACATGGAGTTCCTGCTGTTCTTTCTGCTGCTGGTGGACGCTGGCGGCGACACCACGCGCAACCTGCTGTCGGGCGGCCTGCTGGCCCTGATGGAGCATCCCGACCAGTTCGCCTGGCTGAAGGCGGACATTCCCGGCCGCCTGGCGACTGCGCGCGAGGAGCTGCTGCGCTGGGCGAGCCCGGTGATCTACATGCGCCGCACCGCCAAGCACGATGTGGAACTGGCGGGCAAGACGATCAAGGCCGGCCAGAAGGTGGTCATGTACTTCGGCTCGGCGAACCGCGACCCGGCCAAGTTCGACCACGCCGACCGGCTCGATCTCTCCCGGCCCGAGAACGCCCACAACGCCTTCGGCGCCGGCGCCCACGCCTGCCTGGGCCAGCACATCGCGCGAGTGGAGATCGACGCCATGCTGGTGGAGGTCCTGACCCGCATGACCGATTTCGAACTGGCCGCGCCGCCCGAGTGGCTGGCCAGCAACTTCATCTCCGGCCCCCGCACCATGCCGCTGAAGTTCCGCGCGGCATAGGCGTCGGCTAGACCTCGATGCCGTGCGCCCAGGGCTGGGTGGTGAAATGCTCACGCAGGAAGGCGATCAGCACCCGCACGCGGGTGGGATGCCCCTGGCCCGGCGGCGAGAGGATGTTCAGGGGGCCTGGCTCGGTGGTCCAGTCCGGCAGCACCTCTTCCAGCCGCCCGTCCTGAAGCTCGCGCCAGATGAAGAATTCCGGCTGCAGGGCGACACCCTGACCGGCCAGCAGCGCCGGCACGGCCGCGCCTGAGTTGTTCACGTGGTAGCGGCCGCTCACCGCCACCTCGCAATCCTCGTCGCCGTCGCGATGGAACCGCCAGCGCGCGCCCGTTGGGATGTGCGAATAGATGATCGCCTCGTGGTCGGCGAGGTCCCGCGGATGGGTGGGCCGACCCGCCCGGTCCAGATAGGCGGGCGAGGCCACCGCGGGGCGGCGGAAGGAGATCAGGCGGCTGATGCGCAGCGACGAATCGGCGAAGGCGCCCACCCTGAGGGCCAGGTCGAATCCGTCACCGACCAGGTCGATGGGCTCGTCGGTCAGGTGCAGGTCGAGGTCGATATCGGGGTAGAGCGCCAGGAACCTCGGCACGATCGGCGCCAGGATCTCCAGCCCGAAGAGGACGCTGGCCGCCATCTTGATCTTGCCGCGCGGCGAGGCGGCGCTCTCGAACACCTCTTCCTCCACCGCCGCGCCGTCGGCCAGGATGCGGGCCGCCCGCGCCAGCGCCATGCGGCCGTTCTCGGTCAAGGACAGGCGGCGCGTCGTGCGGTGCAGCAGGGTGATGCGCATCCGTTGCTCCAGCCGGGTGATCGCCTTGGAGACCGTGGTCTTGGACAGGCCCAACTCCTCGGCCGCCAAGGAGAAGGAGCCGCGCTCGGCGACCTTGGCGAAGATGGCCCAGGCTTCGAAGTCGGGAAGGTGCGGCATGGGCGTTCCGGCGGCGGTCGCCGCCACCATGCCGGTTCTGCGCGATTTCGCAACAATCGCCCGTCTCGCCTCAAGGGGACCGTCGGCGTGCATCAGGCGGCGAGCGCGACCGACGGCTCCTCCCAGCGGGCGCGGCGCCAGGCCCTCGGCGTCTCGCCGGTGAAGCGGCGGAAGAGCTTTGACAGGTGCGCCTGGTCGGCCAGCCCCACGGCGATGGCGATCTGGCTCAGCGGCTCGCGATCGCCCAGCATCAGCGCCTGGGCGCGGACGATCCGGCGGGCCATGACATAGTTGTGGGGCGCCTGGCCGAAGCTGCGCTTGAAGGCGCGGCTGAACTGGCTGACGCTAAGGCGGGCAAGGCTCGCCAATTCGCCGATCGTGACCGGGTGGTCGAGGTTGGCCTCCACGTGGCCCGTCACCTTGCGCACCTGCCAGGGCGCCAGGCCGCCCTTGGCGTAGGGGTCCGGCGTGCGCCTGGGCGCGGCTTCGCCGAGGAGCACCGGCCTGAAGCCGTTCGCCGCGCCCGAAGCGCCGCCGTATTCGCGGTCGAGAGATTGCATGTCCGTCATCCACAGCTTGACTGTCGGACACGAGATAGGCGGCCGCGGCCGTATCGATAATCAGTCGCAACGGAACTTCATTGTTTCCCAAATGGGCCTAATCGGTTTGCCCAGCGGAACAGGCCGTTCAGCGCAGCTCTGCCAGGAAGGTCCTGACCTGGGCCGTGAACCAGGTCGGCTGGTCCTTGTGCAGGGCGTGACCACCCTCGGCGGCGGTGACGTGCGCCGAGCCGGGATAGCGCGCCGCCAGATCCGCCTGGGCGTCACGCCACACCGCGTCCCCGGCGGCAGGCCTGTCTGTGATGGCGCGCGACAGCACCAGCACCGGCTTGCCTTGCACCGGCGCGGTCGCCGCCACTTCGCGCATGGTCGCTTCCAGGCCCGCGAATTCCCTCTGCGCCCCCAGGGGCTCGAAGCGCATCAGCATGGCCGGCGGCCCGCACATCCCCGCCCTGGCCGCCAGGCACCGCCGTTCGAAGTCACTGGGGCGCGACTCTTCCAGCACCAGCCCCGCCACGGCCCCGGGGTTTCGCGCGGCGAAGTACTCGGCATAGGTCCCACCCAGCGAGTGGCCAATCACCACATAGGGACCCGGCACGCCGCTCTGGGCCAGCAGGGCCGACAACTCGCGCGAGGCGCCATCGGCGTCGCGCGGCCCGGCCGTCGGCGCGCTGGCGCCGTAGCCGGCGCGGTCGTAGAGGATCACCGTGTGGTCGCGCGCCAAGTCCGGCGCGACGTCCTTGAACGAGGCCATGCCCTCGCCGAGGCCGGAGACCATCACCACCGCCGGCCGGCCCGCGCCCAGCACCCGAAAGGCGACCTTGCGCCCGTCGATCAGCGCCGTCCGCTCGTCCGCCGGATGTGCCGGCCCGGCGCAGGCCTTCAGGGCCGCGACCCCCCCGATGGCCATCATGCAAAGCGCCAGCGTCACGGCGACCGGTCCCCTGACGCGGAAGGTGTCGGACGGAATGGTGCGGGCGATCGAGGCCATCGGTGACGCTCCGGAGCCCCAGCGGCTCGTGTCGAGGCGTCTCAATAGGTCACGGCCCGGTTGGCGGAAATGCCATAGAAACGGCGATTTCAGCCAGATCTTCGCCGCGTCAGGCCTCGGCGATCTCGTCGGCCTCGTCCTCGGCGCCCCACAGTTCCACGGCGATGAAGGCCCATAGGTCGGCGATGTCCTTGGCCGCCGCCGCGTCCGACATTTCCTCGGCCGAACGGCCCGTCTCCAGCGCGATCTGATAGACGGTCCGCGAGCGCACCATCACCGGCGCCAGCGGCGCCTGCATGTGGGCCAGGCCCCTCAGAGCGCGCTTGACCAGGGGCGGCTCAATGCTCTCGCGCGGCACGGGCGCCTGGTTCACCACCACCGTCGACGGCTTGCCCAGCTTGCGGACCATCAGCAGGGTGCGCACCAGGCCGGAGATGTCGATCAGCGTCGGGCGCACCACCATGACCACATAGTCGGCCAGGACGATGGCTTCCGAGACGTCCTCCAGCAGCCCCGCCGGCGTGTCGATGATCAGCAGGTCCTTGCCCAGGCCCTGGGCGGCGAATTGGGCCGACATCAGCTTGGGCCCCGAGGAGGCGATGCAGGCCGGCCCCGGCTGCGTCCGCGCCTGCAGCACGTTCTGCGCCGACAGCTGGGGGTCGATGTCGGCGACCAGGGTGTCATAGCCCCGCAGGTGCGCCGCCAGCGCCAGGTGCGTGGCGATCGTGGTCTTGCCCGACCCGCCCTTCAACGCCACCACCGCCACCGTACGCAAGGCCCGCCGCCTCCTCAGCACCGTCCGTCCACGCCCCTAGATAGCAGGTCGGCTCGCGGCGGAACTAGGTCGGCGCGTCAGTCGCCCGCCACGAGGCCGGCCTCGGCGGCCGCGCGGCGCAGGATCGGCGCCCATCCCGGGCCCACATCCATAGCGGACAGAAGGTCCGCGGCCACGACCTCGCGTCGGTGGACGATCTCATGCTGGGGCGACCAGGGCGCCAGCTCGACCTCGCCGCGCCAGACCGAGCGCACCAGCACAAGGCCCGCCTCGGGCCCGGTCAGGCAGGCCGAGCGGCAAAAGCCCAGCAGCCGCGCCTCGCCGACCGTGCAGCCGGTCTCCTCACACATCTCCCGGCGAAAGGTGTCTTCCCAGCTCTCCCCCGGCTCGGGCCGCCCGCCCGGCCACTCCCAACGCAGGCCGTCGTGGCTGATCAGCAGCACGGTCCCGACCGGAGTCACGCAGAACCCGCAGGCCCCGTGCGCGACCCCGTCCGGCGCCGGCCCGGGCGGGCTCCAGGCGCTGCGCCATTCTTCGCCGTTGACGAACACGGCGATGGCCTCGCCGTCCTGGGCGACTCTCGGCGACATCGTATCCCTCTCGGCGGCGGTGTGAGCGTGCATAGCACGGCCGACCCGCCGAGGTTTGCCAGGCACTTGGTCAGGCGGCGTGCCCCGCGCCGTTTTTTTGGCTTCCCAACCGTCGCCGTGTCGCGGACGGTGGGCGGATGTCGCCTACGCTCCGCATCCTGATCGGTCTCGTCCTCGGTCTCGGCCTGGGAATCGCCCTCGCCGCCGCCCAGCCCGCGTGGCAGGCCGACACGGTCGCCATCCTCGACGCCCTGGGCGGCGTGTGGCTGGACGCCCTGCGCATGACCATCGTGCCCCTGGTCTTCGCCCTGCTGGTCACCGGCGTCGCCCAGGCGGCGGGAACCCTGGCGGCGGGCGGCATCGCGGGGCGGACCCTGTTGGCGTTCGGGATCTTGCTTCTGGTGTCAGCCCTGGTCTCGGCCCTGGTCGGTGGGGCCCTGCTCGACGCCTGGCCGCCCTCGGCCTCGGCCACCGCGGCGCTGAAGGCGGCCGAGAAGGGCGCCGGCGCGGTGCCTCCCACGCCGCCCTTCGCCGAGTGGCTGCGCAGCTTCGTTCCCAACAACGCCATCAAGGCCGCCGCTGAGGGGGCCATGGCCCCGCTGGTCTTCTTCGCCCTGGTGTTCGGCCTCGCCGCCACGCGCATCGAGGATGATCGGCGCGAGCGGCTGTTCGGCTTTTTCGACGCGGTCCAGGCGGCCATGATGGTGATCGTCAGATGGGTGCTGTGGGCGGCGCCGGCCGGGGTCTTCGCCCTGGGAGTGGTGTTCGGCGCGCGCACCGGCGTCGCCGGTCTCGGCGTCCTCGTCCAGTATGTCATCGTCGTCTCGCTGATGTGCCTGCTGGCGGGCCTGATCGGCCTGGTGCTCGGCATCGTCGGCGGGCGGATTCCCGCGCCGAGGATGCTGGCCGCCCTGATCCCGGTCAGCGCCGTGGCGATCTCGACCCAGTCGTCCCTGGCCTCGCTGCCCACAATGCTGGAGGCATGCGAGAAGATCGGCGTGACGAGGACCGTTCGCGACCTGGTGATGCCGATGGCCGTCGCCCTCTACCGGATGACCAGCCCGGCCGGGAACGTCGCCGTGGCCCTCTACGTGGCCCACGTCTACGGCATCCATCTCGACCCGCTGCATGTGGCGGCGGGCGTCATCGTGGCGGCCCTGGTCAGCCTGGCGGCCGTCGGCATCGCCAGCGCGGTGACCTTCTTCACCACCCTGGGGCCGATCTTCATGGCCATGGGCCTGCCGATGGAGCTGTTGCCTCTGCTACTGGCGGTGGAGACCCTGCCGGACCTGTCGCGCACCATCGGCAATGTCGCCGCCGACGTCGGAGTGACCGCCTTCATGGACCGGTGGACCGGCCGGGCGCCTCCGGGAAAAACCTGATGGGCGCCGGCGCGGCGGCGTCCCTATATTCCTGGGCGACCCCCGCCTCGGCGGGACCCCATCTGTAGGAGACCCCCTCCGTGACGCAGTTCGTCTGCCCCGCCTGCGGCGCCGCCAACCGCACGCCGGAAGGCCGCGACGCCCGCCAGGCCAAGTGCGGCAAGTGCCACAATCCGCTGCTCACCGGTGCCCCGGTCGAGGTCACCGGCGCCCAGCTCCAGGCCCACCGCAACGGCACCAAGGGCGCGGCCCTGCTGCTCGACGTCTGGGCGCCCTGGTGCGGCCCGTGCCGCTCCATGGCCCCGCAGTTCGCCGCCGCCGCCAAGGACCTGGAGCCGGATGTGCGCTTGCTCAAGCTCAATTCCGACGCAGAGCCCGCCGCCGCCAGCGCCCTCGGCGTCTCGGGCATCCCGGCCCTGTTCCTGATCCGCGACGGCAAGGTGATCGCCCAGACGGCGGGCGCCATGCCGGCCAGCCAGATCGTCGGCTGGACGCGCCAGGCCCTCGCCCGGGCGCCTGCCTAGACCGCCTTACTGCGCCGGCGGCGGCCTGCGCGCCGGCGACGCCGGGGCCGGCGACGAACGCTCAAGCCCGCCGCGCTGGGCGCTCTCCACCGTGCGGTCGTAGAAGTCCGAAAGATCGGCGTGCATCTGCTTCAGCGCGTCGGGGTTCAGATAGACCATGTGCCCGGACGGATAGTACCGGAACTCCAGGTTCTTCTGCTGCGTCGGCTCCAGCATCATGTGCGACAGGTCGTACTCCGTCGACGTGAATGGGGTCGCCATGTCGTAGTAGCCGTTCAGCGACAGCACGTGCAGGTACGGGTTGGTGCGCATGGCCACCGCCAGGTCCTGGGCCACGTCCGGCGTGGTTTCGGTGTCGCCGCCCGTGGGCGACTTGTGTTTCCAGTCCCAGTCGAAGTCCTTCAGGCCATAGGCCGCCACGCGGTAGGGCATGTCGGTCTGGAATTTCAGCTCGCGCGCCACATAGTCGCTGAAGGTGCCGATGAAGGCGCCGCTGATGGCGGTGTCGGAGGGGTCGTAGTCCGGGCTGGAGCCCGCTGCGTCGCTGTCGATGCCGGTGTAGCGGCTGTCGAAGCGCCCCACGGTCAGGCGCTGGTCGCGCAGCAGCTCCTTCTGGAAGCGGTCCAGGTCCACGCGCAGGTTGGCGCGCTTGATGAACTCCGGCGACAGGCCGGTCAGGGCGCTCATCTGCTGGGCGATGCTGTCGCGCTCCTCCGGCGTGATCAGGTGCCCCTTGGCCAGGGCGGCGGCATAGGGCCCCAGGGCGAAGGCCCGCGCCTGGGCCACGAAGGTCGCCAGGTCGGCCGGCTTGTTGGCGATCTTGTTGTGGTACCAGGCCGTGGCCGCATAGCTCGGCAGATAGCCGATGTAGACCTCGTCATAGCCCGGGGTCTCGACCCCGAAGTTCAGGATCGACGACAGCAGCACCACCCCGTTCAGGGCCATGCCGCGGTCCTGTAGCTGGTAAGCGACCGCCGCCGAGCGGGTCGTGCCGTAGGACTCGCCGAACAGGAACTTGGGGCTGTTCCAGCGGCTGTTCTTGGTCACATACCGCATGATGCCCTTGGCAAAGGCGTCGGCGTCCTGGTCCACGCCCCAGAAGGCCTTGGGCTCGACCGCGCCCAGCGGCCGCGAATAGCCGGTGCCGATGGCGTCCAGGAACACCATGTCGGTCTTGTCCAGCAGGGTCTGGTCGTTGGGGCCGAAGGCGAACGGCGCCGGGCGGATGGTCTCCGGATTGGCCGTGCGCACCCGCATCGGGGCGAACGAGCCCATGTGCAGCCAGATGCTCGAGGAGCCTGGGCCGCCGTTGTAGAAGAAGGTCACCGGCCGCGGCGTCGACGGATCGACCCCGTCCAGGGTGTAGGCGACGTAGAACATGCTGGCGGTGGGCTTGCCGTCGTCGTCGCGGATGGTCAGGGTGCCGGCGGTGGCGGTGTAGTGCAGGACGCGGCCGTTCACGGCGACCGTATGGGGCGTGGCGGTGGCGGTCTCCTTGACCGGGGCGCGGGCCCAGCCGGCCTCCACCTCGGCGGCGGTGGCGTCCTTGTGACGATCCTCGACCGACTGGGTCTTGCCGCCGCCACCCCCGCCGCCGTCGGCCGCGGGATCGTCGGCCAGGGCGAAGGTGGGCGCGGCGACGGCCAGCGCCAGGGCGGAGAACGCGGTGAAAAGGGTGCGGCG
This sequence comes from Pseudomonadota bacterium, assembly GCA_018241335.1. Classification (GTDB taxonomy): domain Bacteria; phylum Pseudomonadota; class Alphaproteobacteria; order Caulobacterales; family Caulobacteraceae; genus Acaudatibacter. The sequence goes on from JAFEEA010000116.1 coordinate 12,098, forward strand.
CAAGGCGAGCCTCCAGGACAGCATAGGTTGTGCGATGCCTAGCAGGTCGCCGTGCGCGGATGAATGTCACCGGGCGCAACATTGCCGATATTTAACGCGGTCGAGGGCGGTTTCTCACAATCCGCGGGTCTCAGCGGGCGTCATGGTTCGCAAACCCCGGGGGGAAGGGGAAATGCTGCCGCGGTCGCTCCATCCCTTCCGACCCTTGGAGATCGCCCACCTTGGCTAGCCCCCCGCGTCCCATCGCCGAGACCCGCAGCGACCAGATGTTCCCGCAGCTCGAGGC
>JAFEEA010000117.1 GCA_018241335.1 Pseudomonadota bacterium
TCCTTGGTCAGGCGAAGGCCGAGCGGCGTGGTCAGCAGCATCTCCGCCGCCAGCTTCTCGCCCTCGGTCTCAAGCTGGTCGGCCTCAACGATGGCGCTGAAGAAGCCCAGCGCCAGCCCCCGCTCGGCCCCCAGGAAGCGGCCGGTCAGCATCAGCTCCGACGCCACCGACGCCCCCACCATGCGCGGCAGGAAATAGGAGACGCCGATGTCGCACGCCGACAGGCCGATCTTGATGAAGGCCGCATTGCCACGCGCCCTCGGCGTTCCGATACGCACGTCCGAGGCCAGGGCCAGGGCGAAGCCGCCGCCGCTGGCCGAGCCGTCCCACAGGCAGATGATCGGCTGCGGGCAGCGGCGCATGGCGATGACGATCTCGCTGATCCGCCTCTGGCCGATCAGGCCCGCGCCGGGCCCACGCTCGGCGCTCGAGGAATTGTCCCGCTCCTTGAGGTCCAGCCCGGCGCAGAAGTTGGCGCCCGCCCCGCGCAGCACCACCACCCGGATCTCGTGGCGCCAATAGAGGCCGACGAAGAGGTCACGCAGCTCCTCGACCAGCTGGCGGCTGAGGGCGTTGAGCCGCTCGGGCCGGTTCAGGGTCACCCACAGGGCGTCGCCCCGCTGCTCGGTGATCAGGGTCTCGTAGGTCATGGCCCCTAGCCCCGTCCGCTGGTGGGGATCTTGTTGAAGGGCACATCCTTGTCGACGCGGACATCGGCGGGCAGGCCCAGGACACGCTCGGCGATGATGTTGCGCAGGATCTCGTCGGTGCCGCCCTCGACCCGGGTGGCCGGCGAGCGCAGCAGCATGGCCTGGAAGCGGGCGTTGGCCGCGGCCAGTTCCGGATCGTTGATCACCCCCGCCTGCGCCTGCAGGTCCAGGGCGAAGGTGGCGATCTCCTGCATGGTCGGGCCGGCCACCAGCTTGCCGATGGAGTTCTCCGGCCCCGGGGTCTCCCCGCGCGAGATGGCCGACAGCGACCGGAAGCCGTTGTACTTCAGCCCCGTGGTGCGGATCGCCCAGGTCGCCAGCTTGGAGCGCACGGCGCGGTCGTCGATGGCCAGGCCGTCCGGCGTCTCCAGCCGGCAGCACAGGTCGAAGAGCTCCGGGAACCCCGTCGACATGCCCGAGCCGATCGACAGGCGCTCGTTCATCAGCGTCGTCAACGACACCTTCCAGCCGTCGCCCACCGCGCCCAGGCGCTGGGCGTCGGGAATGCGCACATCGTTGAAGAACACCTCGTTGAAGCCCGACTGGCCATTGGCCTGCTTGATCGGGCGGATCTCGATGCCGGGCGACTTCATGCTCAGGAAGAACATGGTCAGGCCCTTGTGCTTGGGCACGGTCGGGTCGGTCCGGGTGATCAGGATCGCCATGTCGGAATAGTGGGCGCCGGAGGTCCAGATCTTCTGGCCGTTGATGATCCAGTCGCCGGACCCGTCCGTCGCCTTCTCGGCCTTGGTGCGCAGGCCCGCCAGGTCGGACCCGCCCGCCGGTTCCGAGAACAGCTGGCACCAGATCTCCTCGCCCGCGGCCAGCGGCGGCAAATAGCGGCGCTTCTGCTCCTCCGAGGCGAAGGCCATCATCGTCGGGCCGCACATGCCGTGGCCGATGATGAAGATGCCGCCCAGGGCGCCGTAGGCGCCTTCCTCCTGCTGCCAGATCACCCGCTGGATCGGGGTCGCGCCGCGGCCGCCGTATTCCTTGGGCCAGTGCAGGCAGGCCCAGCCGGCTTCGGCCTTCTTCTTCTGCCAGGCCTTGGAGACGGCCATGGGGTCGGCGTCGCCGATGTTCATGTTGCCGAAGCCGGAGGTCTGCAGCGCCTCCAGGTATTGGCGCGGGGCGTTGGCGTCGAGCCAGGCGCGCACCTCGGCGCGGAAGGCGGCTTCTTCGGGGGTGTCGTCGAAGTTCATCTGGATTTTCCTGCGCTTAGGCGGCCGTATTGCGGGCGCGCATGCGCTCGATCAGGGCGTCTTCCCATTGCGAGAGACTGCCCAGGTTGAGGGCCAGGAGGTTGGAGCGGCGATAGAAAAGGTGGCAGTCGAAGGCCCAGGTGAAGCCCATGCCGCCGTGCACCTGGATGTTGTTCTTGGCGCAGTGCTGGAAGGCCTGGGTCGCCGCCACGCGGCTCGAGGCCGCCGCCTCCGGCAGTTCCGCCGCCCCGGTGGAAAGCGCCCAGGCGCCGTAGTAGCCGTTAGACCGCGCCAGGGTCGCCGAGACGTACATGTCGGCCAGCATGTGCTTGATGGCCTGGAACGAGCCGATCGGCCGACCGAAAGCCATGCGGTCCAGGGCGTAGTCGCGGGCCATCTCCAGCGCCCGGTCGGCGCCGCCGATCTGCTCGAAGGCGGTCAGCACGGCCGCCCGATCGAAGACCTGCGAGATCAGGCTCCAACCCTCCCCCGCCGCGCCCAGCAGTTCCGCCGTCGCACCGTCGAAGGTGATGTCCGCATGGCTGCGGGTCGGGTCGATGGTCTCCACCACCGTGCGCGTCACGCCAGGCCCCTTCAGGTCGACGAGGGCCAGGGAGACGCCGCGGGCGTCCTGGCCGCTGGCCGTGCGCACGGCCACGACCGCGAAATCGGCGATGTCGCCGTCGGCCACCACCCGCTTGGTTCCGTTGACCTTGCCGCCCTCGAACCGGGCCTGGATGGCCTTGGGCGAAACCGCGCCCACGCCCTCGACCTGGGCGAAGGTCCCGATGGCCTCGCCCGCCGCCAGCTTGGGCAGCCAGGCGGATTTCTGCCCCGCCGATCCGGCCGCCAGCAGGAACTCCGTGGCCAGGAACACCGAGGACGAGAACGGCACGGGCGCGATGGCGCGGCCCATCTCCTCGGCGATCACGCACTGCTCCAGGTAGCCGAGGCCCAGGCCGCCATATTCCTCGGGGATCACCACCCCCAGGAAGCCCATCTCCGCCAGGCCCTTCCAAAGCTCGGCGTCATAGGATTGCGGACCTTCCAGCACGGCCCGCGCGGCCGTGGTCGGGCACTTGGCGTCGAGGAACCGGCGCGCCTGCGCCTTGAGCTCCTTCTGCTCGTCGGAGAATTCGAAGTTCATGGTCGTTTCCCTTGGCGGGCGCTTCCCCCGCGGTCGTCGGGGCGAACCCTGACCACCGGCGCCCGGTCCTGTCGAGACTGACGCGAGGGGAGGTTTCCGCGAGGTCGCGACTTGGGGTGGCGTACTGCCCCTGGAACCGATAGAGCCGAGCGCGCCGGCGGGTCCGGCAGGGGTATGCAGCGCATGGCGTCCGACCATCAGGCCGCGGATCAGATCGATGTCGGCCGCATCATGTCGACGAGCCTCCAGGCCGTGCGCCTGAAGCTGGGCGACCTGCTGGCCGTCGGCGTGTTCTTCATCCTGGCGCCGCAGGTGGCGCTGGGCTTCGCGCCCCAGTACCCCGATCCGGAGTTCGCGGCCTGGAACTTCCTGGCCGTGCTGCCCAGCCTGGTGTTCGACGGCGCGGCCTGCCTCATCGTCCACGGGGCCTTGACCGGCGGCGGCCTCAGCGCCACGGACGCGATCCGCAACGCGGCCCTGAGGTTCGGGGCCCTCTTCCTCATCAGCCTGGTCAGCGGCCTCGCCATCGTGATCGGCCTGGTCCTGCTGTTGGCGCCGGGTCTCTACCTGGCGACAGGGTGGCTGGCGGCGATCCCGCTGATGATGCTCGAACAGACCACGGCGACGGAGGCGCTCAAGCGGTCGCATGCGCTCAGCAGCGGATCGCGCTGGCGCCTACTGGGGGTGATGGCGCTGATGACGGCCCTGGTCGCCGGCGGCTTCCTGCTCTCCATCTCGGTCATGTCCGCGATCAGCCTCGCCTCGTCCATCGAGACCGCGACGCGCGTCGGCGCCTTCATCGTCCAGCCGGTGTTCGCCCTGGCGGTGCGGATCATGATCACGTCCGTGACCACCGCCACCTACCTGGAGCTCCGCCGCCAGAGCAGCCCAAAGGTCGGCGCCGTCTTCGACTGAGTTCGCCGCATGGCGGGAACAGCGCCGAGCTCTCCCGCCAGACGGCCGCCGCCCTATTCCAGGCGCACGGTCGCCTGCAGCTCAATGTCGGCCGCCGACGCGCCGACCAGCAGGTCATAGGCGCCCTTCTCGGCGATCCACGCCTTGCGCGCCGGGTCGTAGTAGCTGAACGCCCGGGCGTCCAAGGTCAGGGTGACGGTCCTGGTCTCGCCGGGCGCCAGGGCGACCTTGGCGAAGCCCTTCAGCTCCTTCACCGGCCGCTCCACCGACGGGCCGCGGGGCCGCACATAGAGCTGCGCCGTCTCCTTGCCGTTGCGCTGGCCCTCGTTCTTCAGGGTGAAGTTCACCGTCACCTCGGCGCCGGCCCTGACCTCGTCGGGCGCCTTCAGGTCCGCATACTTGAACCGCGTGTAGGTCAGGCCATGGCCGAACGGGAACATCGGCGGCTCGCTGGCCCGGTCAAAGTGGCGGTAGCCCACGAACAGGCCCTCGCCGTATTCGGCCTCCTCGCCGCCCGGGTAGTAGGGATAGGCGGGCGTGTCCTCCAGGCGCCGGGGGAAGGTCACCGGCAGGCGGCCGGACGGCTCGGCCCCGCCGAACAGCACCCGCGCCACCGCGTCCGGGCCCTCCTCTCCGCACAGCCACGCGCACAGCACCGCCGGGACGTGGTCGATCCACGGGAAGGCGTAGGGGCTGCCGCCGGTGAAGACGATGGCGGTGTTGGGATTGGCCGCCAGCACCGCCTCCACCAGCGCATTCTGGTCGCCGGGCAGCTCAAGGTCCCGGCGGTCGTAGCCCTCGCCCTCGCTGATCGAGGCGGCGCCGATAACCACGATGGCCGCGTCGGCCTTGGACGCGACCTCCGCCGCCTCGGCGATCGAACCGCGCGGCTGGCGCACGCCGATGATCACCTGCTCCCAGGTGACGCCCTTCAGGCTCTGCGGGCGCTGGTACTCGAAGACGACCGGATAGCCCCGGCCGGCCGTCAGTTCCACCGCCGCGGTTCGGCGCTCCACGCGCATGCCGCCGATGTCCCAGTCGTCCACCTCGCCAGGGGTGCTGGAATCGATGATGAGATTGCCGTCGAAGCGCACGCGAACGTCGCCCGGCGCGCGGATCGAGACCTCGTGGCGGCCGTCCTTCTGCGGCCAGAACCAGCCGCTCCAGCGCAGCGCCGCCAGGCCCCCGCCGGTGATCCCCATCGCGCTCATCGACACCAGCTTGCCGATCTGCCGCTCCGCCTGGCTCTTGAACGGCGCCCCATCGAGTTCGCGGTCGTCGAAGTATTCGCACAGGAGGCCGGCTTGGCCGCGGCCCTCGTCGGGGCTGAACATCTCCGGACGGGCGGCCGGCGGGACCGGCTCGTTGTCGCCGCCGTCGGCGTGGACCACCTGGGCCTGCCCGGCCAGGTAGTCCTGCACCGCCTGCAGGATGGAGATCTGCCGCCCCGCCCGCACCGCCGATGAGCCACCGCCCTGGATCCGCCTTGCCGCGGCGTTGGGGCCGACCACCGCCACCGTGCGAACCCGGGTCGGGTCGAAGGGCAGCAGGTCCTCGTGGTTCTTGAGCAGGATCAGCGCCTCCTCCGCCGCGCGGGCGGCGATGTCGCGGTGGCGCTTGGTGCGCAGCTCGCCCTTGGGCCGGTCCTTGCCGTCCAGCACACCGGTGCGCAGGATCAGCCGCAGCAGCCGCCGCGCCGCCTCGTCGATCTGGTGCTCGGGCGTCTGGCCGTCCTCCACCGCCTTCAGCAGCCTGTCGCCGAACCAGCGCGCCGGCCCTGGCATCTCCAGGTCGTTTCCGGCGTTGGCGGCCGGCGCCGTGGAGTGCACCGCCCCCCAGTCGGACACCACCACCCCGTCATAGCCCCACTCGCCCTTCAGGATCTCGGTCAGCAGGTAGTGGTTGTCGGTGGCGTAGGTCCCGTTGATCTTGTTGTACGAGGCCATCACCGTCCACGGATTGGCGGCCTTCACCGTCATCTCGAAGGCGGCCAGGTAGATCTCGCGCAGGGTCCGCTCGTCGACCCTGGCGTTGACGGTCAAGCGGTTGAATTCCTGGTTGTTCACCGCGAAGTGCTTCAGCGAGGCGCCGACACCCTCGCCCTGCAGGCCGTTGACGTAGGCCGTCCCCAGCGTCCCCGCCAGGAACGGGTCCTCCGAATAGGTCTCGAAGTTGCGGCCCCAGTGGGGGATGCGCACGATGTTGATGGTCGGCGCCAGCACCACGCGGTTGTCCAGCGCCAGCGCCTCGCGGGCGATGGCCGCAGCCACCTCGCGCGTCAGGTCCGGGTTCCAGGTCGAGGCCATGGCCACGCCCACCGGAAACACCGTCGCCGCCTCGCCCTCGTTGGAGCGCACCCCCGTCGGCCCGTCCGTCACGCGCACCGGCGGAACGCCCAGGCGCTCGACCCCGTGCATCGTGAAGGCGGCCGATCCGGCCATCAGCGCCACCTTCTCGCCGAGGGTCAGGCGGTCCAGCAGGTCCTCGACGCGCTCCTCCAGCGGGGCGTTGGCGTTGCGGAACGTCTCGTGGGCGATGAGGGTCATGGCTGGTTCTCCGAAGAGATTGCGCTTGCCGGACGAGCGTAGGACTCTGGGCCGCGCAAAGCGAGGCGCGTGAGAGGTCTCAAGCCATGTCCGACACCCAGGCCGCCGAGCCGGCCGTCCATGTGCGCGTCGAGGTTCGCGAGGGCGGCGCCTTCGCCTTCGTCACCCTCGACAACGCCCGGCGTCTCAACGTCATGAACACGGCGCTGATGGACGCCTTCGTCGAGACCGTCTCGGCCCTCGGCGAGAACGAGGCCTTGCGCGCCGTGGTCATCACCGGCGCCGGCGACCGGGCCTTCGTGGGCGGCGCCGACGTGGACGAGATGGCGGCCCTGACCAGCCCCGACGCCGCCCGCGCCTTCATCCTCAAGGTCCACGCCTGCTGCCGGGCGGTGCGCGACCTGCCCGTGCCGGTGATCGCGCGGATCAACGGCTATTGCCTGGGCGCGGGGCTCGAGCTGGCCGCCGCCTGCGACCTGCGCGTCGCCTCCCTCGGCTCCACCTTCGGCATGCCAGAGGTCAAGCTCGGCATCCCCTCCGTGGTCGAGGCCGCCCTGCTGCCGACCCTCGTAGGCTGGGGCCGGGCGCGCCAGGTGCTGCTGCTGGGCGAGACCTTCGGCGCGGCCGAGGCCCGGGCCTGGCGCCTGGTCGAGGAAGCCTGCCCCGCCGCCGAGATCGACCATACGATCGAGCGCTGGCTGGCCGCCCTCTTGACCTCGACGCCCCGGGCCGTGCGCCTGCAGAAGGCCCTGATCCGGCGCTGGGAGGACCTGCCCCTCAGCCAGGCCGTCGCCGCCGGGGTCGAGGCCTTCGCCGACGCCTTCCGCACCGACGAGCCGGCCCTGGCCATGCAGGCCTTCCAGGACGCTCGCGCCGCCCGCCGCGGCGGCGGCTGACCCGCGCGAAGGCCCCGCTTGCCAGCCCCGACGGCAGGGGGACAAACTCGCTGCAACGAGACGATATCGGGAGCGAGACCATGGCCGACACGGCAAGCGGCGCCGCCTATGACGCCATCATCGTGGGGGCGGGCTTCTCGGGCCTCTACATGCTGCATCGCCTGCGCGCCCAGGGCCTCACCGCGCGCATCTACGAGGCCGCGTCCGGCGTCGGCGGCACCTGGTACTGGAACCGCTATCCCGGCGCGCGCGTCGACATCGAGAGCCTGGAATACTCCTACTCCTTCTCGCCCGAGCTCGACGCCGAATGGAAATGGAGCGAACGCTACGCCACCCAGCCCGAGCTGATGGCCTATCTGAACCACGTCGCCGACCGCTTCGACCTGCGCCGCGACATCCAACTCGACACCCGCGTCACCAGCGCCCGCTTCGACGAGCGGAGCAACCGCTGGACGGTCGCCACCGACCGCGGCGAGGCCGTCACCGCCCGCTACTGCATCATGGCCACCGGCTGCCTGTCGGTGGCCAACGAGGTCGCCTTCCCGGGCGCCGACCGTTTCCAGGGCGAGACTTACCGCACCTCCCGCTGGCCGCATGAGGGCGTGGATTTCACCGGCAAGCGGGTGGCCGTCATCGGCACCGGCTCGTCGGCCATCCAGTCGATCCCCCTGATCGCCGAGCAGGCGGCCCAAGTCACCGTCTTCCAGCGCACCCCCAACTTCAGCGTCCCGGCCCACAACGGCCCCATCCCCGAGGCGGTGCTGGAAGACTGGAAACGCAACCGCGCCAAGTACCGCCAGGAAGCGCGCGACGCCGGCTTCGCCATCCGCATGGTCGACGGCCAGGAGACCCTGGCCTTCGACGCCACCGCCGAGCAGCGCCAGGCCGAATACGAGCGCCGCTGGGGCATCGGCGGCTTCGCCCTCATGGGCGCCTACGGCGACCTGATCGTCGACCGCGCCGCCAACGAGACCGCGTCCGAGTTCGTGCGCGAGAAGATCCGCTCCATCGTCAAGGACCCGGCGACCGCCGAAAAGCTCTCGCCCCGCTCCTTCCCCATGGGGACCAAGCGGCTGTGCATCGACACCGGCTACTACGCCACCTTCAATCGCGACAACGTCAGCCTGGTCGACCTGCGCGCCGAGCCTCTGGAGGCCATCGAGCCCACCGGCGTGCGCACCGCCGATCACCTCTACGAGGCGGACGCCATCGTCTACGCCATCGGCTTCGACGCCATGACCGGGGCGCTGGGGCGGATCGACATCCGCGGCCGCGGCGGCGTCACCCTCAAGGACGCCTGGGCCGAGGGGCCGCGCACCTACCTCGGCCTGATGATCGCGGGGTTCCCGAACCTCTTCATCGTCACCGGCCCGGGCAGCCCGTCCGTGCTCTGCAACATGGCGGTCGCCATCGAACAGCACGTGGACTTCATCAGCGACTGCATCGCCTGGATGGGCGAGCGCCAGGCCGGCACGATCGAGGCCACCCCCGCGGCCCAGGACGCCTGGGTCGCCCACGTCAACGAGGTCGCCGACACCACCCTCTATCCCCAGGCCAACAGCTGGTACATGGGCGCCAACGTGCCCGGAAAGCCGCGCGTCTTCATGCCCTACATCGGCGGCTTCCCGGCCTATCGCGACCGCTGCGCCGAGGTCGCCGCCAACGGCTACGAGGGCTGCGAGATCCGCTCCGCCGCCAGCGTGAGCTAGGGGGCCAGGGGGAAACGAGACCATGGACCATACCGTCAAGCTCGCCGCCGCCTCCGAGCGGGGCGCCGTGCTCCACACCTTGATGCTGGCGTTCGCGACCGACCCCTGCATCCGCTACACCTTCGACAAGGCCGACGCCTACCTGACCGCCTTCCTGCCCTTCGCCACGGCCATGGGCGGCGGCGCCTTCGCCGGCGAGGGGGCCTGGCTGGCCGACGACGGCGCGGCCGCGGCGCTGTGGCTGCCGCCGGGTGCGGAGTCCGACCAGGAGACCCTGGGCGCCCTAATCCAGGAGCGTATCGCGCCCGAGAAGCAGGCCGTCCTGGGCGAGGTCGTCGAGGGCATGGGCCGCTACCATCCGCACGAGCCGCACTGGTACCTGGCCATGATCGGCGTCGACCCGATGCGCCAGGGCCAGGGCCTGGGCTCGGCCCTGCTGAAGGCAGGGCTCAAGCGCTGCGACGCCGACGGCCTGCCGGCCTATCTGGAAAGCTCCAACCCTAAGAACGTGCCGCTCTACGAACGCCACGGCTTCGAGGTCATGGGCCTGATCCAGCCCGCGGATTTCCCGCCCCTCTACCCGATGTTGCGGCCCGCACGGCGGTAGGGTCCGGGCCGTTCGACGCCGGAGGGTTACACCTCAGGCTTTGCCGGCAGCCGACACCCTTCTCCCCTTGCGGGAGAAGGTGGCCTCCGCAGGAGGTCGAATGAGGGGTCGACACGGCCTTCGGGATTAGCGTCTGGCAGGACAATCCCCTTCGTTCCGACAACCCCTCATCCGTCAGCTTCGCTGACACCTTCTCCCGCAAGGGGAGAAGGAAGAGAATTGCGACGTCGGCGAAGAGCCATCCCGGCGCCGCCGCCTCTCGACCTCCGTGTTCTCTGTGTTCTCTGTGGTTCGAGAGTTCCCAGGTTCCCGCGCCTCCCCCTACCCCGCTCGCCGCCGCCCGTTGTCCAAGGCCGCATAGGCGCCCGCCAGGTTCTCGCAGGCCGCGCGGATCAGGGCGCCTTGCGCGTCCGGCAGCCGTTCGCCGGCCACCGTGGCCACCACCGCCCGCCAGTCGGCCGCCCGGCCGTGCACCACGTCGCCCTCGCACAGGGCCGACAGCAGCCGCGCGCTGGCCGCGCCGGTCAGCGCCATGGCCGCCTCGATCCGCTCCCCGGCCCTCAGGCGCCGGTCGGCGAAGCTGTCGGCGGTGCGCGAGCGGTCGACGCGCGGGCTGTAGTCCACCCGGCCCGCGTGGGTCCGGTGCAGGGTCGCCAGGTCGTCCTGCAGGCGGCGCACGGCGTCATAGCCGGCGGGGCTCAGAGAACCCCTGGCGCGGAAGGTCTCGAAAACGTCCTGCCGCTGGGCCCGCACCACCCGCCCGCCCGGCAGCGCCTCCACCGCCACGGCGGCGTTGGCCGGCATCGCCAGGGCCTGCGCGTCCGCGCCCCAGGTGGCGGGGTCCTGCGCCCTCAGCCGTTCGGCGGCCCGCCGGCGGGCGATCTCCATGGGGTCGGTGGGGCGAACGGGATTGCGCTTGCGGGCCATGCTGTCTCCGGTGTCTGGGCTGCAGCGGAAACATTGCATATTGCAATCTATTCGGCAAGGATCATCCTTGCATATTGCGAGGTGACGAGTCTCGAAAAACTTTGCATAATGCAGCATGCCCAGGGATCCCGAGCGCAACTACCTGAAGGCTTGGCGCGAACGCCGGCGGATGACGCAGGCCCAGCTCGCCGAAGCCGTGGGCACCAATGGCGCGGTGATCAGCCTGCTGGAATCCGGCGACCGGCGGCTGTCCGACAAGTGGCTGCGCAGGCTGGCCCCGGTGCTGGGCACGACCCCCGGCCACCTCCTGGAACACCACCCCGACGATCTCTCGGCCGAGTTCCTGGACGTCTGGTCCCAGATCCCCGAGGAGCAGCGCGAGCAGGCCCTGGACGTCCTCAGGACCTTCCGCAAGAAGGCGGCGCGCTAGGCGCTCCTCCCAACTCGTCTCCTACCCCAGCACCCCCACCGCCCCCAGCCCGCCCGCCACGGCCAGGCACCACAGCGGATTGTACCTGGTGAAATAGGCCACCCCGGCCGTCGCCGCCGTGACCACCGCCAGCTTCCAGCCGTGATCCGCCGCCCGCACCAGCAGCAGGGCGCTGGAGCCGATCAGGCCCACGGTCACCGGCGCCACCCCGGCGGCGATGGCGTTGCGCCAGGCGGTCTCCTTGTAGCGGTCCCAGGCCTTCACCAGCCAATAGGTCAGCAGGCACGACGGCGCGCACATGGCGGCCGTGGCGGCCAGGGCGCCGGCCAGGCCCGCCGCCTTCCAGCCCACCAGGGTCGCCACCAGGAAGTTCGGGCCCGGCGCCGACTGGGCGATGGCGAACAGGGCCGCGAACTCCTTGTCGGTCATCCAGTGGTGCACCTCCACCGCCTGGCGATGGATCTCGGGAACCACGGCGTTGGCGCCGCCGAACGCCATCAGCGACAGGATCGCGAACTGGGTGACGAGGACGCCGAGGATCGAGGGCTTCATGGCGCCGCCTTCGCCCGCAGCCGCCAGACGATGGCGATGCTGATCGGCGCCAGGCCCAGCAGCACCCACGGCAGCGGCCAATGCATCAGCCCAACGCCGGCGAAGGCCAGGATGATGAACGGCCCCGCCGACCAGGGCCGCCGGCGCAGCAGCGGCTCGGCCATCTTGGCCGCGGTGGCCACCACCAGGCCGGCCGCCGCCGCTCCCAGGCCCATCACCGCCCCCTGTAGCCGCTCGACCCCGCCGAAGCGGCCGTAGAGCGCGCCCAGGCCGATGACGATCATCATCGGCGCCAGCACCAGCCCGCTCACCGCCGCCACCGATCCGCGCGCGCCGGCGAACCTCTGGCCTGTGGCGATGGACAGGTTGACGATGTTCGGCCCCGGCAGCGACTGGCACAGCGACAGGGTCTCGTTGAACTCGTCGGCGCTCAGCCAGCCCCGGCGCTCCACCAGCATCCGCCGCGCGAACGGCAGGACGCCGCCGAAGCCGGAAATGGCGATGCCGAGGAAGGCCAGGAACAGGGCCCCAGGCCCCGGAGCGGCGGACTCCCGCCCGGCGCGGTCAGGTTCGAGAGGCGCTGGCGTGTCCGTCATGGCCCGGCCTTGTGCGGCCAGGTCGCCGCGAACTCAACCGCCGGCGCAGGGATAGGCGGCCTTCAGGGCCATGAAGACCACGTCCGGCGCGGCGTAGCGGCGGTTCTGCGGGTTGTCGGTCAGGTAGCGCGACACCGCCTC
>JAFEEA010000118.1 GCA_018241335.1 Pseudomonadota bacterium
AGCACCAGTCGGCGTACTGGGCGCCGGAGGTCCAGATCTTCTGGCCGTTGATCAGCCAGTGATCGCCCTTGTCCTCGGCCTTGGTCTGCAGCGAGGCGAGGTCCGACCCCGCGCCCGGCTCGGAGAAGCCCTGGCACCAGCGCAGCTCGCCGCGCACGATCGGCGGCAGGTGGCGCTGCTTCTGCTCTTCGGTGCCGTACTCGAGCAGGGTCGAGCCGAACATGCCGGGGCCCATGCCCTGGATGGGATTGCGCGCGCCGACGCGGGCCATTTCCTGGGCCAGGACACGGCCTTCGGCCGCGCTGAGGCCGCCGCCGCCATATTGCTTGGGCCAGGTGGGAGTGCCCCAGCCCTTGGCCCCGATCCGCTGGCGCCACAGGTCCGCGTCGGCGGAGGCCGTGCCGCCGCCTTCCATCTGTTCCATGGTCAGCTCGGGCGCATGGCGCTGCGAGGCGGGGACGTTGGCTTCCAGCCACTCGCGCGCCTCGGCGCGGAAGGCGGCCAGTTCGCTGGATTCAGTCGCGCCGAAATCAGCCATCGAAAATTCCTCCTGAAAATGTGTCGTTGTTTTAAGCGCGCATATTCGCCGCCCTGGCGCGCCGGATCAACGGGAACCTGGGCCGGGCGCGGGCCATAGCCAAACCGCATCGACTGATTAGCCAGCTGTCATTTCAACCGGACGGCGGGGAATGAGACCTCTTGGGCCACGAAAGCGGCCGGCATCGCGGCCGCGCCAAGCAGAAAGGCCGAGGGAGCCAGGTCATGCCCGCCAAGGTGAGCCAAATGGAATTCGACAAGGCCCGAGTGGGCCAGGTGGCGCTGGTCTTTCAGGGCGGCGGCGCGTTGGGCGCCTACCAGGCCGGGGTCTACCAGGCCCTGCACGAGGCGGGCATCGAGCCGGACTGGGTGATCGGAACCTCGATCGGCGCCATCAACGCCAGCCTGATCGCCGGCAACGCGCCGCAGGACCGGCTGCCCCGGCTGCGCGAGTTCTGGCGGCGGATGAAGCACGGGGCCCTGACCCAGATGGCCGCCAGCCTGCCGGGGTTCGGCGCCCTGGCCGCCAACGGCCTGACCGTTGCGACCGGCCTGCCGGCGTTCTTCCAGCCCAATCCCTGGGCCTTCCTGGGCCCGAACGTGACGCTGGGCTCGGAGCTGGCCGGCTACTATTCGACCTCACCCCTGGAAAAGACCCTCCGCGAGCTGACCGACCCGGCGCTGCTCAACGCCTGCGCGCCGCGCCTGACGGTGGGCGCGGCCAATGTCCAGACCGGCGAGATGCGCTATTTCGACAGCCGCGAGACGCCCCTTGGCGTGCGTCACGTGATGGCGTCCGGCGCCCTGCCGCCGGCGTTTCCGGCCGTTCGCATCGACGGCGAGCTCTACTGGGACGGCGGCATCCTGTCGAACACCCCGGTGGAGGCGGTCTTCGACGACAACCCGCGCCGCAGCAGCCTGGTCTTCGCCGTTCACGTCTGGAGCCCCAGCGGGCCGGAGCCAGACAGCATCGTCAAGGTGCTGAGCCGCCAGAAGGACCTGCAGTACGCCAGCCGCGCCGCCAGCCACATCGCCCGCCAGAAGCAGATCCACCGCCTGCGCCGGATCATCGCCGCCTTGGCGCAGGAACTGCCCGAGGACGCCCGCCAGCGCGGCGACCTGAAGGCGCTGGCCGCCTATGGGTGCCTGACCACCATGCATGTGGTGCGCCTGCTGGCGCCGCCGCTGCAGGGCGAGGACCACTCCAAGGACATCGACTTCAGCCCCGAGGGCATCCGCACGCGCTGGGACGCCGGCTATTCCGACACCGTCCGTGTCCTCGCCCAGGCGCCGTGGACCCGCCAGTGCGACCCCACCGAGGGCTTCATCCTGCACGAGGCCGCGGCCGGCCAGATGCTGGAAGACGCTTGACCCCGAACCAGACCCCCCAAGGAGACACCATGACCAAGACCCTCAAGCGCACGGCGCGTCGCCGCCGCGCCAACCTGGCGTTCGGCTTCGCCCTGGCCGCTCTGATCACCGGCCTGATGGCCGCGCGCACCGCCGCGGCGGAACCGGCCGCCGCCGCGCCGCCGCCCGCCGAGGCCCCGGCCGCCGGCGTCATCCGCGTCCAGAGCGCCTATGGCTTCGACGAGACAGTGACGCGGCTGAAGGCCGACATCGCCGCCAAGGGCATCAAGTTCTTCGACGAAATCGACCAGTCCCAGCTGGGGGCGGGGGCCAACATCGCGCTGCGCCCCTCCAAGCTGCTGATATTCGGCAATCCGCCGCTGGGCGTGCAGTTCCTGACCTCCAACCCCTACGCCGGACTGGATTGGCCGGTGCGGATGCTGGTGGTCCAGGATCCGGACGGCCGGGTGTTCGTGGCCTATAGCGACTTCTCCTGGGTCGCCCGGCGCTATGCGATCACCGACCGCGACGCCGCCTTCAAGATGGCGACCGAGGTCTCGGCCTCGATCGCTGGATCGGTCAGCGGCAAGGCGGGCGGATAGGGCCGCGCCCAGCGGTCTTCATCGACGACACCAGACGGGGCGGCGGTCCGGAGACGGGCGGCCGCCCTTGTCTCGTCCGGCCCTCTGCGCGGCGCGTGTGGAAACCATAACCTTTCGGCATGAGCGCCCGCGCTCGTCATGCGGCAAATCAGAAGTCGGCCACGCCGACGCAACAGGGCGACGGCGGCCAACGCGAGGACCGCCGAAATGAACGCCAAGCCGCACATGCTGAAGGGTCTCGTCGCCGCCGCCGCCATCGCCCTGGCCAGCGCCTGCGTGGCCCCGCCAGCCCCGGCCCGGGAAGCTGAAATCTACACGCCGCTGCTCTCCAACCTGGCCGTCTCCGGCTATGACGCCGTGGCCTATTTCGACCAGGGCAAGCCCGTAATGGGCCAGGCCCAGTTCGAGACCGAGTGGAAGGGCGCCAAGTTCCGCTTCGCCAGCGCCGCCCACCTGGCGCGCTTCAAGGCCAACCCCGCCGCCTACGCCCCGCAATACGGCGGCTACTGCGCCTGGGCCGTCTCCCAGGGCCACACCGCCAAGGGCGACCCCAAGGTCTGGAAGCTGGTCGGCGGCAAGCTCTACCTCAACTACGACGCCTCCGTTCAGCAGCGCTGGGAACGCGATGTTCCCGGAAACATCAGCCGCGCCGACCGCAACTGGCCGCGGGTGCTGCGCTAGCGCCGACCCCTGCCATCCCGAAACCTGACAAGGACGCCGCCCATGTCCCGCATCGCCAAGATCGTCCCCAACGCCATGGCCGCCTTCATGGCGGTGATCTTCCTGGACTCGCTGCGCTACAAGTTCACCGACCATCCGAAGACCCAGGTGATCTTCGGCCGGCTGAACGCCTGGGCCGCCTCGCTGGGCCTGCCGGGCCTCTTCGCCCACACCGGCCTCTTCTCGCAGTACGTCATCGGCTCAATCGAGCTCCTGACCTCCAGCCTGCTGATCGTGGGGATGCTGCCGATGTTCCGCCGCCTGCAGGCGGCTGGCGCCCTGGCGGGGCTGCTGGTGATGACGGGGGCGGTGTCGTTCCACCTCTTCACGCCGCTCAGCATCGATCCCAACCACGACGGCGGCGGGCTGTTCGCGGCGGCCTGTACGAACCTGGTCTTCGCCATCCTGCTGCTCGGCGTCTTCCGCCGGCGCGAGATCGCCGACTTCGCCGGCCGCGTGGCGCGGGTCTTCGCGCCCGCCTGACGCCCGCCGGCCTTCGCAACCCAAAGAACAAGCAAGGGAGAACGCCATGTCCGAAGCCCTCTGGAGTTCCGACTTCCGCTTTGAAGGCCGGCGCGTGACGGTCAAGAAGACCGGCGCCGAGGTCGCCATCGACCGCGAGACGCTCAAGGGCTTCGCGCGCTGGCTGGCCTGGTACGCGCCGGTTCGCCTGAAGGCGCTGGCCGCGAGCCTGGATCCGACCGCGCCCAAGGTGTGGTTCGCGCCGGACCGGCCGCGCCCCTGGTACCTGGTCTGGGCGGCGGCCGCCTGGTCGGGCGTGCGCATCGCCCGCACGCCGGCGGAGGCCGACGCGGCCTTCTATTTCGACGACGTGACCCATGGGCGTCCGCCGACCCCGCAGGCCAGCCGCCGCCTCAACTTCGAGTGCCTGGACGTCTCCAAGAGCCGCGTCGCTCACGTGTTCGAGACCGTGTTCGGCTACCCGCTGGCGCTGGATCCCCGCGCCGAGACGGGCCTGGTGGTGGAAAAGAGCGAGGCCAACGGCGTCCACGACGGCCGCATCGTCTGCTGTCCGCGCGCCGCCCTTCCGTCGCGGGTCTATCAGAGGCTGATCGACAACATCGAGGACGGCCAGGCGGTGGACCTGCGCACGCCCTTCGTGGGCGGGCGCCCGGTGCTGACCTTCATCAAGCGCCGGCCGGTGGGACGACGGTTCGACAACTTCAATTCCAGCGTCACCCTGGCCCTGCCCGAGGAGGTGTTCTCGACCGAGGAGATCGAGGGCCTCAGCGCCTTCGCCCGGGCCATGAGGCTGGACTGGGGCGGGCTGGACGTCCTGCGCGACGCCGCCGACGGGCGGATCTACGTCGTCGACGTCAACAAGACTGACATGCCGCCCCTGGCGCTGCCCTGGATCGACAAGCTGCGCGCCACCGCCCGCCTGGCGGCGGCGTTCCGCCACCTGGTCGAGGGTGGCGCGGACCTGGATCGGGAGGCCGCGCGATGATCCCGTTCGTCAAGCACATGGCCTTCGACTACGGCCGCGCCGAGCAGGTCTCGCCGCTGATCCGCCGCGTGATCGCCCGCAATCCGGGACCGTTCACCTTTACCGGCACCGGCACCCACATCGTCGGCCACGGCACGGTGGCGGTCATCGATCCCGGGCCGGACCTGCCCAGTCACCTGGACGCCATCCTGGCGGCGACGGCGGGCGAGCAGATCTCGCATATCTTCGTCACCCACGCCCATCTGGACCACTCGCCCCTGGCCCGGCCGCTGGCGGCGGCCACCGGGGCTACGATCTACGCCGGCGGCGCGCCGGCCAGGCCCTCGGGAGGCGACGACCGGCTGGAGGCCGGCGACGATCTGGCCTTCTCTCCGGACGTCGCCCTGATGGACGGCGCCCGCTTCTTCGGTCCCGGCTGGACCATCAAGGCCATGGCCACCCCCGGCCATACGGCCAGCCACTTCGCCTATGCCCTGGCGGAGGAAAACGCCCTGTTCCCCGGCGATTGCGTCATGGGATGGTCGACCTCGGTGATCAGCCCGCCGGACGGGGACATGGCCGACTACATGGCCAGCCTGGAAAAGGTGCGCCGCCGGCGGTTCACGACGCTGTGGCCAGCGCACGGGCCGCCGATCCGCGAGGTCGACGCCTTCCTGGACGCCTACCTGGCCCATCGCCACGCGCGCGAGCGCCAGGTGCTGGAGGCCCTGGAAGTCCTGGGGCCGGCCACGATCCGCCGGCTGGTCCCGATGCTCTACGCCGATGTCGACCGCCGCCTTCACCCCGCGGCCGCGCACTCCACCCTGGCGCATCTGATCAAGCTGGTGCGGGAGGGGAGGGTGTCGTGCCGGGGCCTGCCGACCTTCGGCGCCGTGTTCCGCGCCGGCCGCCTGCGCGACGCGGCCTGACCTTTCCTGTTTTCCAAATCCTGAGATGGAGCCCCCTATGCAAATCACCCTTCCCCAGGCCGCCGGCGCCGGTGTGCGGCCGCTGTCCGGCAAGACGGCCCTCGTCACCGGTTCCACCAGCGGCATCGGGCTCGGCGTCGCCGAGGCTCTGGCCGAGCAGGGGGCGGGGATCGTCCTGAACGGCTTTGGCGATCCGCAGACGATCATGCGAACCCGCGACCGCCTGGCCATGGAGCACAATGTGGAGGTGGCCTATTCCGGCGCGGACCTTTCCGATCCTTCCGCGATCGCCGAGATGATGGCCTACGCCCGTGACGTGCTGGGTCCGGTGGACATCCTGGTGAACAACGCCGGCATCCAGTACGTGGCGCCGATCGGGGAATTCCCCACCGCCAAGTGGGACGCGATCCTGGCCGTCAACCTGTCGAGCGCCTTTCACACCATCCGCGCGGTGCTGCCAGAGATGATGCAGCGCGGCTACGGCCGGATCATCAATGTCGCCTCGGCCCACGGCCTGGTCGCCTCGCCTTTCAAGAGCGCCTATGTGGCCGCCAAGCACGGGGTCCTGGGCCTGACCAAGACCGTCGCCCTGGAGGCGGCAACATCCGGGGTGACCTGCAACGCCATCTGTCCCGGCTACGTCTTCACGCCGCTGGTGGAGAAGCAGATCGAGGAACAGGCGCGCGCGCACGGCATCGCGGCCGACAAGGTGGTCACGGATATCCTGCTGGCGTCGCAGCCGAACAAACGCTTCGCCACCATCGAAGAGATCGGCGCCCTGGCCGTCTTTCTGGCCGGGCCCGGCGGCGCCTCGATCACGGGAACGAGCCTGGCGGTCGACGGTGGCTGGACGGCGCACTGAGGCCCGCTCCCGCCGGCGCTGTCCGGCGGCCCGCGTGTTTGCCCGCTCGCCGGTCGCGCGAGTGTAGTAACCTTTGCCTTGAGTTGGAGAACTAGGGAGTCCGGGTCGGCCGGTCCGGCCGCCCCACGGGAACGAGGAGGTGTCGCCATGGAAATGCAGCAGGTGCGTTATTTCCTGGCGTTGAGCCGCACGCTCAATTTCACCCGGGCGGCCGAGCAGGCCAATGTCAGCCAGCCGGCCCTGACCCGGGCCATCCAGCAGCTCGAGCACGAGATGGGCGGCCCCTTGTTCCATCGCGAGCGGGCGCGCACACACCTGTCGGAGCTGGGGCGGATCATGCTGCCCTATTTCGAGGCCATCCAGGCCCAGAGCGACGCGGCCAAGGCCCACGCCCGCGACCTCAAGAAGCTGGACAACGTCACTCTGCAGATCGGGGCGATGTGCACCATCGGCCCGGCGATCCTGTCCGACCTTTTCATCAAGTTCCAGGCCGAGCATCCCAATGTCGAGCTGGCGGTGAGCGACAACAGCGCCGCCGAGCTGCTGGAGATGCTGGCCAACGGCGATATCCACGTCGGCCTGTTCGGCCTGCCCGAAGGGCCTGACGTGCGCTTTCACACCCTGCCGCTGTTCAAGGAGCGGTTCGTGGTCTGCATTGCGCCCGATCACCGCTTCGCCGCCCAGAACGTGGTGCGCGTGCGCGACCTGCACGAGGAACACTACGTCAATCGCGCCAAGTGCGAGGTGTTCGACATCGCCCGGCGTGAGTTCCGCGCCCGGGGCGTCTTCACCAAGAAGGTGTTCTCGTCCGAGCGGGACGACTGGGTTCAGGGGATGATCAAGGCCGGGATGGGCTTCGGCTTCTTCCCGGAGCTTTGCGTCACCGACCCGGCCCTGGTCACCCGGCGCCTGGTGGATCCGGAGTTCGTGCGCCAGATCATGCTGGTGACCGTGCGCGGCCGCCCGCACAGCCCCGCCGTGGGAGCCTTCGTGCGCGCCGCCAAGGCCTTCGCCTGGCCGCAAAGCCAGTTCGAGCCCATGCCGCCCGACGCGGAGGGCGACGAGGCCGTGGTGTTCGAGGTGTAGGAGGGCCGTCCAGGCCCTCCCGGTCAGCCTCTAGCCCATCTTGAAGACGCAGATCTTGTTGCCGTCCAGGTCGCGGAAGTAGGCGCCGTAGAAGGTCGGCATGCGTTGGCCCGGAGGACCGTCGCAGGTTCCGCCGGCCGCGAGGGCCGCGGCGTGCGCGGCGTCGACCTGTTCCTTGGACTCGGCCGGGAAACCGAACATGGAGCCGTTGCCCCAGGTGGCCGGCTGCTCGTCGTAGGGCTTGCTGATGGCGATCATGCCGGGCATCGCCTTGCTGGCGTAGAACTGCATGCGCTCGCCGTTGGCGAAGGTGCGCTGGCCGCCCAGGGGGGCGAAGACCTTGTCGTAGAACTGGACCGCGCGGTCGAGGTCGTTGGTTCCGATGGTGGCGTAGCCGATCATGGTGAGGTCCTCCTTCTTGTGAGGCGCACCCTAGCGGGTGAACCGCGCGGAAAGGCAAGGGGCGGCGCGTCCGATCAGGCGCTTTCGGCCAGGCGCTTTCGGTCAGGCGCTTTCGGTCAGGCGCTTCCCATCAGGCGGTCGCGATCCTGTCGCCCGCCGTCGCGGGCCGCAGCACGGCGGCGAACACTGCCGCAAGCGCCAGGGCCGAGCCGACGCCAGCGACCGCCCACGGCCAGCCGAAGCGGTCGAAGACCTGGCCCAGCACGGCCGCGCCGGCGAGCCCGCCGAGGTAGTAGGCGGCGAGGTAGAGTCCGCTGGCGGCGGCGCGATCGGATCGGGCGGCGCGGCCGACGAAGCCGGTTGCGACCGCCTGGGCGAAGAAGGTGCCGGCGGCCAGCAGGACCATGCCGGCGATCACCGCCAGGAGGCTGGGCGCCAGCATCAGCGGCAGGCCGGCGGCGGCCAGGCCCAGGGCCGCCCAGAAGGTTGGGCGCGGGCCGAAGCGGTTGGCGACGGCGCCGGCGAGGGGTGTCGTGAGCATCGACGGTGCGAAGACGAAATAGACCAGGCCCAGCGCCATTGGCGTCAGGGACAGGGGCGTGCGCGCCAGGACGAAGTTCACATAGGTGAAGGCGCCGATGAAGGCGAAGAGGACGCAAAAGCCGATCCCGAAGCAGGCGCGAAGGCAAGGCGTCGCCAGGTGCGCCGCCAGTCGTTTCAGCGCGGTGGGGCCGGCCGAGGCGGAGGCGGCGAGGGGCGCGCGACGCAACACCGCGAAGGTCAGCGCCGCGCCGGCGAGGTTGAGGCCCGCGAAGACGTAGAAGTTCACGGCCACGCCGAGGGCGCCGGCGACGGTGGAGGCGATCAGGCGGCCGAACAAGTTGCTGGCCACGACCCCGGTGACGTAGGCGGCCAAGGCGCCGGCGGCCTCTTCGGCGCTGGCGTGCTCGGCCAGGTAGGCCATGGTCAGGGTAAAGGCCACCGACATGCAGAGCCCCTGGGTCACGCGTAGCGCCGTGAACACCTCCAGATCAGGCGCGAAGGCGAGGGCGGTGGTGGGCGCCGCCAGGACGGCCAGGGCGATCCAGATCCCCGTGCGGCGCGGCAGGCGGTGACTGACGAGGGCGGTGACCAGCGCGGCGACAGCCATGCCGACGGTGCTGGCGTTCACCGCCAGGCCCATTGCCGCCGGCGCCACCCGATAGTGCGCCGCCAGGGTCGGCAGGATGGCCTGCGTGGCGAAGAGGTCGACCAGGGTCAGGAACCCGATCAGGCCGACCACCAGGTTTCGGGCGGCGTTGGGGCCAGTTGACGGCTGCATGCGCAGGCTCCGTGAGGGGGGGGCTGGAGACAATGAAAAAGCGCGCGGCCCTCCGCCGGCATGGGACATGCGGAGGCGCCGCGCGCTTCGGGTCCGGGCCGGTGAGGGGGCCGGCGGCGGACGGGCGAGCTGGACGTGGGGGGCTGAGGACGTCCGGCCCGCCGAACCTCGGATCGCCGGGCCGATCGAGGGCGGATCGGCGCCGAGACCTAGGGGATCACATGTGGTCGCCGTCGGGCGGCGCGCCGTCGTTCTTGATGTCGGCGGCGATCAGCACGGCGGGGACCTTGCCGTTGTTCTTCCACCAGTGGGCGTAGCCCGTCTGTTCGCGCGCGACATCGCCCTTGGGATGGTCGATGCCGACGGCGCAGGTGGAGCGATACTCCGTGATGGCGCCGCTGAGCGTCATGATCAGGGCCGGGCGGTCCGCGTGGCTGTGCCACGGCACCACGCCACCCGGCTGGATCACCAGCCGGCGCAGGCGCAGACGGCGCCCGTCGAGGCCCTGGATCTGGCCGGCCAGCGGCAGCGAGGACAGTTCGGTGTCGGTGACGCCCTTGGGCATGGTTTCGCCGCCGGCGCGGGCGTCGGGCCGCATCTGGGCGGCCGGGCATTCGCCGGCGTGGGCGGCCCCCGAGATAGCCAGGACCGCAGCCAAGCTGGCGGTGGCGATGCCGAGATTGAGCATTGAAACAGCACGGATCATGTTCGGTTTCCCTGTGTTTTGAACGGGTTGCTTCGGGAAGGCCGAAGCCGTTTGGACAGGGCGAACCTAGGCGCGCGCCGCCTTTCGCTGAATTCGCATTAGGTTATCGTCGCCATGCGCTGCGCCGATGGCGGTGTTGAGCGCGATCAAGGCCGACGCGCACCCAGCGTCGCAATCTGGCCTGACCCTTGGAGGCGAGCGATGCGGATTGGAACTGGCCTGATGCTGTCGCCCGCCCTGGCGGCGCTGCTGTCGCTCGCGGTAGCGGCCTGCGAACAACACAAGGCTCCGGCCGTGTCTTCTGCGCCTTCGATCCAGCACGACGCCTTGAGCGGCAAGGCGTCTTCCCAGGCCTGGCTGGCCAGCTGCTATGCTGCCGGCGGCCGCTGCATCGGGATCACGCCCGATCCCGCCATGGCCTGCGCCTGGAGCGCGGTGCGGCTGTTGTCGCGCAGCCCCGACCTGAGCCTGGCCGACAGCGAGGCCTATGAGGCCGCCTGCAACCTGCCGCGCGAGAGCGAACGCCAGCGGGCCGCCATCGCCGCCGCCGACTTCGGCGATCGGATCTATGGCCAGGGCGCGGACGCACGCCTGGCCGCCGGCAAGGCCCTGGCCGAGACACCTGTGCTCTATCCGTCCGTGGAGGCCGTGCGCACCAGGATCAACCTGGCGCTCGCCCACGCCCGGCGCGCGGAACGGCTGCCCATCTTCGCCGCGGCGCCTCCCGCGAAGGCGGGCGACAGCGCGGTCGCCTGGTCGAGCTGCGCCGATCCCATCTGCCTGCAGGCGGATACGCCGGCGTTCGGCGGCGGTGTGATCCGCTACCGAGTGACCGTGAGAATTGCGGGGACCGGAGAGGCCGCCGCGGCCACCCTGGCCGGGCGGCTGGCCGCGGAGGGGCTCGAAGCCAGTTCGCTGGGCGAGTTGCTGGGCGACGGCCAGCAACATGAGTTCGGCCAGGGACCGGCTTGCTGGCGCGCCGGCAAGGACGCGGCGGGGATCATGTACGCGGGGGCTGCGCGCGGGCCGTGCCAGGGTCGCTGACCGCGTGACTCCCGCGGTCCCCAAAGGTCCCACGCCGCTGGATGGTCTGAGCGATCAGGAAGCGGCGCGGCGATTGGCGAGCGACGGGCTGAACGTGCTGCCGGACCCGGACCGGCGCGGCTTCTGGCGCATCGTGCTCGAGGTGGCGCGCGAGCCGATGTTCGTCCTGCTGATGGCCAGCGGCGCGGTCTATCTGCTGATCGGCGACCCGCGCGAGGCGGCGCTGCTGATGGTGTTCGCCACCTTGTCGGTGAGCATCGCGGTCCTGCAGGGCTATCGCTCGGAGCGCGCCCTGTCGGCGCTGCGTGACCTGACAAGCCCGCAGGCCACGGTGGTGCGTGGCGGCCAGCGCCTTCGGATCGACGGCCGTGAGCTGGTGCGCGGCGACATCGTCGCGGTGGCCGAGGGCGAACGCACGCCGGCCGACGCCATCCTGCGCGAAGGCGCGGACCTGGAGGTGGATGAAAGCATGCTGACCGGTGAGTCCGCCCCGGCCGGCAAGACCGCCTCGCGCGATGCCGGGGCGATGGCCGCGCCCGGTGGCGAGGCGACTCCGTTCCTCTATTCCGGGACCCTGATCGTACGCGGCCAGGGCCTGGCCGAGGTGGCGGCGACGGGAGCGCGCTCGGAGATCGGCCGGATCGGCGGCGCCTTGAAGCGGATCGACAGCCGCCCCGCCCGGCTCAGCCTGGAGACGCGCCGCATCGTACAGGTGGCGGGACTGGCGGCGGTGGTGGTTTGCGGCGGCGTGGTGCTGCTGACCGGCCTGTTGCGCGGGTCCTGGCTGCAAGGGGTGCTGGGTGGCCTCTCCATCGCCATGGCCATGCTGCCGGAGGAATTCCCCCTGGTGCTGGCTGTGTTCATGGTCATGGGCGCGCAGCGCATCGCCAGAGCCAAGGTGCTGACCCGCCACGCGGCGGCCATCGAGACCCTGGGGGCGGCGACGGTGTTGTGCACGGACAAGACCGGCACCCTGACCCAGAACCGGATGACCATCTTCTGCGCCTGGTCGGGCGGGACCCTGACGTCTTGGGCGTCGGGCGAGGCGACGCCGGCGGCGGCGCTGGCCCTTGTGGGCCTGGGGGCCAGGGCGAGCGCGCCGCACCCCTTCGATCCCATGGAGCAGGCCTTCCACGACGCCGCGCCGGTCGATCATGACGACGGGCGGGTGATCGAGACGACCTATGGCCTGACGCGCGGCCGATTGGCGATGGCGCAGGTTTGGGCCAGCCGGGACGGCGGGCGGCGCATCGCGGTCAAGGGCGCGCCCGAGGCGGTGCTGGCGCTGTGCCACATGGAGGGCGAGGCGGCGGACGCGGTGATGCGGGCCGTGGAGACCATCGCGGCGCGCGGCGGGCGGGTGCTGGCCA